>NZ_CP034888.1:273447-630331 GCF_005083345.1 Buchnera aphidicola (Aphis nasturtii) | reverse complement strand
CTTCTGGTATTAATTAGCTGTGTATAATTAGTGTTTTTTATGGGTATAACTTTTTTAAAAGTCATTTTATTTTAATAAAAATGAAATAATTACTTTTTTCTAAAAAATTAGTATTGCATTCATTAAAAAAAAATTTTAAAAAATATCTTTTTAATGTCAAAAAGATTAAACTTATAAAAAATTTATTTTTATTTGAAAAAAAAGGAAAAAAAATGCATTCAATGCAAAATAATCAAATTAAAAAATTCAGAATTTCCAAAAAAAAAGTTTTTTTAACCATATTTTTCTTAATTCTAATTTGTTTTATATTATTTTTTATTATCAAACCAAAAAATAGAGTAAAAAATTTAGAAAAAAATACATATGAAGAAATAATAAATGAGATAGATGCAAAAAAGAATTCAAATTTTTTAAATATAGAAAAATTTATAATAGAAAATAAAAATATTTATGGCACTTTAGTTTCTTTGTCATTGGCAAAAGAATATATTTTAAAAAATAATTTAGAAAAAGCGTTTATTCAATTAGAAACAAGTTTAAAATATACAAAAGATGAAAACTTAAAAAATATTTTAAAATTTAGAATGTCAAAAATAAAAATACAACAAAATAAAAATAAAGATGCAATGCATATTATTCAAACAATTAAAGATCATTCTTGGAGAAATGTAGTAGAGAATATAAAAGGAGATATTTTTATGAAAAATGGAAATATAAAGCTAGCTATTAAATCTTGGAAAAAAAGCAAATTCTTTGAACAATCTAAAGTGTCTAAAGAAATAATTGATATGAAAATAAATGAAATTCAAATAAATAAAAAAAATTAATTAAAAAGAGTTTACGCTAAAATGTTGCCTATTATCGTATTAATTGGTCGTACCAATGTAGGAAAATCTACTTTATTTAATATTTTAACTAAAAAAAGAAATGCATTAGTTTCAAATTTCTCAGGACTCACTCGAGATAGAAATTGCGAAGTTTGTTATTTAGAAAAAAATAAAAAGTTTATTCTAACAGATACTGCTGGTTTTGACTTTGAGTCAGAAACAATACAAACCAAAGCTTACGAACAAACATTGATAGCTATAAAAGAAGCTGATTTAATTTTGTTTATAGTAAGCGCTCGCGAAGGAATACTTCCAGAAGAATATGAAATATTAAAAAAAATAAGAAAACACCAAAAAACATCATTTTTAATTATTAATAAAATAGATGGAATAAAAGAAGATGAAAAAATACATGAATTCTATTCTTTAGGATTTAAAAAAAATATAAAAATTTCTGCGAGTCATAACCAAGGAATTAATAATTTGATTAATAAATACTTAACTCCTTGGATAGAATTTGCATTTAAAAAAGTAGAGGCAAAAAAAACAATCAATAAACAAACAGAAATAGAAAAAATTCCAATAAGAATTGCATTTATAGGAAAACCAAATGTTGGAAAATCAACATTAATAAATGCACTTGTAATGCAAAATAGAATTATTACTTCTAATATAGCAGGTACAACATTAGACATTATATCTGTACCTATAAAATATAATAATAAAAATTATATTTTAATTGACACAGCAGGAGCATCAAAAAAGAAAAGAAACAAAAGCAAAATTGAAAAAATATCTATTATAAAAACTTTAAAAACTATTGAACAAACAGATATAACATTGTTAACGGTGGATGCAAAAAATGAACAAAACAAATTATGTAATCAAAACTTATTATTAGCGAAAATTGCTGAAAACTGTGGAAAACCAGTCATTTTAATAGTTAATAAATGGGATTTGTTAAATTATTCAGAACAAAAAAAATTTAAAAAATTAATAAACTATCAATTCAAAAACTCTTTTATTGCAAAAATACATTTCATATCAGCACTGAAAGGTAAAAAAATTTTTGAAATATTTAAATTAGTTGAAAATATTTATAAATCCTATCAAAATAATATAAGTACTGCAAAACTCATGAAAATTATGAAAGATGCAATAACAAAGCATCAACCTCCGCTAATAAAAGGACGCAGAATAAAACTAAAATATGCACATTTAGGCAGTTCTAATCCAATTCAAATTATTATACATGGAAATCAAATCAGACATTTATCATTAACTTACAAAAAATATTTAAAAAATTTTTTTTATGAAGCTTTGCAAGTCAATGGAATTCCAATCAAAATCAAATTTAAAGAAATAAAAAACCCATATATTTCATGATTTTTATTAACTATCAGAAACATGATTAGCATTATATAAAGGAATTTCTACTTCTATATCGCTATCTCCGATAATAGCCTGGCAACTGAGTCGACTAGTCGATTCAAGACCCCATGCTTTATCTAAAACATCTTCTTCTTTTTCAGTCCATCCTGAAAGAGAAAGAAAACCTTTTCGTATAATACAATGACAGGTACTACAAGCACATGATTTTTCACATGCATGTTCTAACTTAATATTATGAAATAATGCAACATTTAAGATAGTTTCACCTTTTTTACATTCACAAATAGCACCTTTTGGTAATATCAACTTATGGGGTAGAAAAAAAATTTTTGGCATTATTTAGTCTCATTTATCTTATCATTTAGAGAATTATTAATTGCATTTTTTAAACGCAATGAAAAAAAATTTTTAGTTACTTCATCTAATTTTTTTAAATTTAACTTAATTGAATAAAAATCATCTTCATCAATTGATTTTTGCAATTTGATTTGATTTGATTTGATTTTTTCTAATTCTTTTATACTAATTAAATTTTTATCTTGTTTTAAAGCATTCTTTAATAAATCTAAAATATTCTTAGATTCAGTTTTTTTTTCTTCTTTCACCCTAAGATAATAATCATTTTTAGTGTAATGAAAATGATTTTTAACAGTTTTAGAGATCTTTTGATAGTCTAATAAAGAATTATCAATTTGTATTGTTTTGTGTTTATTAGTATTTTTTTCACGTGCTGTTATACTAATCAAACCATCAGTATCAATTTGAAATGTAACTAAAATCCTAACTGTACCTGCTTTTCCAAGTGGAATATTTTTTAAAATAAAACGAGAAAGTGAAATACAATGTTTTACAAGCTCTCTTTCGCCTTGTAAAATATGAATAACAATACCTGTTTGATTATCTTTTGAAGTTGTAAACTCTTTTGTTTTTGAAATAGGTATATGACTATTTCGCAAGATAATTTTTTCTACAAATCCTCCTACAACTTCAATTCCTAATGAAAGAGGTACAACATCTAACAATATTGTTCGATTCTTTTTAGTATTGGATACAAGCATATTACATTGTAATGCCGCTCCAATTGCTACGACTTTATCTGGATTAATTGAAATTAATGGGTTAATTGAAAAAAAGTGTTTAACTTCATGATAAACTAATGGAACTCGTGTAGAGCCTCCTACCATAATCACTTCTTTAATTGTTTTTACATCTAGATCGATTTCTTTAAATATTTTTATACAGATTAATAAAGTTTTTTTAACTAAATCTTTAATAATTAAATTAAATTCATCACGAGTAATTACTCCTTTCCAGTCTAAAATACTAATTTCTACAATTTTATGGTAAGTTAACTGTATTTTAGTTTTTTTTGCGATTTTTAATAATAAAGCATTAAAAAAATTATTATACTTATGACCTGATAATTTAGCTTTTTGATAAATATAATTTGCTAAAATGATATCAAAATCATCTCCACCTAAATTGCAATCACCACTTGTAGCTAGCACCTCAAACAATCCTTTATTTAACTTTAATACAGAAACATCAAAAGTACCACCTCCAAGATCATATACAACAATAATTCCTTGTTTATTTTTTTCTAAACCATATGCTACAGCAGCAGATGTGGGTTCATTTAATAATCTAATTAAATTAATTCCGCCAGTAATAGCGGCTTTTTTTATTAAAGAACGTTGAATATTATTAAAATATGCTGGTACAGTTATAACTGTTGCATCCATTTGTTTATTATATAAAGAACAAGCTCTTGTTTTTAAACATTTTAATATTTCACTCACAACTTCAGTAGAAGAAATTTTTCCTGAATCAGTATAAAAAAAAACATCTCCGTTTTTATTTTGATCTATAATATAAGGTAAAATTGGAAATTCTTTTTTAATAAAATCAATAGATCGGCCAATTAATCGTTTTACTGAAACAATTGTATTTTCCGGATCCTCAAGAACTTTATTTTCTGCATCCCAACCCACTGTCAAATCATTTTTTTTATAATTTACAATAGATGGTAATAAATAACGTTTCTTATTATCAGGTAACAATATAGCATGATTTTTTTCTACAGTAGATACAAGAGAGTAAGTAGTACCAAAGTCAATCCCCAAAATTAATTTTTCATTAAATTTTTCTTTTAAAAAAATCATATAAAAACATCCTAATTTATTTAATTTAAGTAAAAAATTTTTATGTTTTTAATTTTTTTTTTATTTTCTTTAAAAACAACAATTGAGATACTGAATGAATAATTTTATTCCAATTTTTATTGTGAAATTCGAAATCAATTATATTTTCGCAATCTTTTATTTCATTTTCTATTTTTTTTATAAAAGTATTAAAATGGATTGTATTTGAATGATATTTTTTTTTCAAAAGTTCTAATTCTTCGTATAAAAAAAAATATTTTTTTAAAAAACATTGATTTTCAGATAATAATTTTTCTGAGTCTACTTTAACGCCATTCAAAAAAAGTAAATACATTGATCTATTTAGTGAACTATTTAAAATTTTATATCCTTTATTAATTTCAATAGATTTTTTCAAAACCCATTTTTTTTTAGATTCAGACTGATTTATAAATAAATCAGGATGAAATTTTAATTGCAATTTATAAAAATTTTTATTTAGCAAATCTTTATTAATTCTAAATTTTTTTGGTAATGTAAATAATTCAAAATAATTCATAAAATACCTAAATCATATTGATTTTAAAATATTAAATTAAAATTTAATGTTGAAAAATTTTCAACATTAAATTATAAAAGAGATATTATTCTCTGTTTTTTTTGTTTTTATAATCTGCAATAGCTGCTTTAATAGCATCTTCTGCTAAAATTGAACAATGAATTTTGACTGGAGGTAATTCTAATTCTTCTACTATACTTGTATTTTTAATAGATTCTGCTTCCTTTATTGATTTTCCCTTTATCCATTCTGTTGCAAGTGAACTGGAAGCAATTGCAGAACCACAACCGTATGTTTTAAAGCAAGCATCTTCAATAATACCTTTTGAGTTTACCTTAATTTGTAATTTCATCACATCACCACAAGCAGGCGCACCTACTAAACCACTTCCTACATTGATATCTGAATTAGAAAACGAACCAACATTACGAGGATTTTCATAATGATCCATAACTTTTTTACTATAAGCCATTTTTAAATACCTTTTTATTTAAAATGTATTATTTTAACTATGATCCCATTCTATACTATTTAAATCAACTCCTGATTTAAACATTTCCCATAACGGTGAAAGTTCGCGAAGTTTAGAAATAGATTGATGAACTAACTTGATTGTATACTGAATTTCTTCTTTTGTTGTAAATCTTCCAATAGAGAAGCGAATAGAACTATGTGCTAATTCATCTTTTATCCCTAAAGCTCTCAACACATAAGAAGGCTCTAAACTAGACGAAGTACACGCTGATCCTGAAGAAATAGCTAAATCTTTTAGTGACATAATTAATGATTCACCTTCAACATAGTTGAAACTAACATTTAAAATATGAGGTGCTCCTTGTTTTAAATCACTATTCAAATAAACTTCTTCAATATTTTTAATTCCACTCCATAAATCATTTCTTAAATTATTTAGATGCAAAAAATCATCTTTTATTTTTTTTTTCGCTAATTCAAAAGATTTCCCCATACCAACAATCTGATGAACTGGTAAAGTTCCAGCTCTCATTCCTCTTTCATGACCACCGCCATGCAAGGATGCTAATAGACGAACTCGAGGTTTTCGACGGACGTATAAACCTCCAATCCCTTTTGGCCCGTATAATTTATGCGCTGAAAAAGACATTAAATCTATAAATGAATTTTTTACATTAACATCGATTTTACCTATACTTTGTGTTGCATCTACATGAAAAAAAATATCATGAGACTCACAAATTTTAGATATACTTTTAATATCTTGTATAATTCCAGTTTCATTATTTACATGCATAATAGAAACGAGTATAGTATTCTTTTTTATATGTTTTTTTAAATCATTTAAATCAATAATTCCATTATTTTTAGGAGTTAAATACGTTACAGAAAAACCCTCTCCTTCTAAATATCTACAAGCATCTAATACTGATTTATGTTCTGTTTTACTTGTAATAATATGATTTCCTTTTTTTTTATGAAATAAAGCAATACCTTTAACGGCTAAATTATTCGCTTCAGTTGCGCCGGAAGTAAATATAATTTCACGTGAATCTGCCCCAATTAAATCAGATATTTGATTACGAGCAATATCAACTATTTCTTCCGCTTCCCAACCAAATTTATGTGAACGAGAAGCTGGATTTCCAAACATTCCATCAATCGTTAAATAATTCATCATTTCTTTAGCAACTTCATAATCTACTGGTGTAGTAGCTGCATAATCTAGATAAATGGGAGTTTTCATAAAATACTTACCTTGCGTATGAATAAAATTAATATTCTATCATTTTAAAAAAATTAGTTCTAAAAATTAATATACTTTTATAATGAAAATTTTTATAAAATACAAACTAGACTTTTTTATTAATAAAGAATATAATTAACTTTTTTAAAGATTTAAACACCATTAGGGGTGTAGTTCAATTGGTAGAGCATCGGTCTCCAAAACCGAAAGTTGTAGGTTCAAATCCTTCCACCCCTGCCAAATTTCACTCATCAGATTCATAAAATAATTTCTTTTTACAATCAATTAATCGTATAAAATTACTATTCCTATAATAAAAAAATAAATATATTTTTTAAAATTATATTAAATATTTTTAATTTATATTAAACAAAAATAATATTAAACAAAAATAACATTCTCATGAGGTTATCTGAAAATGCCTAAGTATCGTTCGTTTAAAACAACGCAGGGAAGAAATATGTCTGGAGCTAGATCTTTATGGCGTGCTACAGGAATGAATGATGAAGATTTTAAAAAACCAATTATAGCAATAGTTAATTCTTTTTCTCAATTTGTACCAGGTCATATTCATTTACAAGAAGTAGCTCAAATTATTTCAAAAGAAATTTCAAAATCAGGAGGTGTTCCTAAAGAATTTAATACTATCGCAATAGATGATGGAATAGCAATGGGTCATTCAGGAATGCTATATTCTTTACCATCTCGCGAACTAATTGCAGATTCTATAGAATATGTAATTAATGCACATTGTGTAGATGCAATGATATGTGTTTCTAATTGTGATAAAATTACACCTGGAATGTTTATGGCGGCTATGCGTTTAAATATACCTTCGGTTTTTATCTCAGGAGGACCGATGGAAGCGGGAAAAATACAAATTAAAGAAAAAACAGAAAAAATTGATTTAGTTGACGCAATTATTCACGGAGGAGATCCTAATAATTCAGATGAATTTATAAAAAATATTGAGTTATCATCTTGTCCTACATGCGGATCTTGTTCAGGTATGTTTACTGCTAATTCTATGAACTGCTTAATGGAAGCAATAGGTTTATCCTTGCCAGGAAATGGAACATTGTTAGCCACTCATGTTGATAGAAAAAAATTATTTAAACAAGCAGCTAAAATAATAGTAAAAATTACAAAAGATTATTATGAATATGATAAAAAACAATTTTTACCTAGAAATATTGCAAATAAAGAATCTTTTGAAAATGCAATGATGTTAGACATTGCTATGGGTGGATCTACTAATACTATATTGCATTTATTAGCTGCATCACATGAAGGAAATATTGATTTTAAAATGTCTAACATTGACAAACTTTCAAAAAACACTCCACATATTTGTAAAGTTGCTCCAAGTACAAAATTATATCATGTAGAAGATGTACACCGAGCAGGTGGTGTTATGCGTATATTAGGAGAATTAAATCGTTGTCATTTATTAAATAATCAAACTAAAAACATACTAGGATTAACTTTAAAAGATACAATAAATGATTATGATATTTTATCTACAAAAAAAAATAACATAATAGAAATGTTTCATGCAGGACCTGGTGGTATACGAACAGTTAAACCATTTTCACAAAATTTTAGATGGAATAAACTAGATACAAATCGTGTTACCGGTTGTATTCGATCTTGCGAGAATGCCTATAGTAAAGAAGGTGGTTTATCGGTTTTATATGGTAATTTAGCAAAAAATGGTTGTATAATAAAAACAGCGAGTATAGACAAAGAAAATTATATTTTTTCTGGTACAGCAAAGGTATATGAAAGTCAAGAAGAAGCAGTTAAATCAATACTAGAGGGTCAAGTTATTTCTGGAGATGTAATAGTTATTCGATATGAAGGGCCAAAAGGAGGTCCTGGAATGCAAGAAATGTTATATCCAACAACATATTTAAAATCTATGAAATTAGATAAAACATGCGCATTGATTACTGATGGTCGATTTTCCGGTGGAACATCAGGATTGTCAATAGGGCATATTTCTCCAGAAGCTGCTAATCAAGGGATAATAGCATTAGTTCAAAATGGAGACAATATTCAAATTAATATTTATGACAAGACAATTCATTTAAATCTTACGGAAAAAGAAATTAAAAATCGCATGAGAGAAGAAAAATTAAAAGGCGATCAAGCATTTAAACCATTAAATCGAAAAAGAAAGATTTCATTAGCGTTAAAATATTATGCTGCTTGTGCCACTAGCGCAGATACCGGTGCAATTAGGGATAAAAATAAATTATTTAATCTTTAAAGAGAATCAAATATTTAATAATAAATTAATTTTTATATATTGGAAATAATAAAATGAATTATTTTAATAAATTATCTTTTCGACAAAAAATTAAAGAAATTAAACAATGTCGTTTCATGAAAAGACAAGAATTTGAAAAGGAAAATAATATTTTAAAAAATAAAAATATTATTATTATAGGTTGTGGATCTCAAGGTTTAAATCAAGGTTTAAATATGAGAGATTCAGGATTAAATATAGCTTTTGCACTAAAAAGTGATAGTATTTTAAAACGAAATCAATCCTGGTTGAATGCTACAAACAATAATTTTAAAGTAAATAGTTATGAAAATTTAATTCCAGGTGCTGATTTAGTTATTAATTTAACACCTGATAAACAACATAAAGCTGTAGTTCAAGAAGTTCAAAAATTAATGAAACCTCATGCATGTTTAGGTTATTCACATGGTTTTAACATTGTAGAATGTAGCGAAAAAATTAGAAAAGATATCACAGTGATTATGGTAGCACCAAAATGCCCTGGTACTGAAGTTCGAGAAGAATTTAAAAGAGGATTTGGAGTGCCTACATTAATTGCTGTTCATTATGATAATGATCCTCAAAAAATTGGTTTAGATATTGCTAAAGCATGGGCTTATTCAATAGGCAGTCATCGTGCTGGAGTTTTAGAATCATCATTTGTAGCTGAAGTAAAATCAGATTTAATGGGAGAACAAACAATTTTATGTGGAATGTTACAAACAGCATCATTAATATGTTATGAAAAATTAATTAAAGATTACAACGAACCTGATTATGCAGGAAAATTAATACAATATGGATGGGAAACAATTACTGAATCATTAAAACATGGAGGTATCACATTAATGATGGATAGATTGTCTAATCAATCTAAAATAAGAGCATTTAAATTATCTCAAAAAATAAAAAAATTATTAAAACCGCTATTTCAAAAACACATGGATAATATTATTTCAGGTGAATTTTCTCATGAAATGATGAATGATTGGAAAAATAACGATTTAAAATTATTAAATTGGCGTAATCACACGAAAGAACAAGATTTTGAAAAAGCACCTTTTTGTTCAAAAAAAATATGTGAACAAGAATACTATGATCATGGTACAATAATGGTTTCAATAATAAAAGCAGGAATTGAATTAGCTTTTGAAACAATGTTACAATCCGGTATTAAAAGTGAATCAGCTTATTATGAATCTTTACATGAATTACCATTAATTGCTAATACAATTGCAAGAAAAAAACTATATGAAATGAATATGGTGATCTCAGATACTGCTGAATATGGTAGTTATCTTTTTTCTGAATCAGCCTATCCCATCTTAAAAAATTTTATAATGGATCTGGAAAAATCTGATTTAGGATCATCGTTGTATAATAAATCAATAGATAATATTGAATTATACAAAATAAATGAAGAAATACGAAATCATCCAATTGAAATTATTGGATATAAACTAAGAAATTATATGAAAGAAATGAAAAAAATTTCAGTAGCTGAATAATATATACTTATATTCTTTAAAAACCTTATATTAATTAATATTTATTATGCCTCTTAATTGTATTCAAAAAAATGCTGTAGAATTCATCAATGGTCCCTGTTTAATATTAGCAGGGGCTGGTTCTGGAAAAACAAAAGTAATTATTAATAAAATTATTTATTTGATAAAATATTGCGAATATCAACCTAAAAATATTATTGCTTTAACGTTTACTAACAAAGCTGCTCATGAAATAAAGCTTCGTCTTTTAAAATATTTAAGTACTTTCGAAATAAAACAAATAACTATTTCAACATTTCATTCATTTGGATTGACAATTATTAAAAAAGAAATTGATTTTTTAGAATTAAATCCTAATTTTTCTTTATTTGATGAAAAAGATCAAATTATATTATTAAAAAAAATAACTAATAAAAAAATTAACAATGATAGAAAATTACTAAAAAATTTAATTTTTATGATTTCCTATTGGAAAAACAAATTTTATACACCTTCAGATGTGAAACTTTTATCACAATCTAATCAAGAAGAAGATTTTGCATATTTTTATGAAAAATATACTACTTATTTACATGAATCAAATATATTAGATTTTGATGATTTAATTTGTATTCCAACATTATTATTTAAAAAAAATAACGTTATAAAAAATCGTTGGCAAAAAAAAATAAACTATTTATTGGTAGATGAATATCAAGATACTAGTCACAGTCAATATGAATTAATTAAAACACTAACTAAAATAAATTCTAATTTTACTTTGGTTGGAGATGATGATCAATCAATATATTCATGGAGAGGCGCTACAACTCAAAATATTTTTTTGTTAAAAAAAGATTTTCCTACTTTAAAAATTATAAAAATGGAACAAAATTATCGTTCTTATGGAAGAATATTAAAAGCTGCAAATAAACTTATTTCATATAACCCAAATTATTTTAAAAAAAAATTATTTTCTCAATTAAAATATGGAAATAAAATAAATATTTTAATTGGTAAGAATGAAGAAATTGAAGCAGAAAAAATAGCGCAAAAGATAATATATGAATGTGCTATAAGCAAAATACAATATAAAGATTATGCTATATTGTATCGGGGAAACTATCAATCTCAAATTCTTGAAAAAATTTTTCTCAAACGAAATATTCCTTACAAAATTTCTAATAATTCATCATTTTTTTCACGTCCTGAAATTAAAAATTTATTAAGTTATCTTCGATTAATCATTAATCATAATGATAATTATGCTTTTGCAAGAATATTAAATATTCCGTGTCGTCGCATAGGAATTACTACGCTGAATAAAATCGAAGAATTTTCTATTGAAAAAAATATAAGTTTTTTTCAAGTAAGTAATCACCCAGAAATAAAAAATGTTTTACCTAAATCAACATTGGATAAAATAAAAATATTTACTTCTTGGATAAATAAAATTACCTCAATCTCTATTTTACAACCTCATGATATTCTAGATATCATTATTGATGAAATTCAATATGAATCATGGTTAGAAAAAACTTTAAAAGAACCGGATAAAATAAATCAAAGTATAAACAATGTGCATACATTATCTAATTGGATAAAAAGTTTAATAAAAGGAAATAATTTTGAAAAACCTATGAACTTATTAGAAATTATTACAAAAATGACACTTCGTGATATAATTAATAATGATAAAAAACCTAAAAACTCGAATCAAGTTCAATTAATGACATTGCATTCGTCTAAAGGGTTAGAATTTTCTTATGTTTTTATTATTGGAATGAGCGAAGGTATTTTGCCTAATACAAAAAGTATTAATGAAAATAATATAGAAGAAGAAAGAAGACTGGCTTATGTAGGTATTACTCGCGCAAAAAAACAATTATTTTTAACATATTGTCAAACAAGAATACAGTATGGACAAAAATTATATACATTACCTAGCAGGTTTTTATTTGAATTACCCGAAGAAGATTTGCATTGGGATGAAAATATTTTTCCAAGTAATTATTCAAAATAAAAAAAATAAAAAATATATTATTTATAATAATAATTAAGGAAATAATTTTAAAAAACACTAAAAGTAAAAATTCTATAATTTTAGTTTAAATCAATTTTTAAAAATGATAATATTATAAAATATTTATTAAAAAGTTAAATTATTGTAAGTTTTCTTGAGAGTAAATAAAAATGAACAATATCATTCAATTAACAGATCAAAATTTTGAAGAAAAAGTTTTAAAAAAAGAAGGTTTTATATTAGTTGATTTTTGGGCTGAATGGTGTAATCCATGTAAGATGTTAGCACCTATTTTAGAAGAAATAGCACATGAATACATTAAAAAAATAGAGATTGGAAAATTGAATATCGAAACAAATCCAAAAACAGCTCCGATGTATTCTATTCGAGGTATTCCTGCATTATTATTATTTCATAACAGCCAGGTTCTTGCTACTAAAATTGGGGCAATTTCGAAATTGCAACTCCAAAAATTTTTAGATGAGAATATTAAATAAATTTACTAATTTTTAATCTCAAATATTAAACTTTGTAAAAATTTATTAATACAATATACATTATGTCAAAATTATCATTTCAAGATTTACCCCGATTTTACTAAGAACCCACCATTATGAACCTTACCGCACTTAAAAATATGCCAGTTTCCGAATTAATTATTCTTGGTGAAAAAATGGGGTTGGAAAATTTAGCGCGTATGCGTAAACAAGATATTATTTTTGCAATCCTTAAACAACATGCAAAAAGCGGAGAAGATATATTTGGAGATGGAGTTTTAGAAATATTACAAGATGGATTTGGATTTCTTCGTTCCTCTGATAGTTCTTATTTAGCTGGTCCTGACGATATATATGTATCACCGAGTCAAATTCGTAGATTTAATTTAAGAACTGGTGATACTATTTCCGGTAAAATAAGGCCACCTAAAGAAGGCGAAAGATACTTTGCTTTATTAAAGGTTAATGAAGTTAATTATGACAAACCTGAAAATGCAAGAAGTAAAATTTTATTTGAAAATTTAACACCATTACATGCTAATTCTCGTCTGAGAATGGAAAGAGGAAATGGTTCAACAGAAGATTTAACTGCAAGAGTATTAGATTTAGCTTCACCTATAGGTAGAGGTCAAAGAGGCTTAATTGTAGCACCTCCAAAAGCAGGAAAAACAATATTATTACAAAATATTGCACAAAGCATAGCTTATAATCATCCAGATTGCGTGTTAATGGTTTTATTAATTGATGAAAGACCAGAAGAAGTTACTGAAATGCAAAGGTTGGTTAAAGGAGAAGTTGTTGCTTCTACTTTCGATGAACCTGCATCAAGGCATGTTCAAGTAGCAGAAATGGTTATTGAAAAAGCTAAGCGATTAGTAGAACATAAAAAAGATGTTATTATATTACTTGATTCTATTACTCGTTTAGCACGTGCTTATAACACTGTTGTACCAGCTTCAGGTAAAGTTTTAACAGGTGGAGTTGATGCCAATGCATTACATAGACCTAAAAGATTTTTTGGAGCTGCTCGTAACGTAGAAGAAGGTGGTAGTTTAACAATAATTGCAACTGCATTAGTTGATACAGGTTCAAAAATGGATGAAGTTATTTATGAAGAATTCAAAGGAACAGGTAACATGGAATTACCATTATCTAGAAAAATAGCAGAAAAACGTGTTTTTCCAGCTATTGATTATAATAGATCTGGAACTAGAAAAGAAGAATTATTAACTTTACCAGATGAACTTCAAAAAATGTGGATACTAAGAAAAATTATTCACCCGATGAGTGAAATAGATGCAATGGAATTTTTATTAAATAAATTATCTATGACTAAAACTAATGACGAATTTTTTGATATGATGAAACGTTCTTAAAATTTTTATAAAAAAAGCTGGACAATAAGAATAATTAGTCATAAAATTTAAATTACATGTTATAGATGCGCTCGTAGCTCATTTGGATAGAGCACTATCTTCCGAAGGTAGAGGTACCAGGTTCAAATCCTGTCGAGCGCAATCACTTTGATAAAACTTTATTTTATTTGGTGGCTATAGCTCAGTTGGTAGAGTGCTGGATTGTGATTCCAGTGGTCATGGGTTCAAATCCCATTAGCCACCCAAAATTTAAAAACGGCGAATAGCGCAGCTTGGTAGCGCAACTGGTTTGGGACCAGTAGGTCAGAGGTTCAAATCCTCTTTCGCCGAATAAAATTTAGCTATATTTTTTTATAATTTTTAATAAATTTTCATTGTCAGCACAATAACAAACAATAACATCTTTCCATCCTATCCTTTCAGCCATATCACCTAATCTATTACTTGCAACAAATATTTTACATTTAAATAACCATTCATTTTTATTTAAAACATCAATTTGTTCGTTTAGTCGATTTAAAATATCACCACTAGTTACTATTAATGTATTTATTTGGTAAAAACGCCATTTTTTTATTTCTAGATTATTAATTTTTTTAAAAATTTTTTTATAACATTCTATGACGGATATATTAAAATTATTTTTTTGTAAACTTTTTTCTACTAATTTTCTTCCATTTTCTCCTTTTAATAAAATTATTTTAGCTTTGCTAATATTTTGCTTATATAACAGATTTAATAAAGCTTCACTATTTTCTTCATTCTCTGGAAATAGAATTTTTTTTTAATATGCTGTTTAAGAAAAATAGCTGTACCTTTACCAATAGTATAATAATCTGGACTAAGAGGCCAATCTAAGTTATTTTTATTTAAATATAAATTTACATAATAAACAGATTTTTTAGAAAAAATCAGTACTATATCTGAAGTATATAATTCATGAAGTTTTTTCGACAAGTTCATTGAACTTGTGCTAGGTAAAAAATTAAATAAAGAAAAGTGCCAAGACATAATGCCGATATTATTTAGTATATTTACTAATTTTTCACCTTCGGGTGAAGGTCTCATCACTAATATTTTCATTTTTAATTTAATTTTAGAGATAAATATCATCAAGAATTTTCTGAGCACCATTACTAAGTAATTCATTAGCTAAAGAATAAGCCATTTCTTCAGCATTATTATACCATCCAACTCTTTCTCCTTTTAATATCATAGCTCCATCAGGCGAACCTACTAATCCTCTAAGCCATATTTTGTTTTTTTTAAGAATCGCATAACTTCCAATTGGAATTTGACATCCTGCTTCTAAAGTTTTACAGAAAGCACGTTCTGTATTAATTTCAATGAAAGTGTTAATATGATTTAAACGTGATAAAAAAAATAGTATTTGTTTATCATACAATCTAGATTGTATTCCAATAGCCCCTTGACCGCATGAGGGAAGAGATAATTCTGCAGGTATAATTTGAGTAATTCGATGTTTTAAACGCAATCTATTTAATCCTTCAGTCGCTAAAATTATTGCATCATATTTACCTTGATCTAATTTAGCTATTCTTGTTTCTATATTGCCTCTCAAAGGAGCTACAATTAAATCTGGTCGATAAGTTATTAATTGACATTGTCTTCTTAAACTTGATGTTCCAATTTTTGCTCCTTTAGGTAATTGATTAATAGATTTATATCGGTTAGAAACTAATGAATCTAATGGATTTCCTCTTTTGCATATACTAACTAAACACAATTCTTTAGTAATATGAACAGGAAGATCTTTCATTGAATGTATTGCAATATCTGCTCTATTTTCAAGAAGAGCAAATTCTAATTCTTTTATAAAAAGTCCTTTTCCTCCAATTTTAGAAAGCGATTTATTTAAAATATTATCTCCATGTGTTACTATAGGTACTAATTGTATATTTAGATCGGGATATAAAGATAATATTTTTTTTTCAACATATTTAGTTTGTGCTAAAGCTAAAGGACTTTTTCTAGTAGCAATTCTTAATGTTTTTCTTTTCATATTACTGTTCATATTCAGTATAAAATATTTTTTTAAAAATTATTATGAAATCATCATAAAATATATAATTAGTTATCATATGTTCATAACCATTAAAATCTTTTAAATATTATAAAATGTTAAATTTGTATTAGCTTGAATTGAAAAAGATTTTTGAAATATTTCCCAAAAATTTTTATTACTACGATTGCAAATCCATTTATCTAAATCATAATAAAAATGATATGCATTGAATTTTGTAGCTAACCAAATTTGTTTTAAAAATTCTTGTTTATTAATTAACATCATACTTTTATTTGAAAAAGTGATAGTCATCATATAATCTTGTATTTCATAATCAAAATCAATTTTATTAATATACAAATTTAAATTATCTTCAATCTTAAGAAATAATTCATTTACTAATTCGTAAAAATTATTTTTTTGATTAGATTTTATTTTAGTTTTCATTAATATTTCCTAAAATTTATTTAATTTATTTTAAAAAAAAACAAAATCTGTATAATTTTGTTTAATTAAAAATTTTATATAAAAAACTAACAACTATTGGAATCTCAAATGCATTTAAATACTAGCAATAAAAAAAAAATTAATTTCTCTAAAATGCATGGCTTAGGTAATGATTTTATGGTTATTGAATCCATTACACAAGATTTTGTTCTATCTTCATCACAAATAAAACAATTATCTAATCGTCATACTGGAATAGGATTTGATCAATTATTATTAATTGAAAAATCAAATAGTGTTGAATTTGATTTTTATTATCGTATTTTTAATTCTAATGGCAATGAAGTAGAACAATGCGGAAATGGAGCTAGATGTGTTGGATTATTTCTTATTTTAAAAGGTTTAACTAATAAAAAAAAAATTAATCTCAATACAAATAAAAAAAATATAATTATTAATTTTATCTCCGAAGATATAATTGAAGTTAATATGAATGAGCCTATTTTTACATTAAACTCAATAGTAAATTCTGAAAAATTTAAAAATCATAATTTTTTAACAAAAATACTTGATAATAATTTATTATGTAGTTTAGTTTCCATTGGTAACCCTCACTGTATCATTCAAGTAGAATCTATAAAACATGCACCTGTAAAAACTATTGGTAGAATAATAGAAAAACAATCTATTTTCCCTGAAGGAATAAATGTGGGTTTTATGCAGATTTTAAATAAAAATTATATTAAATTACGAGTTTATGAACGTAATGAAGGAGAAACTCAGTCTTGTGGAAGTGGGGCATGTGCTGCAGTTGCAGTGGGTATTATACAAAATATTCTTTCTAATAATGTTCAAGTAGAATTACTAGGTGGAATTTTATCAATTAAATGGAAAGGGTTTAGAAATTCTTTATATATGACAGGACCAGCAAAATACATTTATGAAGGCTGTATATATATATAAAATATTAATTATAGGAGTTTTTAAGAATTTTGAACAATCAAAATATTATTAAAAAAACAAAATATATTAAAAAAAATACAAAAAAGTTTAATGAAATCATTTTATGTCTTTTTTTAGGAGGATTTTCTAGTTTTTCTATTTTATATTGTGTACAATCAATTTTACCGATATTTTCTAAGCAATTTTGTTTAACTGCTTCAGAAAGTAGTTTATCTTTATCGGCAACAACTGCAACTATGGCTATAGGTACGTTATTTACTGGAATTTTATCTGATGTAATTGGTAGAAAATTAATTATGTCTACATCTTTACTAATTGCATCAATTTTAACAATAATTTGTTCTTTTGTAGATAACTGGAATATGATTATTTTTCTTCGAGCTTTAATAGGATTGTCTTTAAGCGGAGTTGTTGCAATTGCTATTACATATATAGTTGAAGAAATTCATTCACATTCATTATCATTTTGCATTGGATTATATATCAGTGGTAATACTATCGGTGGATGTTTTGGAAGAATTATAAGTAGTATTATAGCAGAGCATTTTTCATGGAATACTTCATTACTTACAATTGGTCTTTTTTCATTAATATCTTCTTTTTTATTTCTATATTTTTTACCATCTTCAAAAAATTTTTACCCTATTCCTGTTAATTATAAAAAATTTTTAAGTAATTTTTACTTACATTTAAAAAATCCAATATTACTGATTCTTTTTATGATAGGTTTTTTATTAATGGGAAGTTTTATTACTATTTTTAATTATATTGGATATCGATTAATATTAAAACCATTTTTATTAAGTGCATCAAGTATAGGTTTATTATCTATTATTTATTTAACTGGAGTTTATAGTTCCCCTAAAGCTGGAATGTTAATAAATAAATATAATAAAGTAAATATATTAATAATATCACTATTATTAATGATTTTAGGTTTATTAATTACTCAATTTAATCAAATTATAATTATTATTGCAGGGCTGATAATTTTTTCAGGGGGATTTTTCGCCTCTCATTCAATTGCTAGTAGTTGGGTTAGTGCATATGCAAAATTTGCCAAGGTACAAGCTACTTCCTTATATTTATTTTTTTATTATTTAGGTTCAAGCATATTTGGGACATTTAGTGGATTTTTTTGGTTTTATTCAAAATGGTTAGGAATTTCAATTTTTATGATAATTATTTTAATTTATGGAATATTTTTATCTTTACAATTAAAAAAATTTAATTAAATAAAATATTTTTTTAAAAAAAATATTATATTTTGCTTTCCTAAAAGATACTTTCTCAAGGATAATAAGTTTAGTTCAATTCATCAAAATGGCTAAAATATTATGCTATATTTATTTTCTTATTCTGACTTGAATCATAGTTTATTTATTTTTTTAGCTTTATTTTTTGTTTTATTTTATGAAGCTATTAATGGTTTTCATGACACAGCGAATGCTGTATCAACTTTAATTTATACTAGAGCTATGTCTGCGAATCTTGCAGTTATAATGTCTGGTATATTTAATTTTTTAGGCGTTTTGCTTGGAGGTTTGACAGTAGCATATGCTATTGTTCATTTATTACCTA
The DNA here is from genome assembly GCF_005083345.1 of Buchnera aphidicola (Aphis nasturtii). Lineage (NCBI taxonomy): Bacteria > Pseudomonadati > Pseudomonadota > Gammaproteobacteria > Enterobacterales > Erwiniaceae > Buchnera > Buchnera aphidicola. Next base: position 611,002 of record NZ_CP034888.1, on the reverse strand, counting down.
ATGATTTATTATTAAATGAGAATCCTCAGCATGCGCTTGCAATAGTTTTTTCTATTTTACTTGCTGCGATACTATGGAATTTGTCTACTTGGTATTTTTGCTTGCCTGCATCTAGTTCTCATGCTCTTATTGGAGCAATTATTGGAGTTGGTTTGACTAATGCAATATATACAGGTTCCTCTTTAGTTCACGCATTAAATATATCTAAAATTTTAAATGTTTTTATATCTTTAATTTTATCTCCTGTTATCGGATTAATCATTTCTGGAAGTATAATATTTGTATTACGGTATATTACAAATAAATATAAAAAATTTAATCGAATTCATATGACTCCATTAGAATATGAAAAAAGTAAAGGAAAAAAAAATCCTCCACTTTCAATTAAAATAGCATTAATTTTATCATCTATTGGAGTTAGTTATGCACATGGAGCAAATGATGGTCAAAAAGGAATTGGATTAATTATGCTTGTATTAATTAGTATTATACCAGCTAGTTTTTTAATCAATCTAAATACTACTAGAAACGAAATCATTGACACAAAAAATACACTTAATTATTTGTATAAATATTATTCAAATAATCGTATAAACATAATTAAAAAAAATAATAATAAAAAATTATATCTTAATTATTCTCATATAACAAAAAATATTAAAGAAGCCCATATTTTATTGAATAACGTATATGATTATAAAAACTTAAATATACAAAAAAGATTTCAATTGCGTCACTTGTTACTTTGTATTTCTGATAACATTGATCAAATAACTAGTTTTGATATTAATAAAAACGAAAAAAATTTTTTATATAAAACTAAAAAAGAAATACTTAAAACTGTAGAATACGCACCAATTTGGATTATATTAATTATTGCGTTTTCTTTATCTATAGGAACAATGTTTGGTTGGAAACGTATAGTTGTTACTATCGGTGAAAAAATAGGTGAAAAAAGAATGACATATGCACAGGCTATGTCAGCTCAAATAACTGCTACTTTTTCTATTGGAATAGCTAGCTATACAGGAATTCCTGTTTCTACAACACATATTTTATCATCGTCAGTAGCAGGTTCTATGTTAGCTGATGGAGATAGAATTCAAAAAACTACTATGAAAAATATTATTGTTGCTTGGGTATTAACTTTGCCTATTTCAATTTTAATTTCTGGATTTTTATATTCGATAGCATTGTTTTTAATAAACTAAATAATATTAATTATAGTTTTTTGAATAGGAGTACATATTCATTTAATTGTACTCTTATTTTATTTGAAAGGTAAATATACATCAAAACGATGGTTTTTATTATTAATTGAAAATTCAAATTTTTCGTTAGATAAAGGTTTTGCATAAGAGGGTCTTTTTACAATGATTCTTTTTCTTGCAAATGTTCTAGAAATATTTAATAAATTTTCATAATTATCATTATTTTTTATTATCTTTCTTAAAAATTGCATATTTTTTTTAGGTAATGTTTTTTTTTTATTAATTGGATACATTGGATCTAAATAAATAATATCTGGTTGACAAATTGGTATTTCAAGCATTTTGAAACTGTCATCAAATATTAAATGCAATCTTTGTTTTAACCAATATCCAATATATTGATCTTCATATGCCCTCTGTAAACCATCTTTTAATAAAGCAGCAATTACTGGATTACGTTCAATCATAACAACATAACAGCCCCAAAAAGAAATTAGAAACGCATCTCTTCCAAATCCAGCTGTTGCATCAATAACAGAAGGAAAATAATTTTTTTTAATACCTAATGCTTTATAAAGAGCTTCATTTTTTTTTTTAAAATTTAAACATCTATAATTATTGTGTTTAGATAAGAAATCAACTTTAATACTTTTTTGACCAAGTTTTGAACGATCATATAATTCTAATGTATTGTTATTTATTATTAGAGCGAAAGAAGCGTTTTCATCATGTTTTATATTATATTCATTAATTATTTTTTGTAATCTTACATTAGTATTTTTTATAATTAAATATATATTCATAATATTTTTATTTTTTATTATTAATAATTGACTTTTCTAAAAATAGATTTAAAATGTATGAAATAAAACTTTTATTTTTTATATCTCTTAAAAAATAAAAAATAATAAACTAAAAAGTACTAATTAAAATAATTTATTTTTATGTTAATTTTTTAAAAAAATTTTCTAAAAAAATTAACAGAAATATTTTCATTAAACAAGTGTATAGTTTTAAATAGTTTAAAAAAAGGAAACAAAATTATGTCATCTAATATTAATCTAGTTGATAAATTAAATCCAATATCTTTTGAAAAAAACGATAATTTAAAAATTATAATAAATCCTAATGATCTTGAACATATTAGTAAAAAAGTTGAAGATTATCGTAAAGAATTAGATAAAAATTCTAAAATTTCTAAACATTCTCAAGATAGTAAAATTACAATATCTTCAAATGAAACTGAGTTAAATTTAATTAAATTAGAAAAATTATATGAAAGATTTTTATCTGAATTAGATAAAGTAGAAAATATAAAAAAAAAATCAACAGAAAATAATGAAATTGATGTTAATAATAGTATTAATGAATTAAATAATGAAAACTCTGTGAAAAAAAAACTGCTTCTGAACTCTCTTCTGAATGCCCCTCTGAATCCATCATTCAATCTATTTTAGATTTCTTCCCAAATTCTTTTAATTATTTAATAAATCTCATTAAAGATACAATTGAAAATATCAATTTAAAAGAATTAAGTTCAAAAATATTTCATGTATTGCAAGAAAAAATATCTGCAGCTTATAATGCAATTAAAAATGAAGTTATTGATTTATTTAATGGTACTACACTTAAGAAAATTTTTGACGCAGGCTATAAATTTATAGTCGGATCTTCAATGGATGAGTCTACTAAAAAAGTAAATGATAAAATTGATAGTTTAATTGAATATGTGAAAAAGTTAAGAAAAACAATTGAATCTTCAAAATTATTTATACATGCTTTAATTGAAAAAATAAGAGAACAAGGAAGATTAAGAGTAGTTAATAAATTAAATCATAATCCTAAACATCCTGAATATGAAAGTTCTTTTCCTGATTTAAATGTTGAAATTCCAAAAGAAGAGAATTTTACAGTACAGTATCCAAATGATTTAGATGAAAATTTTTACACAGCAGTACAACAAAAAAATTTGCAATCCGATCAAATATTTAAAGATAAAATAAATAGCAGTATTAACAAAGCTCATTATAATGATGTTGATAAAAATAAACATCCATGGACAGTTTTTAAAGAGCCTCCATTGTTTCCACATTCAAAAAATACAGTATCTTATTACAAAGATATGTATAAAGATTTAGAAATTCCTAAAGAATTAAATGAGTATTTTATGATAGATTTTGATTCTGCTGTATTTCTAATTGATGGGCATTTAATTTCTTCTTCAACTAAAGAAGCAATGATTGAAAATTTTAAAAAATTAATCACTAACGATATAGAACAAAAGTTCGTTTCTCAATATGCTAATCCTACATTATTAAAGCCATCTTACTTAAAATTAATTGCTGAACATCCAGGATTAAATGGTTCTCGTATTGTACGTGCAAATAATTTTTATGAAATTACTCACTTAGAAGATGGTACAATTAGAATTGTCGCTACTAATTTATCTGATTTTTATTCTGTCAATGCAAATGATGTAACAGAACATCATTCTTTTGGAGTAAAAACAACAGTCATTTTTTCATATACAAATGCACCAATAATAAAACATTCATATTTTGTTAATTAATCTTTGAAAATTTTTACTTAAAAAAATAATAGGGCTACATGCCCTATTATTTTTTATTAATTATTAAGATTATATCTATAGAATATTAGTTTTTTGAAATTTTTTTAATAAAGCCAAATGTATCTCTTTAGGAAGATATGGTTTTACATTTCCTTTGTATTTTGCGATTTCTTTTACAAAAGATGATGATATAAATGAAGTTTCTTGAGATGAAAGTAAAAATATGCTATCTAGTTCAGGGTATATTTGTTTATTTATTGCAGCTAATTTAATTTCATAATCAAAATCAAATATTGTACGAACTCCTCTAATTAAAATATTAGTGTTTTCTTTTTTAGCTAAATTAGCTAGTAAATCATTAAAACCAACTATTTTTTTAATATTATGTATATTAGCTGTAGCTAACTGAGTTAATTTAATACGTTCTTTTAAACTAAAAATAGTTTTTTTGTTTAAGTTATCAGAAGAAACAGCAATAATTATATTATCAAAAATTTTTATTGCGCGAGTTATAATATCTAAATGTCCATATGTAATTGGGTCAAATGTACCTGGATAGATTGCTGTTTTTTTCATTTTTTATTGCTTATTTTTTATAAATAATTTTTATTTTAACTTTAATCAAAAAAAAATATTAAATTTTATTTTTATATAAATTTTATAAGGAAGTTATATGCAAAATAATTGGAAACCGAGTGCTTCTATTAAAGATTTAATTAAAAGAGCAAAAATTATTAATAATATTCGTTTGTTTTTTTTAGAAAAAAAAATTTTAGAAGTAGAAACTCCATCATTATCTAAATCAACAGTTACAGATATAAATTTAACACCATTTGAAACTAATTATTTATTTTTAGAAAATAATTTAAATAAGTTAAAACTATGGTTAATTACCAGTCCAGAATATCATATGAAACGTTTATTAGCAGCTAAAAGTGGGCCTATATATCAAATATGTCATAGTTTTAGAAATACAGAATATGGTAAACGTCATAATCCGGAATTTACTATGCTTGAATGGTATCAAACTTCATATTCTATGCACGAATTTATTGATCAAATAGACTTATTTTTTCAAAAAATATTACAATCTAAACAAGCAGTAAAAATTTCTTATCAAGAAGTGTTTATAAAATATTTAAATATAGATCCTTTTTCTACTGATATTTGTGAATTATATAAAATTTCAAAAAAATTTAATTTGCAACACTTAACATGTTTTGAAAAAAATTTAAACACATTAATAGAAATATTATTTACTCTAGTAATAGAGCCACTTTTGGGGGAATATCAACCTACATTCGTATATCATTTTCCTATAGAACAAGCTTCTCTTGCTGCTAAAAATAGCAAAGATGATCGTATTTCAGAAAGATTTGAAATATTTTTCAAAGGAATAGAAATAGGAAATGGATTTTATGAATTAACAGATTATTTAGAAAATAAAAAACGTTTAATTAATGATAATAAAAATAGACGAAAAATGAACTTGCCTATAAGAAAAATAGATAATAATTTTTTAAATGCAATAAATCATGGATTACCTTTATGCTCTGGAGTAGCTATTGGTATAGATCGTTTAATAATGATTGCATTAAATAAAAAAAGTATTTATGAAGTTATGTCATTTGCATTTGATCGTTGTTAGATTAATTTACCAATAATTTTCCATAGTGATTTGTCCATTTTTTTTTCTTAAATGTTTAGTCATATTTCTTTCTTTATTTAATAAAAAATATGTTTCTTTTACCATTAATGGGTTTCCACATAACATAATATGTGAATTATCGCAATGAATATCTAATCCAATTTTGTTTTCTATTATTTTGTTTTTTAATAAAAAAGGAATTCTTCCTAATAAAGAATTTTTATCTTTTTCTCTACTAACTATAGTTTGAATTTTTAATTTCCCATTGTATTTTGTATTAAGTTCTTTCATTAAAGGTAAATAAATTAACTCGTTTTTATATCTGACAGCGTGCACTAAAACAATATTTTTAAATCTTTTAATATCTTTACCTTCCTGTAAAATAGAACAATAAGGACCAATTGCAGTTCCAGTAGCAAACATCCATAATGTCTCGCAATTAGGTATTTCATTTAGAATGAAAAATCCAAATGCATGTTTTTTGATAAATACATTATCTCCAACTTTAAGATTATATAAAAGATTACTTAGTTTTCCATTGGGAATTCGAATAATATAAATTTCTAAATTTTGACTACTTGGTGCATTTACAAAGGAATATGCTCTTTGAATTTTTTTTTTTTCATTAGTTTCATATAGAGCTAATTTTGTAAATTGACCAGCTTGAAAATTTGATATTGGTGCTTTTAAAAAAATGCTGAATAAACTTTTAGTCCATTTTTTTATTTTTAAAACTTCAGCATTAATCCATGGATTCATGTTATTTTCCTATAGATTAGTTAAAATTATTTTTTTAATAATCATCGTACTAAATTTAAAATAAGCACAATGATTATTAGAATTTTTCTTTTTTAAACATTACTTATATTTTATTTATGTTTAATTGATGTGTTATTATGATTGTTAATAAATATTTTTTTAGGTTTTTCTTCATCTGGAATTTGACATTCAAAGTTTAACTCTAATAAACCTAAAGATAAATTTGCTTTATTTACTCGTATTTTATGATCGAAATTAAAATTTAAAGAAAAATTACCAAATATAATATCTTTATGTAAATATTTCTCTATTTTTTCATTTTTTTGATTTTTTGTTTCTTTTTTTCCTTGAATTATAAGTTGATTTTTATGAACAGATATATCTAATTCTTTTTCTTCATACCCAGGAATACTTAATATTAATGTATATTTTTTTTCGTCAATTTGAATAAGATTATATAATGGAGTTTCTGATAGTGGTTTTTCTCCTGTTAAAGTACTAAACATTTTATCAATTTGATTGAATCTATTTGAAAAAATACTATTTTGATTGATATTTGGTAAAAAAGAAAATGAACGATAAGACATAAAAAACTCCTTTTTTATTTATAAAATATATTTTAATTATTTCATTAAATAATATTTTTTTAACATTTAAAAAGTTTCTTAATTTATATATGATCTTTTTCATTTTTTTCAATAGAAGAACTGTAAAAATATTCATCCATTTTAGATAATTTTTAATGGATAAATATTTTAATTGTTTTATAAAATAAAACGACTAAGATCTTCATTAGATATTAATTGATTTAAATTTTTTTCAACATATAGCGCATCTATTTTAATTTTTTTTCCGCTCATATTGCTAGCATTGAAAGAAATATCTTCCATTAATTTTTCTAATATTGTATGCAATCTTCGAGCGCCTATGTTTTCCATTGACTCATTGACTTTCCATGCCGCTTCTGCGATATTCCTAATTCCTTCTTTTGTAAAATGTATACACACTCCTTCTGTTTCCATTAGCGCTTTGTATTGCGTGGTAATTGCGGCGGTAGGTTCAGTAAGTATTTTTTCAAAATCATCTATTGTTAGTGGATTTAATTCTACTTTAATTGGTAGTCTACCTTGTAGTTCAGGTATTAAATCAGAAGGTGTAGATGTTTGAAATGCACCAGATGTAATAAATAAAATATGATCTGTTTTTACCGTGCCATATTTGGTAGATACAGTACAACCTTCAATTAACGGGAGTAAATCTCTTTGCACACCTTCTCTTGAAATATCTGGCCCAGATATATCGCTTCGTCTACATATTTTGTCAATTTCATCAATAAATACTATTCCGTTTTGTTCCACTGCATGAATAGCTTCTTTTTTAATATCTTCTAAATTAACTAATTTTGTAGCTTCTTCTTCTTTTAATAGTAAAACTGCGTCTTTAATTTTAAGTCTTCTTGTATTTTTTTTATGACCACTTAAATTTTGAAATAAAGATTGTAATTGATTTGTTAGTTCTTCCATTCCAGGAGGAGCCATTATTTCTACACCCATAGTACTAGCTAATAAGTTAATCTCAATTTCTTTATCATCAAGAACACCTTCTCTTAATTTTTTACGAAATATTTGTAAAGTATTTAAAAGACTGTTATTTTTTTCGCTGTCTGTACAATGATTTTTAGGTCTTGGAACTAAAACATCAAGTATTCTTTCTTCAACAATTTCTTCTACCTTAGCTTTATTTTTTTCAATATTCTTAACGCGAATCATTTTTATAGCTACATCTGTTAAATCTCGAATAATTGAATCTACTTCCTTTCCTACATATCCTACTTCTGTAAATTTAGTTGCTTCTACTTTGATAAATGGAGAATTAGCTAACTTAGCTAATCTTCTAGCAATTTCTGTTTTTCCGACCCCAGTAGGACCGATCATTAAAATATTTTTAGGTGTAATTTCTTGTCTTAATTCATTATTTAATTGCATTCTACGCCAACGATTTCTTAATGCAATAGATACCGCTTTTTTTGCTTTTTCTTGACCTATAATAAACTTATCAAGTTCAGCAACGATTTGAAGAGGAGTCATTTCAGACATATATAGTCCTTATTTTTCTGAAAGTAATTCTTTTATGGTAAAAATATGATTTGTATATATGCAAATATTTGCGGCAATGTTTAACGATTTTTCTACAATTTTTTTAGCGTTAAGATTAGTATTATCTATTAATGCACGCGCAGCTGATTGAGCGTAAGACCCTCCTGATCCGATCGCAATTAAATCATCTTCAGGTTGTATTACATCTCCATTTCCAGTAATAATTAATGAACTATCTTTATCAGCAACTGCTAATAATGCTTCTAGTTTTCTAAGCATTTTATCAGATCTCCAGTCCTTGGCTAATTCAATCGCTGATCGTTGTAGTTGACCTTGGTACATAGATAATTTTTTTTCAAACATATCAAATAGAGTAAAAGCATCTGCAGTTCCTCCAGCAAAACCAGCAATTACCTTTTCGTGATAAAGAGTTCTAATTTTTTTGACATTACTTTTCATAATAGTATTGCCTAAAGTTGCTTGTCCATCACCTCCGATTACTACTTTATTTTTTAATCTTACACTTAATATTGTGGTCACAAGAAAAACCTCTTAAAGTAACATTTTTATTTAGAAATTAAATAAAATTTTTTATTAATTAAATTAATAATGTTTAATATTATCTTAATGAATTTAAATTTTTTTAAATAAATCGAATATTAAAAATATTTAATTAATATACATGTAAAAACAAATATTATAGAAAAATATTTATTTTATAAATTTTCTAATTTTTTAATATATTTCCATCTCTCCTTTGGTTTATCAGGTAGCTTATTTTCGTCTTCTTTTTGTTGGATAAATATTTTTTTTTGTGTATCATTTGTTTTTTTTGAAAATATATTTAAAAAAATTAAAAAAATAATTATGACTAATAGAATAGTAAATAAATTATATTTGTTAAATTTAATTTTTTTTTTTTTTAAAATACATTGAATTAATTTTATTTTGATTGTGATCCATTTTTATTTTTTCTGAAAAATTGATAACTAATATAATAATAATTGTATAATAGAATAAATACTTTTAATAAATTAAGGAAAATTTCCTATGAAAAAAAAAATACATCCTTATTATTCTCAGATAAAAGCTACTTGTTCATGTGGAAATATAATTGAAATTTTTTCAACTATTAATCATAATCTAAATCTAGATATATGTGCAAAATGTCATCCATTTTATACTGGAAAACAAAGAATTATTGATACTGGAGGACGTGTTGAAAGATTTAAAAAACGTTTTAAAATGACTAAATAAAAAACTATATAAAATTATTATTTTTTCATGTTGAATTTAAAAAAATTTTTAATTTTAAGCATCTTAAATGGTATTTTGATGCTTAAAAGATATTAAATTTAAAAAATTGTTTTAATCAATATATTTCAAGCATTTGATGTAGATTTATTTTGGAAATAATTTTTTAATGCAATGTAGATAGCATTAGCCACCTTCTTTTGATAGGAAATTGTTCTTAATTTTCTTTCTTCTTCGAAATTTGTAATAAATCCAGTTTCAATTAAAATAGATGGTGTATTTATAGAACTTAATATGCTTAAACTGGCATAATTGGGTTGTATTTTTTTAATTTTTACAACTTTTTTAAATTCTTGAAATATATAACGTGATAGATCAATTTCTATAGCTTGAAAACTATGAAGTTGTAAATCAAGAATAGTTTTTTTTAAATATATATTATTTTGATTGTTTTTAAATGCATCTTTAATATTTTTAGAAAAATAAATTTTTTCTTTTGTATTTTTTATAAAATTATTAATTTCACGATGCATTCTATTATTTGAAATAATCCAAATTGATGTTCCTGACACATATGGTTGTTGTGAAGAATCTACATGAATAGATACTAGTAAATTTACGTTTCGATATTTTAAAAAGTTTCTTCTTTTTTTTAAAGATAAATAAGAATCATTGTTACGAGTTAAAACTGCTTGAAACAATTTATTATTATCTAATAATTTTTTTAGTCTAATAGCAATTTTTAACGTTATTTCTTTTTCTTGTAACCCTGTATGCCCAATCGATCCTGGATCTTTCCCACCGTGCCCTGGGTCTATTAATATAGTAAATTTGTTTTTTTGTTCAATTATTTTTTTTTGATAATGATTTATATTTTTTATGAATATTATTTTATTAATATTTTTTTTTTCGATGTGTTTTTTAAATTTTGCTTGAAAACTAATTAATAAAAAAGCTAAAATTATCCATTTGTACGAACAATAAAAAAACATAAATTTTCTTAATTTTTTAGCCAATATTCGTTTATTTTTTTGGAGCGGGAAACGAGATTTGAACTCGCGACCCCAACCTTGGCAAGGTTGTGCTCTACCAACTGAGCTATTCCCGCAAACTAAATTAATTTTTAAATATTATATATTTTATATAGATCAAACTTATTAATCAAGCTTTACTTTAAAAAAAATAATTTATGTTAATTTTAATACAATTATTTTATTCAACTAGTATCAAAAAAAATTTTTTTATAAAAACGTAATTCCATTACCGATTCCTTTATATCATCTAAGGCAGTGTGATTATTTTTTTTTTTAAATCTTTTAATCTTAGGGTGCCAACGAGATACTAATTCTTTAATAGTACTAACATCAATACAACGATAATGAAAATAGTTTTCTAAATTTGGCATATACTGATTCAAAAATTTTCGATCTTGATAAATACTATTTCCACACATAGGAGATGATTGAAAAGACACCCATTGTTTTAAAAAAAATATAGTTTTAGATTCAGCTTTAAATTCATTATAGGTACTTTTTTTTACTTTTTCAATTAATCCAGTTTTCATGTGATTTTTTTTATTCCATTCATTCATCAGTAACATATCTGTTTCTTTTTGATTAATAGCAATAACTGGTCCTTTTGAAAGGATATTTAGTTTAATATCTGTGATTAAAGTAGCTATTTCAATAATTCGATGAATTTTAGGATTTAAGCCTGTCATCTCTAAATCAATCCAAATTAGATTTGTATTATTTAATTTGATCATTTTTATATGTAATAAATTATGTTGTATAATATTTGCATTTATAAAATATTTAAGATTGTTTTAAAAATTTAAAACATTATATTATAATAATTAAATATTTATAATATTATTTAAGAGATTATTTAAATGAAATATATAAATCCGACTCATACTAGATCTTGGAATATGTTAAAAAATCATTTTCATGTGATGAAAAATTTACATTTAAAAGATCTTTTTTCATCAGATATTAATCGATTTGAAAAATTTTCTATTTATTTTGAAAATGAAATATTAGTTGATTTTTCAAAAAATTTTATTACTCAAAACACTTTAAGATATTTATTAGATTTCGCTAAAGAAATGGATATTAAAAATGCAATTCAATCAATGTTTTCTGGAAAAAATATCAATGAAACAGAAAACCGTCCTGTACTTCATATTGCTTTGCGTAACAGACATAATTCTCCAATTTTTGTAGACAATTCTAATATTATGTTTGAAATTAATCGCGTATTAAAAAAAATGAAAGATTTTTCGGAACAGGTTATTACTGGAGAATGGAAAGGTTGTACTGAAAAAGTTATTTCAGATATTGTCAATATAGGCATCGGAGGATCTGATTTAGGACCTTATATGGTTACAGAAGCATTACGTCCATACAAAAATCATTTAAATATGCATTATGTTTCAAACATAGATGGTACGCATCTCTCTGAAGTTTTAAAAAAAGTTAATCCTGAAACAACAATTTTTTTGATAGCTTCTAAAACATTTAACACAGAAGAAACAATCACTAATGCAAATAGTGCAAAAATATGGTTTTTAAAAAATGTAAAAAAAAAACCTAATTTGGATAAACATTTTTTTGCATTATCAGCTAATATACAAAATGCACTAGATTTTGGTATTAATATTAAAAATATTTTTCAATTTTGGAATTGGGTTGGTGGTCGTTTTTCATTATGGTCTTCTGCTGGATTATCTATTATTTTGTCTATTGGATTTAATAATTTTGAGAAGTTTTTAAATGGTGCTCATGCTATGGATAATCATTTCTACCATGCAGAATATGAAAAAAATATACCAATAATATTAGCACTTATTAGTATTTGGTATACTAATTTTTTTGGTTCTCAAACAGAAGCAATATTTCCATACGATCAATATATGCATCGGTTTTCAGCTTATTTTCAACAATCTAATATGGAATCTAATGGTAAATCAGTAGATAAAAAAGGTCAAAAAATATCTTATCAAACCGGTCCTATTATTTGGGGAGAACCAGGTACTAATGGACAACATGCTTTTTTTCAGTTAATACATCAAGGTACTAAATTAATTCCAAGTGATTTTATTGCCCCCATTATTTCTCATAATAATTTAGGAAATCATCATATAAAACTAATATCTAATTTTCTTGCTCAAACCAAAGCACTTGCTTTTGGAAATTCAGAAAAATCTTTTTTACAAGAATCAATTCTTTTTGAAGAAAATAAAAAACATCTAAACAAAACAGATAAAAATTTTTTATTTAAACAATGTATAGGAAATCAACCGACAAATTCTATTTTAATACGAAAAATTACACCTTATAATTTAGGCGCATTAATTGCTTTATATGAGCATAAAATTTTTGTCCAAGGTCATTTATTAAACATTTTCAGTTTTGATCAATGGGGTGTTGAATTAGGAAAAAATTTAGCTAAAAATATTTATAAAAATTTTTCTAATATAGAAAACGATAAACGTTTCGACTCTTCTACGCGAGGTTTAATAAATTTTTATAAATTTTTTTATAAATAAAATATTTTATTTCTTTGGTATTCTTAGATATTCAAGATTTTTCACTAAATTTAAATAATAGTTTGTTATTGGTTTGTATTATTATTTAATATTAATGTATTTTCCAGATTATGAGCAATGAATATGTTTCAATCAATTAAATTTAAAATACAAAGTTTTGGTCAATTTTTAAGTAATATTATGATGCCCAATATTAGTATTTTTATTACATGGGGTATTATGAGCGCTTTATTTACGCCTGCAGGTTGGCAACCAAATAAAGTTTTATCAGAATTAATTTCACCTATGATATTTTACCTTCTACCTATTCTTATTGCATATACGGCAGGTAAATTAATTGGAGGAGAAAGAGGTGGTATAATTGGAAGTATTTCTATTATTGGTATGATTACAAGTGCAAAAATACCTATGTTATTAGGTGGCATGGTTGTTGGAACATTAGGTGGATGGATTATTAAAAATTTTGACATGTTAGTAAAAAATAAAATAAAACATGGATTTGAAATGTTAATTAATAATTTTTCCGTTGTAATAATTGGAATATTTTTAACCATTGTTTCGTTTTTTATTATTGGACCTTGTATAGAATGGCTATCAAATTCTTTAGGTTATTTATTAAGAACTATTATACATTATAATTTATTACCTCTTATAGCTATTATAATTGAACCTGCTAAAATATTTTTTTTAAATAATGCAATTAACCATGGAATATTTTCTCCATTAGGACTTCAAGATATACTGGAAAATAAAAATTCTATATTTTTTTTAATTGAATCCAATCCTGGTCCGGGATTAGGAATATTACTGGCATGTTTTTTCTTTGGAGAAGGAGATTTTTATAAATCCGCTGGGGGAGCTTCTATTATTCAGTTTATAGGAGGTGTCCATGAAGTTTACTTTCCTTATGTTTTAATGAATCCAGAATTTCTATTAGCTCTTATTTTAGGAAGTATGACTAATATTTTTATACTTGTTTTTTTTCAGAGTGGTTTAATCGGGGCTGTTTCACCAGGATCTATTTTATCAATTTTAGCGATGACAAAAAAAAATTTTTATTATATTAATATTTTTTCTATTTTTTCTTCTTTTCTCGTTTCTTTTTTAATTTCTATTATATTATTAAAACTTATTAATTATAAAAAGAAAAAGTTTTTTAATTCATCTAAACAAATCGTTAATAACAAGTTATTAAACCATCAAAATAATAATCAATCGGATTATTTCTTCAGAAATATTAATACTATTGTAGTAGCTTGTGATGCTGGCATGGGATCTAGTGCAATAGGTGCAAGTATTCTTCGAAAAAAAATAAGAAAAAAAAATTTAATGCACATATCTATATTCAATGTTTCTATTCGTTCTATACCTAAAAATACTGATATCGTAATAACGCATAAAAATTTAACTTCACGTGCTAAAAAATACGCTCCTAACGCTAAACATATATCTTTAGTTAATTTTCTTGATAATATTTTTTATGATTCTTTAGTAAACAAATTAATTAAAAATAACAACGTTCATGATCATAAACATATAACTAAAGTAAATGTTAATATACAAGATAAACCTAAAAAACTATTTCAATTAAATGAAAAAAATATTTTTCTTAACCAATATGCTGTTAATAAAGAGCAAGCTATCAAAATAGTTGGAAAATATTTAGTAGAACAAGGTTATGTTAAGATTGATTATGTTAATGCAATGTTAGAACGAGAAAAAATTGCATCTACATGGCTAGGAGAACACATTGCATTACCGCATGGTACTATAGAGGCAAAAGATAATATTTTAAAAACTGGAATAATTTTTTGCCAATTTCCAAATGGTGTATGTTTTGGTGATAATGTTGATGATATAGCTTATCTTGTAATTGGAATCGCCGCTAAAAATAATGAACATATTATGGTAGTTAGTCAGGTTACTAATGCATTAGATGACCGAGATATTATTATGAAATTATCTAAAACAAAAAATGTAAAAGAGGTGTTATCATATTTAAATATTTAAATATTAATTGGGATTGATTATGAACGTTTTACATTTTGGAGCGGGAAATATTGGACGAGCTTTTATTGGAAAGTCAATATTACAATCTGGTTTTAATCTTACATTTGCTGATATCAATCAAAATATAATAGATGCATTAAATTATTATAAAAAATACAACGTGAAATTAGTCGGATATAACTATCAAGAAATTATTAGTGTTAATAATTTTCGTGCAATAAATTTAAATAATCCTCGTATATTAAATGTTATATCTGATATGAATTTAATTACAACAGCTATTGGCGCATCGTCTCTGGATAAAATTGCACTGATTTTAGAAAAAGGAATTATGTTAAAAATTAAGCTAAAATCTAAAATTCCATTAAATATCATTGCTTGTGAAAACAAAACTCAAGCAAGCTCCTATCTTAAAAAAATTATTTTTAAGAACATTTCTGTTAAATATCATGAATATTTAAACGAACATATTGGTTTTATTGATTGTAGTATTGATACTATTGTGCCATCAATATCTTCTTTTGAACAAAACAGCTTATCTTTAATTGCTGAAAATTTTCAAGAATGGATTGTTGACCAAAAACAATTTAAAGGAACTATACCTAAAATTATTAATATGACAATTAGTAATAATTTAAAATCTTTTATAGATAGAAAAATTTTAACATTAAATACAGGACATGCTATAGCAGCGTATTTAGGTTGGATCAAAAATCATAAAACTATATATCATAGTATTAAAGATAATGATGTAAAAGATATTGTTTATGGTGCTATGAAAGAAAGTGGATTGACATTAATTAAAAAATATAATTTTAATCAAAATAGTCATTTTTCTTATATTAATAAAATTTTAATTCGTTTTCAAAATCCTTTTTTATTAGATAGAATAGAACGTATTGCTAGAAATCCATTACAAAAACTAAGAAAAGATGAACGTTTAATCAAACCTTTTTTATTAGCAAAAAAATATAATTTTTCATATGATAATTTAATAAAGGGTATTGCAGCAGCTTTATATTATAGAAATATAAATGATTCAGAATCTATGCAAATTGATAATTTAATAAAAAAATTTGGCATAAAACAAACATTAAGTAAAATTTCTCATTTACAATTAGATAGCCAAGAAATTGATTTAATTGTTCTCGAATATATTTCAATTAATAATATTTTTTCTAAAGAAATATATAATTAAATCTTATCATTAATTATATTTTAATTATTTATTAACAAGGAATATAGTAAAATTTTTTCTTGGTGATTTGATCTAGTATTAATATATTTTAATTTGAAATTAGACATAGTTGAATATTAAATTATTTTCAAAAATAAAATTAATTTTTTCTTATAGTATAAAGCATGACATGAAATATATACTTAAGAATTTAATTAAAAAATTATTTATATTTAATTATCATCTTGTATGAATCAAACAGTAATAGTAAAAAATTTATTTTATATACATATCGTTTTGTTTTACATTTTCAAAAATTAAGTAATTAACACTTTTTGAAAATATTTGATTTTTTCTTATTATAGAATATAAAATTTTTTTAAATAAAATAATCTTTTCTAAATAAATATTAAAAAGATTTTACAATCGCTTCATAATATAATCAAATTAATCTTAAAATTATTTCATGTAATTTTTTTATTATTCAAAATATAGCATTTGCGTCTATTAATTCTAAAAACCTTTTTTACAATGATCATATAAAATAAATATCGATGAAGTATTATGCATATAAAAAAAGTAAAAATCTTTAAATCAAAAAAACCGATTATTTTTTTTTTAATGGGTTTAACTGGATGTGGTAAAAGTAAACTTGCTATATATCTTAGAAAATATTTGCCAATAGAAATAATTAGCGTAGATTCTGCTTTAATTTATCGTGATATGGATATTGGCACAGATAAACCCAATTATTTGGATTTAAAAATGCATCCACATCGCTTGTTAAATATTAAAGATCCTAGTGAAATTTATTCAGTTGCTGAATTTAGAAAAGATGCTCATAAGGAAATTCAAAGTATTTTAAAATTAGGAAAAATACCATTGCTTGTTGGAGGAACAATGCTTTATTACCATGTACTATTATATGGTTTATCTAATTTACCTCCTTCAAATTTTGAAATTCGAAAATATTTGTTGGAAAAAGTGAAATACAATCAATATTTTTTATACGAGCAATTAAATTTAATAGATCCTATATCTGCTAGTAATATCCATAAAAACGATTTTCAAAGATTATTAAGAGCATTAGAAATATTTTATATTTCTGGAAAAACATTAACATCTTTAAAAAATAATATGTTAAATAAATTACCATACAATGTAATTCAATTTTCTATTTTACCTAAAAGTAAAGAATGGTTATATGAAAAAATTGAATTGCGTGTAAAACAAATGTTAATTTCAGGCTTTCAAAAAGAAGTAGAAAATTTATTTTTTAGAGGAGATTTAAATAAACAATTACCATCTATACGTTGTATAGGATATCGGCAAATGTGGGAATACCTTGAAAATCAAATTAATTACGAAGATATGATTTTAAAAATTATTTTTTCAACAAGAAAATTAGCTAAACATCAATTAACATGGTTAAAAAAATGGAAGAATGTTTATTTTTTAATTAGTTCTCATCCAAGTATTATTTTCAAAGAGATGTTAAAAATTTTTAAAAAATATGAATTAGATTTTTAATTTTTAAATATAAAATTTCTATTCTATATATTATTAAAGTATTTTGAATGGATTAATTTTTGAAAAATTGTAAAAAAATACAGTTTTCATATCTTAAAATATAAGATATATTATTTTAAATTTGTTAAAAGCATATGATATAGCATTGAAACTAATAAATGAGGCAAAAATGGCCTGGAATCAAACAAATAATCATAAACCAGAACTAGATCCTTGGGGAAAAAAAAATAGTTCAGAACAAGATTATTCTGAAAAAAAAGAACAAAAGAAAAGTAATGAAAAAAAAACCTCAATAAATTTTAAAAAAATTTTATATAACTTTAACAATATAATCAATCATACAACTAATTCTAAAAACTTATTAAATAAGAAAATTCATCCTTGTTTAATATTAATTTTTATAGCTTTTTTTATATGGTGTGCTAGTGGGTTTTATACTATTAAAGAAGCTGAACGTGGAGTAGTAACGCATTTTGGAAAATTTAGTCATTTAGTGGAACCAGGATTAAATTGGAGACCAGTTTTTATTAATGATGTGCAAACAGTAAATGTTGAAACAGTTCGAGAATTAGCAACTTCAGGTGTAATGTTAACTTCAGACGAAAATGTAGTACGTGTAGAAATGAATATACAATATAAAATTACTGATCCTTCTAGTTATCTTTTTTCTGTTGCATATCCAGATGATAGTTTAAGACAAGCAACTGATAGTGCTTTACGTGGAGTTATAGGACGTTCCACCATGGATCGTATCTTGACTGAAGGACGTACTTTGGTGAGACATGATACTCAAAAAGAAATTGAAGAAACTATTCAACCATATCATATGGGCTTAACCATATTAGATGTTAACTTTCAAACAGCTAGACCTCCTGAGGAAGTCAAATCTGCTTTTGATGATGCGATTGCAGCTCGTGAAAATCGCGAACAATATATACGTGAAGCAGAGGCTTACGCAAATGAAGTTCAACCTAAAGCTCATGGAAAAGCTCAACGCATTTTAGAAGAAGCTAAAGCATATTCTTCGCGTATTATTTTAGAAGCCCAAGGAGAAATTGTTCGATTTTTAAAAATTTTACCAGAATATAAAAAAGCTAAAGAAATGACTCTTAAAAGAATTTATATAGAATCTATGGAAAGATTATTAAGCCACACTAAAAAAGTTTTTATTGATAAAAATAGTAATTCAACATTATTTTTGTCTTTAAATAATTTTATATATGATAAAAAAAAACATAATAAATCATTTTTAAATTTAACTAAACCAATACAACATAAATCTAATTTTTTAAAAAAAGACCAAGAGATTGATTATTTATCTTCATTATCTCCTAACCATTTTTTTAAACAACGACGTATCAATTCAATACGCAATGATATTAAAAATATAGAGAGAGAATGACTGTATGAATAAATTATTAATTTGT
Organism: Buchnera aphidicola (Aphis nasturtii); assembly: GCF_005083345.1. Classification (NCBI taxonomy): domain Bacteria; kingdom Pseudomonadati; phylum Pseudomonadota; class Gammaproteobacteria; order Enterobacterales; family Erwiniaceae; genus Buchnera; species Buchnera aphidicola. Next base: position 591,771 of record NZ_CP034888.1, on the reverse strand, counting down.
TTATCAAGTATTTTACTTCTTTTTATTTCTTCTTCATTATTTATAGTGAAAGAAGGAGAGCGTGGGATCGTATTGCAGTTTGGAAAAGTTTTAAAAAATAACGATCAAAAAACGTTAGTTTATAATCCTGGATTACATTTTAAAATTCCATTTTTAGAATCTGTTAAGATGTTAGACGCTCGTATTCATACCATGGATAATCAAGCTGATCGTTTTGTGACAAAAGAAAAAAAAGATCTGATTGTAGATTCTTATATAAAATGGCGTATTAATGATTTTAGTCGTTATTATTTAGCAACTGGAAACGGAGATATTTTTCAAGCTGAAGTGTTGTTAAAAAGAAAGTTTAGTGATCGATTACGCTCTGAAATAGGATGTTTAAATGTTAAAGAAATTGTAACTGATTCTAGAGGAAAATTAACATTAGATGTACTGCAATCTTTAAATAAAGGAACAGTAAATTTAAAAAATTCATCTGAAATAAATGTAAATAGCATGAATGCTTTAGGAATTGAAGTTGTTGATGTTCGTATTAAGCAAATTAATTTACCTATTGAAGTATCTGAAGCTATATATAATAGAATGCGAGCAGAGCGAGAAGCTGTTGCTAGAAGTCAACGTTCTCAAGGACAAGAAAAAGCAGAAAAATTACGCGCTATGGCTGATTACAAAGTATCAATGATATTGGCAGAGGCGAGGAAAAAAGCTTTAATATTAAAAGGCCAAGGAGAAGCTGAAGTGGCAAAATTATTTTCGGATAATTTTCAAAAAGATTCATCTTTTTATTTGTTTATTCGAAGTTTACATGCTTATGAAAACAGTTTTAAAAATAAAGATAATATTATCTTAATTAGTTCTGATAATAAATTTTTCCAATATATGAATCAAATTATTTCTAATTAAAAGTATTTCAAAAAAATAGGTCATTTACATAAATGAAAAAAAATATTGTAATATTAGGTACACAATGGGGCGATGAAGGAAAAGGTAAGATAGTAGATTATTTATCTAGTAAGAGTTCTTATGCAGTCAGATATCATGGAGGACATAATGCTGGTCATACCTTAGTAGTGAATAAAAAAAAAATTATTCTTCATTTAATTCCATCAGGTGTACTACATTCTAATGTTATTGGAATAATTTCAAATGGAGTTGTAATTTCTATTTTCGACTTAGTTAAAGAAATAAAGATGTTAGAAAAAAACCATGTCTTTGTTAGTAAACGTCTTTTTATTTCACATGCTGCTTCTTTAATTTTGCCATTTCATATTGCTATAGATATCGCACGTGAAAAAAGACTAGGAGTCAATGCTATTGGTACGACAGGAAGAGGAATTGGACCTGCATATGAAGATAAAATCGCTCGTCGTTCTATACGTGTTGGAGATTTAAAAAATGAAAAAACATTGTCTATAAAATTATCAAAGATTGTTGATTATTATAATGATCAATTAGTTTCTATTTATAAATGTCAACCGTTCGATTGTAAAGTGATTTTAAAAGATTTATTAGAAGCTAAAAACATCATCATTGATATGATACAAGATACTACGGTAATATTAAATAATGCAATTAAAAATAAAAAAATTATTATTTTTGAAGGTGCGCAAGGAAGTCTTTTAGATATTGATCACGGTACATATCCTTATGTTACCTCCTCTAATAGTACGATAGGTGGAGTCATTACAGGAACAGGTGTAGGCCCTAAAAATTTAGATTATATTTTAGGAGTAACAAAAGCTTACTCTACACGAGTAGGTAATGGCCCTTTTCCTACCGAGCTTCATAATGATATAGATGCTTATCTTTCAAAGAAAGGAAATGAATTTGGATCAACTACTGGTCGAAAAAGACGTACTGGGTGGTTAGATGGAATAGCTTTACATCATTCTGTTCAGTTGAACTCTTTATCTGCATTATGTATAACAAAATTAGATGTTTTAGATAATTTGGAAGAAATTAAAATTTGCATAGCTTATCGAAATGTGAATACATTAGAAATATATACCAGTGTGTCTTTTGATAATTTAGAAAATATGCAACCAATATATGAAACACATCCAGGTTGGATGAAAAAAACTTCAGGTATAAAAAAGATAGAAGATTTACCTCACGCTGCTAAGAATTATATAAAATGTATTGAAAAAATTGCTGGAATTCCAGTACATATGATTTCTACGGGCCCAGAGCGTAATGATACTATTGTAGTAAAACATCCTTTTTTATAATTTTAAATTTAAAGATAAAGATTAAAATAAAAAATCTATGGATATTACTATTAAATAATGTTATTGGAGAAGTAAATATGGTAGTAGATACCTACCAAAAAAATGATTATAAAAAATATATGAATTCTATTCCAAGTCGCGAGTGTATTTTATCTTTTTTAAAAAACTATAAAGATTTCATAAGTCACAAAAAAATAGAAAAGAAATTTAATATTAACAATAAAGAAGATAAAAAAGCATTGCGTCGTAGATTAAGAGCTATGGAACGAGATAAGAAGATTATATATACATGTAATCATTATTATATTGTTTTAGAAAATATTCATACAGTCACAGGAAAAGTAATCGGTCATAGAGATGGTTATGGTTTTCTTAGAAGTGAAACATTAAAAGAAGATCTTTGGTTGTCTATTGAACAAATGAAACTATGTATTCATGGTGACATTATTTTAGCTCATATTATAAAATCTGAAAAAAAAGGAAGAAATACAGCAAAAGTATTAAAGATATTAAAATCAAATAATACTCCTATTATAGGGCGCTATTCTATTGAAAAAAAAATACAATTTGTTATCCCGCATGATAGCCGATTTAATTTTAAAATATTTATTTTTTCATCAATTTTAACAAAAAATCTTTCTGTAGGATCTATTGTTGTTGTGCAATTAAATAAAAATTTTTTAAATAAAAAAAACAAAGTGCAAGGAAAAATTGTAGAAGTTCTTGGTGGTAAAGAAATGCGCACTACTCTTGCTACAGATATTGCAATACGAACTCATACTATTCCTTATCTATGGTCTCAAGAAGTCAAAGATCAATTATACAAAATCAATAATAAAATCGATCAAAAAGAATTTAAAAATCGTGTAGATTTAAGACATCTTCCATTTTTCACTATTGATGAAGAAGATGCTCGTGATTTTGATGATGCTATTTTTTGTAAAAAAAAAAATAGTGAAGAAGGATGGAATTTATGGGTAGCTATTTCAGATGTTAGTTACTATGTCAAACCTGGTACTGCTATAGATCAAGAAGCTTTAAAAAGAGGAAATTCTGTATATTTTCCTTCATTAGTAGTACCCATGTTACCAGAAAAAATATCTACAAATTTATGTTCTTTAAATCCTCACGTAGAACGTTTATGTATAATATGTGAAATGAGTTTATCAAATACAGGAGAATTAATTAAATATCAATATTATGAAGCAGTTATATGTTCTCAAGGACGTTTTACATACGATGAAATATTTAATATTTGGAACGGTGATATCGAACTTTGTTCAAAATATCATAAACTGTTAAAACAAATTGAAAATTTATTATTATTACAAAAAATATTAAAAAAAAATGATGTTGCTAAAAAAGGTGTATATTTTGAAAATATTGAAACTAAATTTACTTTAGATTCTAATTTTAAAATAAAAAATATTTATCAACATGTGAGAAATGATGCTCATAAATTTATTGAATCATGTATGATTTTAGCAAATATATCTTCAGCTAAATTTATAAGAAAATATCAATATCCTATTTTATTTCGTAACCATGATCGTCCTGCTCAAGATAGTATTATAAATTTTCGACGAATTTTGAATCGGTTGGGATTATCTTTAACTGGTGGTGACATCCCAGAATCTATTCATTACTCAGATCTATTAAAAAAAATTAAACACCGTTCAGATTATGAAATGATTCAAACTATATTATTAAGATCTATGAAACAAGCTGTATATTCCCCAGAAAATCGTGGACATTTTGGTCTATCTTTATCTAGTTATGTGCATTTTACTTCTCCAATTAGAAGATATCCTGATATTCTTTTGCATAGAGCTATTAAACATATATTATTTAAATCAAATGATAATAAAAAAAATAAGTTTTTTAATTTATATTATAAAAATGATATGACAAAAATCGGAATGCATTGCTCTATGACTGAAAGACGTGCAGATGAAGCGAATAGAGATGTTATGGATTGGTTAAAGTGTGATTTTATGGAAAAAAAAATTGGAAATATATTTACTGGAGTTATTTCCAATATTACTTCTTTTGGTTTTTTTGTTCGTTTAAATAAATATTTTATTGACGGATTAATTCGTATAGACAATGTGAGCGATGATTATTATTATTTTGATCCTGTAGGATTAAAATTTATTGGGAAATCAACTAAGAATACTTTTTGTCTTGGTGATATTTTGACAGTAAAAGTTATTTCTGTTAATTTGAATCAAAAAAAAATAGAATTGTCTTTATGTATATAATGCGTTCTATTGGTCAAAAATTTTATTTTTTATATTTTTTCAATGAAATTTAATTGATTTTTCCATTGAATTAAAATACTATGTATTTAAAATGTTTATTCTTTTATATAATGTTCCTTGTTTCCTAAAAAATAGATATTATACTTTTTGACATATAGGAAACTAAATAACCCAAAAGGAGCGGTTTTGTGCGTCATTACGAAGTAATTTTTATAGTCCATCCTGATTATAGCGATAAAATTAATATAATAATTGAAAAATATAAAAAAATTGTTCTTGATAATTCAGGAATTATACATCGTTTAGAAGATTGGGGTAGAAGACAATTATCTTACTCTATTAATAAATTACATAAAGCACATTATGTTCTTATTAATATAGAAGCAGTTCCTAAAGTTATCAATTTATTAGAAACAGATTTTCGTTATAATATTGCAATTATTAGAAATATGATTATGCTAGTGAAAAAAGCAATTAGCGAAGTATCTCCTATAATGAAATTAAAAGAAGAAAAAAAAGAAAAAAAATAATTTTTAAAAAAATTATTTATACTAAAAATATTTTTATAAAATTTTTCAAAAAAATATATAAATTTAAAAATCATTTTGTTTTTATTTTGAAAGGTCTTTTATTATGGCACGTTATTTTCGTCGTCGCAAATTTTGTCGTTTTACTGCAGAAAATATTCAAGAAATAGATTATAAAGATATTTCTATGTTAAAAAACTATATTACAGAAAATGGTAAAATTGTTCCTAGTCGTATTACTGGGACTCGAGCTAAATATCAACGTCAGTTATCTAGAGCGATTAAAAAAGCAAGATACCTTGCTTTACTTCCATATACTGATCAACATCGTTAATATTAAATGAATTATTATATTTTTAAACTTTAAAGAGAATAATAAATAATGGAAGTAATTCTTTTGTTAAAAGTGAATAAATTAGGTGATTCTGGTAAAATTGTAAAAGTTAAATCAGGTTATGCTAGAAACTATCTGATTCCAAAAGGAAAAGCTATTTTAGCTGATAAAAAAAATATTGAATCTTTTGAAGCTCAGCAAGTGAAATTAAAAGAAGAAAATATTAATAAATTTCTGATCGCTAAATCTCGTGCTGAAAAAGTAAAACAAATTAAATCTATAACTATTTCTTCAAAAGTTGGAAAAGAAAAGAAAATATTTGGTTCTGTAGGTATAAGAGATATTATTACAGAAATGTCTCGAATAGGCATAAAAATTAATAAAAAAGAAATAAAACTTCCTAATGGAGTGTTGCGTCATATAGGAGAGCATCAAGTAACTTTTCAACCACATAGTGAAATATATGAGCATTTTATAGTAAATATTATAGAAAAAAAATAATTTGCTTTTAAAATTGGTGTTAAATGATTAATAAAATTTGTAACCTAGCTCGAAATGCTGGAGCTGCTATTATGAGTATTTACTATTCTAATGAGTTAGTTGATATTTCTTATAAACTAGATAAAAGTCCAGTGACTAGTGCAGATAAAATTGCAGATAAAGTTATCAAAGATGGATTATATACTATTGCTCCTAATATTGCCATATTATCTGAAGAAAGTGTAAAAAATATTCAATACGTAAAAAATTTGAGTACCTATTGGCTAATTGATCCATTAGATGGAACTAAAGAATTTTTAAAAAAAAATGGTGAATTTACAGTTAATATTAGTTTAATTGAACATGGTATACCTATTTTAGGTGTTATATACGCTCCTTATTTTAATATTTTATATTTTGCTTTTAAAAAACAAGCTTGGAAAATCAGTCCATCAGGATATAAAAAAAAAATTTCTGTAGTCCAATCTAATATACCAAGATTTATTGTAAGTCGTTCTCATCCGAATAAAAAATTATATGATTTTATCAATAAAACAGAAAACAAGAAGTATACAATCAAAAAATTAGGTTCATCTTTAAAATTCTGTTATATAGCAGAAGGAAAAGCCCAATATTATCCAAGATTCGGAACAACATATATCTGGGATACTGCAGCAGGACATGCGATTGTTACAGCTGCAGGAGGTAGTGTGCTAACCTATCATGAAAAAATGAATTTAAACTATTGCTTACTTTCTAGAAAATCTCTAAAAAACCCAGACTTTATAGTTTCATCATAGTTTTCAATCACAAATTAAAAAAGATTATGAATACAAATAAAATTCAAATCAAGTTTTTAAATTCTGATGTTAAGAATAATAATATTTTTTTCCCAGAATATGCTACTCCAGGATCTTCTGCGTTAGATCTTAAAGCATGTATAAATAAAAAAATAATTTTGTCTCCTAAAGAAGTTGTTTTAATCCCCACTGGGATTTCAATATATATTGAAAATCCTTATATTACTGCTTTAATTTTACCACGTTCTGGATTAGGTCATAAGAATGGTATTGTTTTAGGCAATTTAGTGGGTTTAATTGATTCAGATTATCAAGGCGAATTAATGGTTTCCTTATGGAATAGAGGTATGAAAGATTTTTGTATTAATCCTAATGATAGAATTGCTCAAATAGTATTCGTTCCTATTATTCGACCTGAATTTTATATAGTGAAAAAATTTAAAAAAACTACTCGTTTTCAAAGTGGATTTGGTCATTCTGGCATATAAATACTAATATTAATTTTTATTAAAAAGTACCATGTTTTGTATAATATTTTATTAATTGATCAGCGTATTTTTTTAGTTTTTCTTTTTTTGAAAGATATACAATTAAATCATCTATTGTGATAATAGAATTGATTTTATGACTTTTTTGTTTTTTTAGATAATTGGTTTTATTTAGATTACTTTCTTGTTTTTCCTTTCGATCAAGAAGAACAAATATCGAAGATATTTTAGAGTTTTCTTTTTCAATTATTTTAATTGAATGATTAATTGACATTCCTGAAGTGATCACATCATCTAAAATAATAATTTTTTTATTTTTTATATCTCCTCCGATTAACTGTCCTTGTTCTCCGTATTTTTTTTCTTCTTTTCTATTAAAAGCATATGAAATATTTAAATTATATTGATTTTTTAATGCGATAGAAGTAGAAACGACAATAGGGATGCCTTTATAAGAAGGACCAAATAGCACATCGAATTTAATATTTAAATCCATTATTGCACGTGCATAAAATAATCCAATTTTAGCAGTTTCTTTACCTGTAGATAACAGGCCTGAATTAAAAAAATAAGGGCTTTTTCGGCCAGATTTTAGTATAAATGTTCCAAAGTTTAAGACTTTTTTTTTAAAAGAAATTCAATAAATTCTTTTTTCCATTCCATCACATTTCAGCCCTAATTAATGATGAAAAATTTAGGTAATATTTTTATAAACATATAAAAATTTTTTTGGTTTTAATTTTATAATTTTTTATGGCCCTTGCTGGATTTGAACCAGCGACCAAGCGATTATGAGTCGCCTGCTCTAACCACTGAGCTAAAGGGCCGTAATATTTTTATATCTTTTACTATAAATGAATTTTTAATAATAATCTATACTTCTTTTAAAAATTTTGTAGTTAATTTTTAATTTTATATATATATTTGACAGACATGCAAATTTTTGATATAAATATCAATATTCCTCTGTAGTTCAGTTGGTAGAACGGCGGACTGTTAATCCGTATGTCACTGGTTCGAGCCCAGTCAGAGGAGAAAAATTCGATTTTAATATAAAATAATATATAAATTTATAATTTTTTTCATTATAAAAATTTTTTAGTTTCTTCATAATTCATTTCTAACATAACCTTTTAAATTTTCAGAAATAATATTTTATTTCATTTTCTATATTGTTTAATATCAGATATTTCGTATGTATTTTATTTTTTCTTTTAAATTTATATACAAATTTTAATATATTTTTAAATATTTTTTATATTTACAATATTTACAACCTTAATAAAATTTTCTTTTAAAAAATTTATTTTAAAGATTTAAAAAAATTTTTTTAAATTTAATTGTTTAAATAATTAAGATTATATAATGAAAAAAAATATACAATTTTCTTCTCAAAAAAATCAGTTTACTTTTTTATTCTATGATTATGAAACTTTTGGCACACATACATCATTGGATAAACCAGCTCAATTTGCATCTATTAGAACAAATAAGAACTTAGAAATTATTGAAAAACCAAAATGTTTTTATTGTTTTCCATCAGATGATTATTTACCAGAACCATATTCTATTTTAATCACTAAAATTACTCCGCAGTACACATTTAAGCATGGTATTAATGAATATGAATTTTCTAAAAAAATATATAAGATCTTAACTCATCCTAATACTTGTATAGTAGGTTATAATAATATTGTTTTTGATGATGAAATTACAAGAAATATATTTTATCGTAATTTTTTAGATCCATATGAATGGAGTTGGAAAAATAATAACTCACGTTGGGATTTATTAAATATTATGAGGATATGTTATCTTTTGAGACCTAATGGAATTAAATGGCCTAAAAATAATCTTGGTATGCCTATTTTTAAATTATCTAATTTAACTCAAGAAAATAATATATTACATGATAATTCACATGATGCAGTTTCCGATGTTTACGCTACTATTAAATTAGCAAAATTAGTAAAAGAACAGCAACCAAAATTATTTAATTTTTTTTTAAAATATAGAAAAAAAAATGAATTATTTAAATTAATTAATTTGAAAAATTTTCAACCTATACTTTATATTTCTAGTTGCTTTGGTGCTATACGTAATAATATGAGTTTTATACTACCTTTGTTTTGGCATGAAAATAATAATAATATATTAATTTCAATAGATTTGTTTCAAGATATTAAAAAATTAATTCATTTTTTAAAAAATCATGATTATCAAAATATTAAAATAAAAAATTTATTTGATTTAGGAATAGTATTAATACATTTTAACCGTTGTCCTATATTAGTTCCTATCAATCTTATTCGAACGGAAGATACGGAAAGATTAAAAATACAAAATTTTTATATTGATAAAAAAATAAATTTAATTAAGTTGAATTATTTCATAATAAATACTATAAAAAAAATTTTTTCTCAAAAAAATACATTTCAAAAAACTTCTAATGTAGATTTACAAATTTATAATAATTTTTTTAATTTAAATGATAAAAGATTAATAAAAAAAATTAGTAATACTCAACCGATAAATTTAAAAAATCTTCAATTAAATTTTCAAGATATGCGTTTAAAAGAACTTTTTTTCCGATATAAAGCTCGAAATTTTTTATTTATATTAAATACTAATGAAAAAAAGATTTGGTTTAATCATTGTTTAAAGGTTTTTAATCGATTTATTTTAAAAGAATATATACATACGATTGAAGATCTTTTAGAAAAATTTTCTTTTGATATAGAAAAAGTTAACTTATTAAATAAATTATTAGAATATGTTTTTCACAAGTATAAAACTTTATTTTACGGGCAAATTAATTTAAATTAATTTTTTTTATATCGTTAAATTTATATTTTTTTAAAATATGCAATAGTTTATCCAGTTCTATATTATCTTGAGAATATAAAAAAATATTTTTCTTAATATTTTGATTATTGTTATTATCTAAAAAATATTTTTTAACTGCTTTAGTAGTAATTGTATGAGAATCTAAAAAACTAATTGGTTTATAAAAAATACTTTGAATTTCATTTTTTAAAAATGAAAAATGAGTGCATCCAAGATATATAATATCAGGTTGTACCGAAGGTATCATCCAAGAATGAAAAATTGTTTTTAATGCATAATTAGAAATTGATATTTTTTTCATTTTTTTTTCAGCAATTTTAGCTAGTTCATTTGTAGCTATTACTTTTATATTTATATAGTTAATATATTGAGATATAAGATTTTTCACATATGAACTATTTATTGTAGCTTTAGTTGCTATGAAACCAATATTATTATTTTTTTTAATTTTAGTAACTTTATCTAATAAAGGTAAAACTCCTATAATAGGAATATTAAATTTTTTTTTCAATACAGATAAAGATACAGTGCTTGCAGTATTACAAGCTATAATAACTATTTTAATTGGGTAAAGATTTTTAATGGTATTGATTATCTTAGTACTTCTTTTAATAATAAAAGATTCTTTTTTTTCTCCATAAGGAAACCCTTCATTATCCAATAAATATATATAATTTTTGTTAGGAAGTTTATTTTTAATATTTTCTAATATAGCAATCCCACCTATACCAGAGTCAAATATAAGCACTTTTTTAGTAAATTTTAATGTATAAAAGATTAAAAGTATAATGTATATTTTATTTAAAAAATATGATTGTATATTTTAAATAATATTTTTAAATAAAAATAATTGCATCTGTTTTTCGATTTTTTTTCGATCTATCTCTTTTTGCATATTTAATTTTTCTTCATTTATTATTTTAGTTTGTTGTATAATCCATCTTTTCCAAGCTTTTTTAGATATTTTATTGTATATTTTTTTTCCTAATTCACCTGGATACGGTGGAAACTCATGACCTTCAGATTCTTGCTCTAAAAATACACAAAAAATTTTACGATACATTTCTTTAATTTTCCTTATTTTGAAAAGTTATATTAATAACTTTAAAATTTTTTTTACTAATGTAGGTAATCCTATTTTTTGAGGTTGTTTTAAATTATACCAAATTCCCTGTTGTTTAGTGTCAAAAAAATGATTATGAAAACATAATTTGATTAAAATAGGAGTTGCTTGCATTGTTAAATGACTGAATTCATGATTAAAAGAGTTCATTTCTTTATATTTTTTAGTATTTATTTGATTTTTTTTTATCCATTCGATAGCTTGTTTTTTTTTGTCAAAATTCGGAAAACAAAACAAATGATTCCAAATATTTGTTATGGTATTTTTTTGCATCCAAACTTTGTTTTCAAAGTAAATTATAACAAACCAGTATTGTTTCTTTAATTTTATTTTTTTTTTCTTTTGAAAAGAATATTTTTTCCATTCTTTTTCTTTATAAGCAATACATGTTATATTTAAAGGACAAATATCGCATTTAGGAACTTGAGGTGTACAAATTAATGCTCCTATATCGATGATACCTTGATTAAAGGCTCCGGTATTATGAATAGGAGTTATAGTTTCTATTAAATTCCATAATTTTTTTTCAGTTATAGAATTTTTTAAACATTGAGCAATGCCATAGTGTCGTATTAGAATTCTTTTTACATTACCATCTAATACAGAACAAAAATAATTTAATGTAAAAGATAAAATAGCTCCAGCAGTAGATTTTCCTATTCCTGGTAATTTAACTAAATCTAAAATATTTTTTGGAAATTTTCCATTGAATTTTTTTTCTATAATTTTAGCTGTGTCATAAATATTTTTAGCTCTTTTATAATATCCTAATCCGCTCCATAAATATAAAATATGATTTAAATCAGCATTATTTAGGGAATTTAAATTTGGAAATTGTGATATAAATTTGTTAAAATATGGAATAACAGTTTTTACTTGAGTTTGTTGTAACATTATCTCAGATACCCAAACTTTATATAATGTTTTATCTTTTTGCCAAGGAAGATTTTTTCTTCCACTTAAATGATACCAATTAACGACTAATCTTGAAAAAATATTAAATGTCATTTTAATAAAAACTATTTTTCGTTAGGAGATGATATAGATGTGTTTTTAAAATCAGTTAAAATATAATATATTCATTTATAAACATTTATAAAATATTTATAATTAACAATTTAATTAAATATGAAAAATAATATTATCACACCTAAATATAAAAATGGGATATTTTTAAGAAAAAATCAAAGTTTTGTATGCCGAAAAGGTCGTACAACCAAATCTCAATTAAAATCAATGAAAGAAAATTGGTTTTCATTTGGTATTGATTATCAATTAAAAAATATAAATTTTAAATCAGTTTTTAAATATAATTATCCAGTAATTTTAGATATTGGTTTTGGATCAGGAGAGTCTTTAGTACAAACAGCAATAAATTCTTGTCATGAAAATTTTTTAGGCGTTGAAGTATATTTATCTGGAATAGGTTCTTGTTTACGTCTTGCCTCTCTTTCTAAATTAAAAAATTTAAAAATTATTTACTACGATGTAATAGAAGTAATGAACAATATGATCGATAATCATACATTATCAAGAGTACAAATTTTCTTTCCTGATCCATGGCCTAAGAAACGACATCAAAAAAGAAGAATGATACAATATAATTTTTTAAAAAATATTTTAAATAAATTAATTTTTAATGGCATTTTACACATTAAAACTGACTCAAAGGAATATGCTTTTTATATATTAGATACTATAAAAAATATTAATCAATATGTAAATTTATCTGATACAAATTATTATATTGATAATTTTTTTCCTCATATCAAAACAAGATTTGAAAAAAAAGCAAACATGTTAGGAAATGAAATTTTTAATTTGATATTTCAGTCTAAATTCTAAATTATTTTAATTTAAAAAAATTTTTAATAATGAATTAAGAAATATTTTTCCTTTTTTCGTGGTTTCCCAAGAATTTGCATTTTCTATGATATATTTATGTTTTAATGCTTTTTTAATTTTATTTTTTATCTCAAATATACTAATATTAGTACGTTCTTGAAAATCTTTTTTATAGATAGGTTGATATAACCGAAAAGCATTCATAAAATATTCGAAAGGTTTATCTTTTTCTGCAATTAATTTTTTAGCGTCTAAATATTTTCCATTTATAAAGTCATTAATATTTTTATTTTTAATAGTTCTAATAATATCACCATTTATTTTAGTAATTTTACCATGAGCACCACATCCTATACCAATATAATCTCCAAAATTCCAATAATTAAGATTATGACGACATTTATATTTTGATTTCATATATGAAGATATTTCATATTTTATATAACCTGATTTTTGTAAAAATTTTTCACCTTGATTAAACATTTTAAATATAATATTTTCATTAGGTAAGCATATTTTTTTTTTATAAAAAGAAGTATTAGGTTCAGTTGTTAATTGATACCATGATATATGTGTTGGATTATATTTAACTGCATATTTTAAGTCTGATAAAACATTATTTAATGATTGATTAGGCAATCCATACATAATATCTATATTAAAATTACTATTAATTTTTTTAATTTCCTTAATCGCTTCAATAGCTTCTTTTTTGTTATATGTGCGTTCTATTTTTTTTAATAAACTTGAATTAAATGTTTGAATACCTAGAGAAAATCGATTAATTCCTGATTGTTTATATTTTCTAAAACGTTTATATTCTATTGTTTTTGGATTCGATTCTATAGTAATCTCTGAATGTTTAGAAATCAATACTCTTTTTTTTATGCCTTTTATCAAAATTTTAATAGATTCATTATGTAATAAACTAGGTGTTCCTCCTCCAATAAAGATATTATTTATTTTCCGTTGATTTATTAATTTTAAATCTTTTTCTAAATCTTTAAGTAGATTTTTAATATATTCTCTTTCTGGGATATTTGTTTTACTAACATATGAATAAAAATCACAATATCCACATTTTTTCATACACCAAGGAATATGAATATATAAACTAATTGGAGGTAACTTTATCATAATATTTGATTGTTAAAAGAAATAATGTATTACAATATTAATTTTTAAAAATACTTTTCCCGATTCTAATCATATTACTATTGTACATAATAGCAGTTTTTATATCAAAACTTGTTCCTAATGATAATGTATCAACTGATTGATATTTATGTTTTAAAATGTTAAATATATTATTAATATTTTTATAATCCTGATATTTTATTATTTCTTTCTTTTTTTTAGGCATCGCCATAATTCCACGAAAGTTAAGATTAGGCATTTTAGAAACAATTTCAGCTAGTTTTTGATAATTCCTTATAGAAATTCCATTTTTATTATTTTCTTCAGAAATATTGATTTGTATCAAGACATTTATCGGAACTTTTTGCTTTATTCTGTATTTATTTAATAAAATTGCGATTTTTTCTCGATCAATAGTTTGACACCAATCGAAATATTGGGCAACCAATTTAGTTTTTTTTGATTGTAGTTTTCCTATAAAATGCCAAATAATTTTATTATTTTTTTTTAATTTTTTAATTTTATTGATACCTTCTTGAATATAGTTTTCTCCAAATTCATATATTCCAGATAATAAAGCTGTTTGAATATTTTCAACTGATTGATTTTTACTAGCTGCAATAATTTTAATTTTTTTTGACTCAGTATTATTATTTGTTAACAAATATTGTATTTTTTTTTTAAGAATTTTTATATTATTTTCGATATTGTTCATATTTTTACAATTAAGAATAATTAGCTGTTATAAATATTTGTTAAACCAACTTTCTAATATAATAACAGCTGCAGTAGAATGAATTTTATCTTTTTTTAATGCTTTAAAACCATATTGATGAAATAATAAAGATCTAGCTTCTTTTGTAGTTAAACGTTCATCATGTAATTCAACAGAAGTATTAAATTTATTTTGTAACAAATTAGCAAATTGTTCTGCTTTTTTTGTTATATTTTGTTTTGTACCATCCATATTTAAAGGTAAACCGACAACAATACAATTAGGTTTCCAGATATGTAGTAAATGTTTTATATCGTTCCAATTAGGACATCCATTATACGCAATTAATTTATTTAAAGCTTTTCCTTTTTTAAGAATTTTTGCTCCTATAGCGACTCCAATATTTTTGATTCCAAAATCAAAAGCAATAACCATTTTTTTATCTCTATTAATATATTTGATTTTCAATATAATCAATTAACATACCCGTAATAGAAATATTTGTATTTAACTCAATTTCACAAATACATGTTGGACTTGTAATGTTAATTTCTGTTAACTTATCACCTATAATATCTAATCCAACAAAAATTAGTCCTTTTTCTTTTAAAATAGGAGATAAATAATTTGATATTTCCCAATCTTTTTTATTTAGTGTTTTTACTTGAGCTATACCTCCAGCAGCTATATTTGCTCTGGTTTCACCTTTTTTAGGAATTCTTGCTACACACCAAGGTATTACTTGACCATTAATAATTAATATTCTTTTATCTCCATATTTGACTGATGGTAAATAATTTTGAACCATACAATATTTTTTTTCATAATTAGTCATGATTTCTGCGATTACTAAAAAATTTACATCATCTTCTTTAATTCGGAAAATACTTGAACCTCCCATATTATCCAAAGGTTTAATAATTATATCTTTGTGTTTTTCCCAAAAATTATATATTTGAGATATATTTCTAGTGACTAATGTATCTGGTATAAATTTATAAAACAATGAGGCAAATATTTTTTCGTTACAATCTCTTAAACTTTGTGGTTTATTAATAATTAATACACCTGATTTTTCTGCTCGTTCTAGAATATAAGTTGCGTATATAAACTCCATATTAAATGGTGGGTCTTTACGCATTAATATAACATCTAATTGATTTAATGAAATATTTTGTTCTTGTATGAAACTAAAGTGATCATTTATTTTTTTTTGTATTTTTATTAAACGCGTTTTTGCATATGCATGATTTTTTTTTAAATATAAATCATTTATTTCCATATAATGAATTTGATGATTTCTTTTTTGTGCTTCAAGCAAAATAGCAAAACTAGAGTCTTTTTCAATTTTAATTAATTGAATTGGATCCATTACAATCCCAATTTTTAAGATCTTTTTCTTATTCATATATTTTAATTTTATTTATATAAAACTATGATTATATAATATAAAAATTTTTAGTTAAAATTTTTTATATTAATAAAGTATATTTTTAAAATAGTGCTTTTATTTAATTTATTAGATTAATCGTATTTAGGGCTACAATAGTTATCAAATCTAGACCAATGACCATTAAAAGTTAAACTAATTGTTCCAATTGGTCCGTTTCTTTGCTTGCCAATTATAATTTCTGCTACACCTTTAAAATCACTATTTTCATGATATATTTCATCTCGATATATGAACATGATTAAATCTGCATCTTGTTCTAGAGAGCCAGATTCTCTTAAATCTGAATTTACTGGTCTTTTATCTGCTCTTTGCTCTAAAGAACGGTTTAATTGTGATAAAGCGATTACTGGAACTTGTAATTCTTTTGCAAGTGCTTTTAATGTTCTTGAAATTTCAGCGATTTCCAGAGTTCTATTATCTGAAAGAGATGGAACTCTCATTAGTTGTAAATAATCTACCATAATTAAAGTTAAACCATTGTTTTCACGATAAATACGACGTGCTCTAGAGCGAACCTCACTAGGTGTAAGAGCAGAAGAATCATCTATATAAATATTCTTTTTTTTAAGCAAAACATTAATTGTACCTGACATTCTAGACCAATCTTCATCATTTAATTTACCGGTTCTTATACGCGCTTGATTAACTCTAGATAATGATGCTAACATGCGCATCATAATTTGTTCTCCAGGCATTTCTAAGCTAAAAATTAACACTGGTTTATCATATAACATAGCAGCATTTTCACATAAATTCATTGCAAAAGTAGTTTTCCCCATAGAAGGTCTAGCTGCTATAATTATTAATTCAGAACGTTGTAAGCCTGATGTTTTTTTATTTAAATCTTGATATCCTGTATTAATTCCTGTCACTCCGTCATTAGGGCATAAAAATAATTTTTCAATACTACTAATTGTTTCATCAAGTACTTTTTCAATATTTTTAGGTCCGGAATCTTTTTTAAAACGTTTTTCTGCTATTTTAAAAACACTTGATTCTGCGTAATCTAAAAGTTCTTCACTTTTTCGCCCTTGTGTATCATATCCTGCGTTTGCTATTTTATTAGCAACTAATATCATTTCTCTTATGATTGCACGTTCTCTAACTATATCAGCATAAGCAGTTATATTTGCTGTACTAGGAGTATTTTTTGATAACTCAGCTAGATAAGAAAATCGACCTACACTTTCTAGTTTTCCTTTTTGTTCTAAAGATTCAGATAATGTAATTAAATCAATTGGATGTCCTGAATTCAGTAGTTGTTGCATTTCTTCAAATATTAAACGATGTGGTTTACTAAAAAAATCATCAACAACTACATGTTCTGAAACAGTGTCCCACTGTTCATTATCTAACATTAAACCGCCTAAAACCGACTGTTCTGCTTCTATTGAATGTGGAGGAATCTTTAATCTATTAATTTGATTTAAATATAATTTATTTTTACCCATATATATTGCATATACCATTATTTTAGCAAATCACTTTGAAATTATATTCTAATATTACAACAATAAACTATGTGCTGATAAATTTACTTTACATCTTGTAAATTATTTTAAACATTATTTTTGTAGCTTTTAAAATATTTATTTAATTTTTTATAAAATACATATCTTATACTTGATTTATAATAAAATTTTTTAATCTGTACTTTTACTAACAACATAAGTGAAATATTTTTTTAAGGGAATATTTGTAAAATATGAGTAATATTAAAGTGTCTTTTAAAATGAATTTAAAGGTAAAGATTAATTTATAAGATAAAATGTTAAAATTGATTTATTTAATTTGTGATTTAAACAATTTTATCATATTTTGTATTTTGATAAATATTTAGATTTTTTATATATTAAACTTTTTTATTTAAAGTCGTATAGGTTTTATGTTCATTTAAGATAAAAATACAATAAATATTGTACATATAATCATTATAAATAATAAATTTATTTAAAAAATAATTTTAATTTATATAATTCTAAAAAATTTAAAAAATAAAAATCGATTATAATATATAACTTTCTTTTTATTTTAATCATATATATTCTATTTACAATATAAGTTAATTAAACTTTTAAATGCTTTTAAAAAATTTTAGTTAAAGTATTTTAAATATTTTATTAATAAAATATATTTTTTAAAAAATAAATTAAATATTTATGACATATGTTAAATAATCAAAGATACTATTTAAAACATATTTATATCAATTAATTTAGAAATGGAGTTTTTTATGGCAAGTCGAGGTGTAAACAAAGTAATTTTAATTGGTCATTTAGGTCAAGATCCAGAAGTAAGATATATGCCAAATGGTAATGCAGTAGTCAATATGACACTTGCAACTTCAGAAAATTGGAAAGATAAAAATACAGGTGAAAGTAAAGAAAAAACAGAATGGCATAGAGTAGTTTTATTTGGAAAATTAGCTGAAATAGCTGGAGAATATTTGCGAAAAGGTTCACAAGTCTACATTGAAGGCTCACTTCAAACAAGAAAATGGCAAGACCAAAATGGTTTTGAACGATATACAACAGAAATCATAGTAAATATTGGTGGTACAATGCAAATGCTTGGAAACCGAAATTCTAATTCTTATAATACAAATGAAAATAATAATATTTTAAAAACAAAAAAGATAGAAACTACTGATGTATCTAAAAATTTAGAAAAGTACAAATTAAAAAAAGAACAAGTTGATTCTTCAGAAATAGATTTTGATGATGAAATTCCATTTTAAATTAATTTAAAATATGTTTTAGCCCCATTTTTTTTGGGGCTGATATTTTGGGTATTTTAATTTTTAATTTTTATTTTTTTTGAAAAATATTCTAATAAAATAGAACAAAATTCTTCTTTGTGTGAAATAAATGGCACGTGACCGGCTTTTTCTATAATAATAGAATAGCTTTCAGGGCACATTAAATCAATTAAACTTGAAATTTTTTTAGGTACTAAGGTATCCAGCGATCCATATATACGTAGAAATGGAACTTTAATCATAGATATTTTAGATCTTAAATCAACTGATAATAATATTTCTAATCCCTTTTTGAGCGTTTGTTGATTAGGTATATTATTTTTACTAAATAACATTTTTTTTAATATCTTTAAATCTTGAAAATATTTTTCTTCTTTGAATGTTTGCAAGAATAAAAAGTTGCTTATTGTTTTATGATATTGATTTAATAGATCATCATATATATGATATATATTTTTTTTCTCTATTCCTGGCCAGTTTTTTTGTTTGATAAAATAAGGTGAAGATGATACGCTAATAAGTCCTAATGTTTTTTTAGGATATACTAGAGCAAAATTAGTTGCAATTAATCCTCCGAGTGACCATCCTAGATAAATCGAATTTTTAGGCATATAAAAATTTAATATTTCAATGATTTGTTGAATGTTAGTAGGTTGAAGATTTTTATTTACTCCTATTCCAGGTAAATCAATTAAATGTAATTTAAAATACATACTAAGTTTTTTAACTATAAAAAACCATATTTTATAATTAATACCCCATCCATTGAGTATAATAAGATTAATATCTCCATTTCCTAGAGTTGTCCAAGTAAATTTTTTCATTTTTTGATATGATAATATTTTATATAAAATATTAAATTATAATTTTCTTGTATTTACAGTAATTAATTAGTAAAATTATTATATTAAATTCATAATTAAAATCAATAAAACACATTAAAACAATTATTATGATTAAAATTTCTGATCAAGCTCAAAATTATTTTTTATCACTTTTATCTAAAGAATCAATAGAAACACAAATTCGTGTTTTTATTGTTAATCCAGGTATGGAGAATGCAGAATGTAGAGTAGCATATTGCTCTGTAGATGAAATAGATGAATGTGATGTTAAGCTAAAGTATAATAATTTCTATGTTTATGTTAATAAAGCGATTATTCCTTTTTTAAAAGATTCTAAAATTGATTTAGTAGTAGATAAATTAAGTACACATCTTACTTTTAAAGCTCCTTATGCCAGAAAAAATATTATACATCAAGAACATTCTATAGAAGAAAAATTAAAAAATTTTTTAAATATAGAAATCAATCCACAGTTATCGTTACATGGTGGCAAAGTTAATTTAATTAATATTTCTAATAATAATATAGCGTTAATAGAATTCAGTGGGGGGTGTAACGGATGTTCAATGATAGGAGTTACTTTAAAAGAAATGATTGAAAAAAAAATATTAGCCTTTTTTCCTGAAATAAAAGAAGTAATCGATCAAACTCAACATTTACATGGGCATCATTCTTTTTATTAAGAAATATTTAAAGAGTAGTTAAATATGTTTCGAAATTATAAAAGATATGAATGATTTGTTAGTTCACCACGTAAATTATTTTGCATTTGCATGCGAATTTTTTTTATTGGAATATTTTGACTGAGTAAAAAGTGCAATTTAGTCAAAGCTGCTTCAACTGTTAAATCATAACCACTAATAACGCCTACTTTTTTAAGTGAGTTACCTGTTGCGTATCCATTCATATTAACTTTTCCAGATGCACATTGCGTTAAATTTATTATAATAATATTTTTTTTATCAGCAATATATAGTTCGTTTAAAAAGTCTTTATTTTGAGGTGCATTCCCAACACCGTATGTACATAAAATTAATGCTTTTACTGGATATAACAAAAAATTTTTTAAAATTTTACTAGAAAGTCCTGGATATATAGTAATAATACTAATAGGTTGAGGTATAATTTTATATACCTTTAATTTTTTTTGTTTTTTTAAAAATTTATCTTTATATAAATAACGAACATTGATTCCTACTTCTAATAAAGGAGCAATATTAGGAGATGAAAATGCATTAAAACCATCAGCATTGGATTTAGTAGCTCTGTTGCCTCTATATAATTTGTGATTAAAAAACAAAGTTACTTCATTAATAGGATAATTAGCTATAATTAACAACGAGTTTAGTAAATTTTGACGTCCATCTGATCGAATCGCTGCTATAGGAATTTGAGATCCAGTTATAATAATTGGTTTTTCTAAATTTTCTAAAATAAAAGATAATGCTGAGGCAGTATAGGCCATAGTATCTGTTCCATGAAGAACAATAAATCCGTCGTATTTGTAATATTTTTTTTTAATATCATCTGCAATTTTTTGCCATTCTACTGGACTCATGTTAGACGAATCAATTAGTGGGTTATATTCTTTAATAACAAAATTTGGAATTTCTGGGCTGTAGAATTCTGGCATTTTAATTAATTGTTTTTTGAAACAGCCAGCTATAGGAATATATCCATTATTCGATTTTTGCATTCCAATAGTTCCGCCTGTGTATGCAATATATATATTTTTTTTTTTCATTAAAGAAACTCTTTTTATTATTTATAATTTAATTATAAATATTTTTATTATTGCATACTAATTTAATTTATACCCATTTATTTGTTTTAAAAATATTTTTAAATATAAAAATAAATACAAAAATTTTCATAAATATATTTTTAATTTATATAAAATTTTGTCAGCACAAATTATTTTAATAGAGTGTATATGTGTAATTTAAATGATAAATTAGCAATAAAAAAAAGACGTACTTTTGCTATCATTTCTCATCCTGATGCCGGTAAAACAACTGTTACAGAAAAAATGTTGCTTTTAGGGAAAATACTTCGTACTTCTGGAACAGTAAAAGCAAGAGGAAGTAGAAAATATGCTAAATCAGATTGGATGCAAATTGAAAAAGATCGTGGAATTTCTGTCACAACTTCTGTTATCCAATTTCAATATAAAAACATTCTAGTTAATTTGTTAGATACTCCTGGTCATCAAGATTTTTCAGAAGATACATATCGTATTCTTACCGCAGTAGATTGCTGTTTGTTAGTTATTGATGCTGCAAAAGGCATAGAAGAAAGAACGAAAAAACTAATGGATGTAAGTCGATTACATAATACTCCTGTTATTACGTTTATTAACAAGTTGGATCGTGATAGCCTTGAACCAATAGAGATTTTAGATCAAATTGAAAAAGAATTAAATTTATCTTGTGTACCTATTACTTGGCCTATTAGTTGTGGAAGTAATTTTAAAGGCGTTTTTCATCTAGATGAAAAAGTAATTTATTTGTATAATAAATTAGAAAAAAACAAAGTTTTTAAAATAGATTGTAATAATTTAAATAAAAATTTATTAAAAAAATATATAAGTTTAGATTTAACTTTGCAAATTTTTGAAGAATTAAAATTAATTAGTCATATATATTCAAATTTTAATAAAAAAGATTTTTTAAAAAATGTCATTACACCTATTTTTTTTGGTAGTGCATTAACTAATTTTGCTGTTGATCATATATTAGAAAGTTTAATAAAATGGGCTCCGCCACCTATTTATCGAATGAGTAATAAAAGAAAAATAAAACCTGAAGAAAAAAATTTTACAGGTTTTGTATTTAAAATTCAAGCTAATATGGATTTAAAGCATCATGATCGTATAGCTTTTATTAGAATTGTATCAGGAAAGTATACAAAAGGTATGAAATTAAGACATGTTAGAATAAAAAAAAATATCATTATTTCTGATGCATTTTGTTTCATAGCAGGAGATAGATTTTCTATCAAAATAGCATATCCTGGAGATATAATTGGCATACATAATCATGGGACAATTAAGATTGGAGACTCTTTTACAGAAGGAGAAGAAATTAATTTTATTGGTATCCCGAGTTTTTCTCCAGAAATATTTCGTCGAATTCTTTTGAAAAATCCTTTGCAAAAAAAACAATTAAAAAAAGGTTTAATGCAATTATCAGAAGAAGGTGCAATACAAGTTTTTCATCCTTTTAATAATAATCATTTAATTTTAGGAGCTATTGGTATATTACAATTTGATGTAGTTATTCAACGTTTAAAAACTGAATATAAAATAGATGCAATATACGAAGAAGTTAATGTGAAATTTTCTCGCTGGATTACATCAAGTAATAAGAAAAGTATTGATATGTTTTTAAATAAAAATAAATCTTACTTAGCATTAGATAGTTTCAATAATCTAACATATTTAGCACCTAATGAAGCAAACTTAAACATTATAATATCTCGATATGTTGATATTAATTTTCATGCAATAAGAGAGCAGTAAATATATTTTAATTTATTTTGTAGGTATTCAAAATGAAACGTGTTTTCTTAATGATTTTAGACTCTTTTGGAATCGGATCAAGTATTGATTCTTATAAATTTAATGATCATGGTGCTGATACATTTGGACACATAGTAGAAAAATGTTTTTTAGGTGAAGCAAATAAAGAAAGAGCAGGGTATTTAAAAATTCCTAATTTAAGAAAATTAGGAATAGCTCAAGCATATAAGTCTTCAACAGGAAAATATCCTTTAGGTTTTCATGAAAAATTTAATGAATCTAAAATTATTGCAAGTTATGGTTTTGCTAGTGAAATTTCTTCCGGAAAAGATACAACTTCTGGGCATTGGGAAATAGCGGGAGTTCCAGTTTTAGATAATTGGTATTATTTTAAAAAGATTAATAATACATTTCCAAATACTTTAATAAACGAAATCATAAACAATTTTAAATTACCTGGAATTCTTGGTAATTGTCATGCATCTGGTACAGAAATTATTACTAAATTAGGTGAAGAACATATAAAAACAGGAAAACCAATTTTTTATACATCATCTGATTCTGTTTTTCAAGTCGCATGTCATGAAAATATTTTTGGATTATCTAAACTTTATAAATTGTGTCAAAAAATTCGAAATTTATTAAATGAAAATAAATTTAAAGTAGCACGGGTGATCGCTCGTCCTTTTATTGGAAATAATAAATTAAATTTTCAAAGAACAGGAAATAGATTAGATTTATCAATAAAACCCCCTTCTATTACTGTGATGGAAAAATTAATAAACGAGAAACAAGGGAAAGTAGTGGGAATAGGAAAGATTTCAGATATTTATGCAGGTGTAGGTATTAGTAAAAGCATAAAATCTTTTGGATTAGAAGAATTATGTAACACGACTATTAACGAAATGAAATTAGCAAAAAACAATACTATTGTATTGACTAATTTTGTAGATTTTGATTCTATTTGGGGTCATCGTCGTGATGTTTCTGGATATGCTAAAGGTTTAGAGTTTTTTGATAATCAGTTGTTCAATATGATTAATTTAGTCAAAGAAAGAGATTTACTTATTATTACTGCAGATCATGGATGCGATCCTACTTGGTTAGGAACAGATCATACTAGAGAAAACGTTCCTATATTAATTTATTCTCCTAGTAGAAAAACAAAATTTTTAGGTCATCGTAAAACTTTTTCTGATATAGGACAAACAATTGCAAAATATTTTTCATTATCAGAAATGAAATATGGTAAATATATGTTTTAAAAACATTTATTTTAAAAACAAGGAAAAAATCAGTGTCTACTTTCCATATTAATAGTAAAAAGAATGATTTTTCAGATGTAATTTTAATGCCTGGTGATCCCATAAGAGCAAAATATATTGCTGAAAATTATTTAAATGATTATAAGCAAATTAATAAAACACGGTTAATGTTAGCTTATACAGGATATTATAAAAATAAAAAAATTTCCGTTATGAGTCATGGTATAGGGATACCGTCTGCTGCTCTTTACGTAAGAGAATTAATAACAGAATATAATGTAAAAAAAATTATTCGAATCGGAACTTGTGGTGCTGTACGAGATGATATAAAATTACGTGATATTGTTATTGGATTAGGTGCTTCTACAGATTCAAAATTTAATAGAATACGATTCCATAATCATGATTATGCTGCTATTTCAGATTTTAATATAACTTATAATGCGTTTTTATTTGCAAAAAAAATGAATTTAAAAATTCATATTGGCAATTTTTTTACTACTGATTCATTTTATACTGATAGAAATATGCTAGATATTTTAAAAAAATATAATATTGTTGGTATAGATATGGAGACGGCAGGCATATATTCTGTTGCATCTGAACTCAAAGCACAGGCTTTATCAATTTGTACAGTTTCTGATCATATTTTAAAAAAAGAATCTGTTTCGTCAAAAGATAGAGAATCTAGCTTTAATGATATGATTGTTTTATCTTTAGAAACTACTTTATTAATTTAGGTTGTTTATTTTTTTGGTGAGAAAGGGATTCGAACCCTTGATACGTTTCCATATACACGCTTTCCAGGCGTGTTCCTTAAGCCTCTCGGACACCTCACCTTAATTAATTTTTAAAAATATTTATCTTATTTAATCTGAAAAAGTAAATTACGTCAAGTTTTTAATTTATCAAACATCTAAAAATATTTATAGTAAAATTACAAAGAAAAGATAGAAAAAATAATCTTTACTCTGATAGAATGTATTTTCAGTGTTTAATTATTTTAAAAACATTTATTTTTAAATATTTCTCTAAAAACAACTAAGTAAATATAAGGAATAAATTCATTTATGATATACCTATAAATTTTTCAAATTTTTTATAATGTTATTTTATTAAATAATCTAAATATATGAATTTAGAATATTTATTAAATATTTTTATTCATTAAAAAATTTAAAAGTAGTATCATTTAAATTTTATTATTCTATTTTTAGCATTGTATATGTTGCTGACATTAAAATGTTCAGTATAAGTAATTTTAACACATTATTTTAGTAATAAAAATATGGCAGAAAAACGAAATATCTTTTTAATTGGACCTATGGGCGCTGGAAAAAGTACAATTGGTCGTCAATTGTCTCAACAACTTAATATGGAATTTTTTGATTCTGACCAAGAAATTGAAAAACGCACTGGAGCTAGTATCAGTTGGGTATTTGATGTGGAAGGTGAAAATGGTTTTCGAGAAAGAGAAGTTAAAGTAATTAATGAAATTACACAAAAACAAGGAATTATTCTTGCTACAGGTGGAGGATCGATAAAATTTAAAGAAAATCGAAATATATTATCAGCTCGAGGTATTGTTGTATATTTAGAAACAACAATTGAAAAACAGTTATCACGTACAAAAAGAGATAAAAAAAGACCATTACTACAAAAAAATATATCAAATAGAATTATATTAGAAAATTTAGCTATCGAAAGAAACCCGTTATATGAAGAAATAGCAGATTTTAAAATTCATACTGATTCTCAAAGTGCTAAAGCTGTTGCAAATAATATAATTCGTTTATTAGAAAAAATATAGTAATTAATAACTATTCACAGTATATTTGTAGAGTATTATAATTATGGAACAATTACAGGTTGTCTTAGGCGAGCGTAGTTATCCAATTCATATTGGTTCTGGTATTATTGAAGAAGATAATATTTTTCTTCCTTTAAAGCCAGGAAATCAAGCTATGTTAGTAACGAATAAAACATTAGCTAATCTTTTAAAAGATAAAGTATTTTTTCAATTAAGAAAATCAGGAATAAAAATAGATCAGGTAATAATTTCAGATGGTGAACAATTTAAAACATTAAATGAAGTAGAAATGGTCATTTCTGCATTACTTGAAAAAAAACATTCTCGCGATACTACATTAATTGCTCTAGGTGGAGGTGTAGTAGGTGATTTAACTGGTTTTTCAGCATCTATTTATCAGCGAGGAATTCGATTTATTCAAATTCCAACTACTCTTTTAGCACAAGTAGATGCTTCCATCGGTGGAAAAACAGGAGTCAATCATTTATTAGGGAAAAATATGGTAGGATCTTTTTGGCAACCATCTTCAGTTATTGTAGATATTAATTTTTTAAAAACTTTACCTTATAATGAATTAATTTCCGGAATATCTGAAATTATTAAGTATGCTGTTATTTTTGATGAAACATTTTTTAATTGGTTAGAAGAAAATATCGAGAAAATATTGTTATTAGATCACAAATCTATGTGTTTTTGTATTAAAAAATGTTGTGAATTAAAATCAAAAATTATTTCTCTTGATGAACGAGAAAAAAATTTTAGAGCATTATTAAATTTTGGTCATACATATGGTCATGCTATCGAAGCGCATGCTGGGTACGGTAATTGGTTACATGGCGAAGCGATATCAGTAGGTATGGTTATGGCATCGCGTACATCAGAATTACTGGGGTATTTAAAAAAAATAGATTATAAAAGAATAATTTCTTTATTGAAAAAAGCTGGATTACCTATAAAAGGCCCAAAAAATATGTCTGCAGTTTCATATTTACCATATATGATGCGTGATAAAAAAGTAATTTCAGGAGAAATGAGATTAGTTCTTCCTGTTTCTATCGGAAAAGCTAAGGTTTTTTCTGGTATAGATAAAAATATTATTTTAAGTGCAATTAAAGATTCTCAATAAATTTTTTATACTTGAAATATTTTTAAATAATTTATTTTTTAATATCAATTATATTTTAAAAAGTAAATATATTGTAAATTTTTAATAAATAATTTTCAATATTATAAAAATGAAAAATAAACAGCATTAATACTAATGTAGTAAATATTATTTTTCTAAATATTATGTTTATATTCTTAGTTCTTTATAATCTTATATAAATCGAGAAAATTAATATGAAAAATTTTTTATTAGCTCCATCTATTTTATCTGCTGATTTTGCACGTTTAGGAGAAGATACAAAAAAAGTTATTGATTCAGGTGGAGACTGGATTCATTTTGATGTAATGGATAATCATTATGTTCCCAATTTAACAATGGGTCCTATGATTTTAAAATCTTTACGAAATTATAAAATTACTGCACCCATTGACGTTCATTTAATGACGAAACCTGTAGATAATTTAATTCCAAAATTTGCTCAAGCAGGTGCAAATTTTATTACATTTCATCCAGAATCTACTGATCATGTTGATCGTACATTAAATTTAATTAAAGAGCACGGATGCAAAGCTGGTTTAGCATTTAATCCGTCTACTTCTCTTAACTTTTTAGATTATGTAATAGATAAATTAGATGTAATTTTGTTAATGTCAGTAAATCCTGGTTTTGGCAATCAATCATTTTTACCATCTACATTTAATAAATTGCGTGAAGTACGCAAAAGAATTGATTTACATACATCAGATATTTTTTTACAAGTAGATGGAGGAGTTAAATTAGAAAATATTTCTGAAATAGCTTTTTCTGGAGCAAATGTATTTGTGGTTGGTTCTGGAATTTTTGATCATCCTGACTATCAAAAAATTATTAAAAAAATTCGTCAAGAATTAAAATGTTCTAATTTTAAGTCTCTTCATTAATATTTTTTATTTAGGGTTTTTAATTTATGCTTATTAATTCTAAGCCAATATTATTTAGTGCCATACAGCCTTCTGGTCAATTAACTATTGGGAATTATATCGGTACGATGCGTCATTGGTCGAATATGCAGAATAAATATGAATGTTTATATTGTATTGCGGATTTACATGCTTTAACTACAATTAATAAAAAAAAAACATAAAAAATGCAATATTAGATACTTTAGCATTATATTTAGCTTGTGGTGTTGATCCTAATAAAAGCATTATTTTTGTGCAATCACAAGTTTATCAGCATAGTCAGTTAAATTGGATTTTGAGTTGTTTTAGTCAATTTAGCGAACTATCTAGAATGACTCAATTTAAACTTAAAAAAACTCAAAATTGTATAAAAAATAGCAATATTGGTTTATTTAATTATCCTGTTTTAATGGCTTCAGATATCTTATTATATCAAACGAATTTTGTTCCAGTAGGAAAAGATCAAAAACAACACTTAGAATTAACATGTAAAATAGCGAACCGTTTTAATTACTTATACGGAAACGTTTTTACTATACCTAAACCAATGATTAGTCATAATGGTTCTAAAATTATGTCTTTATTAGATCCAATAAAAAAAATGTCTAAATCTGATGTTAATCAAAATAATGTTATTTTTTTATTAGAAGATATTTCTTCTATGCTTTTTAAAATAAAAAATTGTGTTACAGATTCAGAACATCCTCCGAAAATATATTATGATACTAAAAAAAAATCGGGAATCTCTAATTTATTAGAAATTCTTTCTGCTATAACTAAAAAAGAAATTAATATTTTAGAACAAGAATTTAATGGTATTCTGTATAGTGAATTTAAAAATATTGTTGCAGAGAGTCTATCAAAATTTTTATTAAAGTTACAAAAATCCTATGTTAATTATCGTAAAAATGAGTTTTTTTTACAAGAAATCATTGCAAATGGCGCAATAAAAGCTCGTTTAAAATCTCAAGAAACTTTAGAAAAAGTATTTTCTGCTATAGGAATTGACTAGCTTTTCAAATTAATCAGATAAATAAACCAGAAATAGTTATATTCTAGTTTATTTATTATATAAACAATAATTTTTGATATTTTATGTAGTAATGTTGATTTATAAAAAAATTTTATTCTTTGAAATAGATTTTATTTTTACTATTTATTAAAATTAATAAAGATAAAATAAATACTATACTATATAAAATATTTGAGCATATTAAAGTTGCATATAGTCCTTTGTCATCAACGATAGGACTAGTAACTATAAACGTTAATAATGTTCCAATGGTTCCAAAAAATAGAATTATGTTTATTAATTGTGCAGATGGTTTTTTTGTTTGTAATGAAGCTAGTGTAATAATTATTGTATAAATAGCACTAGAAAAAAATCCTAAACTAATAATGAGATATTTCATAATTAAATACATTGAACTATGTATATATACGTACATGAGTATTGCGGAAATACCAGATAGAAAAACAAATATACGTTTTAAATTAAAAAATTTTATTACAAAACTAAAGCACCACATACCAATCATATATGCCATCCAGAAATCGCTTACTAAATTTCCTGTTTTTTTTATATTGATATTCATTATTTCTGTTGCATATTGTGGTACCCAAGAAATAAAACTTAATTGACCTAAAATATATAATAATGCAGATATAGACAATACAATTATATTAAAATTCCATTTTTTAATTTTTTCTGTATACTTAAATTTTTCTTTTGATTCTGGAAAATGTAAGCTAACTGATAAAATAAAAATTATAAAATAAATAATTCCTATACATACATATATCCAATACCATAAAAACTTATTTTCCAACAAATATGCTGCGATAATAGGAAATATCATTCCAGACATACTAAAAAAAGAATCGGTTAATAAAAGTTGTGATCCTCTTTTTGATCCAGAATATAATATTGTAATAATGAAAGTACCAATAGACATGGTAATTCCACTTACTAGTCCTAGTATAAAAATATTAATAGAAAATAATAATATATTTTTAGAAAATATTATTCCTAAAATTGAAATAATAGAAAGTATGAATCCATATATTAATTGTTTTTTTAATGAAATAATATTAATTAGCCATGAATTAAGTAAAATTGATACTAATATGCCTGCATTTAAAAAAGTAAAAATATTGCTCATTTGAGAAATCGATAAATTAAAATAATTAGCAATATCTCCCATTATCATTCCTGTAACTACTATTAATGCACCTGTGAAAGCGTATGAAAAAAAACTAATCCATGTAAGTCCTATTTGGTTAATGTTTTTCACTTTTTTCACCTGTTTTTATAAATTTTAAAATTTTTAAAGTATTAAAAATTGTTTTATATTTTTAACATGTTATTTGTTATAATTATAATTTCATTCAGATGTTAAAATCCAAAATATTTTCTCAATTAAATATAAATCAGATATTGATTTTTATTACTAAAATAAGTTTAAATTTAATAAAATATAATGTATATTTTAATTTGATTAATTTAAACATTTTATTGAATAAATTTTTAATTTTATTTTTTAGATTTATTATTACTTAAAAAATATATTTTTTAAAAATTTATTAATTTAGTAAGTATATATTTTAGGATATTTAATGATATTAAAAAATACATTGGTTACAAGAAATAGTTTTAATAATTTCATTTTACCTTTTTATAATCCTCCTTCTTTTATTCCTATAAAAGGAAAAGGTAGTCGTATTTGGGATCAGCAGGGTAAAGAATATGTTGACTTTTCTGGAGGAATTGCAGTTACATCTTTAGGACATTGTCATCCTTTATTAAATAAAGTATTAAATTATCAAAGTAAAAAAATATGGCATACTAGTAATATTTTTACAAATGAACCAGCTTTAAGATTAGCTAAAAAATTAGTTTTATCAAGTTTTGCATCTCATGTATTTTTTGCTAATTCAGGAGCTGAAGCAAACGAAGCTGCATTTAAATTAGCACGTTACTATGCAACTAAGAAGTATGATGTAAAAAAAAATAATATTATTTCCTTTTATAATTCATTTCATGGTAGAACATTATTTACCGTATCTGTTGGTGGACAATCAAAATATTCCGATTTTTTTGGACCTAAACCTTTAGGAATTCAACATGCGGAATTTAATAAAATTGAAACCGTAAAAAACATAATTAATAAAAATACTTGCGCAATAGTTTTAGAATTAATTCAAGGTGAAGGTGGAATTATTCCCGCATCAAAATCTTTTGTTAGAGAACTTCGATGTTTATGTAATAAATATAATGCATTATTAATTTTTGATGAAGTTCAAACAGGTATAGGTAGAACTGGAAAATTGTTTGCATATGAACATTATGGAATAGAACCTGATATTTTAACAATTGCTAAATCTTTAGGTAGTGGTTTTCCAATTAGCGCAATGTTAACAACTAGTAAAATTCAATCTGTAATTACACCAGGCATACATGGAACAACATACGGAGGGAATCCTCTTGCTTGCGCTATTGCCGAAGCAACAATTAATATTATTAATACAAAAAATATTTTATCTGGTGTCAAACAAAAACTAAAAAGAATTTTATTTGAATTAAATATTATCAACAAACGTTTTAAATTATTTACAGAAATCAGAGGAATGGGTTTATTGATTGGTATTGTATTAGAGTCAAAATTTGTAAAAAAAATACATGATATTTTACATTTTTCATTTTTAGAAGGTGTAATCTTTTTAACTGCAGGAAAAAATGTAATTAGAATGGCTCCTTCATTAATTATTAGTGAATCTGATATCGTTGAAGGAATGAATCGTTTTTATCGCGCTTTAAAAAAATTTTAAAGTTTATTTGTAGATTAAAATAAAATCTCATTTAATAATGTGGTGGTTTTTGTATCCCTAACATTCGATTAATATATAATTTTAAATAATTTATTTTTTTTGATAAATTCTGTATGTTTGCTTGCATATTTTTTATTTCTATTTTATGCAATAAAAGATTATTTTTCAGTTCATCAAAATATATTTTTTGACTACAAATTTTCTTATTTTTTTTTTGTATATTTTTAAACGTATTTATTTTCATTTTTTATCCTTAGTTATTTTAAAATTTTTTTATTTTCTATTTAATATTATATAAAATAATTTTATCTTGTGAAAGATTATTTAATAAAATTTTTAAAAATAGAAATTTATTTAATGGAGCAATAAATGATTTCTTTTCTGCTAAAAAGAATTATGTTTTTATTTTTAATATTTTACATTCCTAGCGTGTTCTCAGAAACACAGTTAAACCCTAAAATGCAATCTTATTCAGAAAATAAAAAAGTTTTTAAAAATGAAAATGAAAAAATAGGATATGCTTTAGGTGTTTCTTTAGGTAATTATGTTAATCAATCTTTTGAAAAACAAAAAAAATTAGGCATTCAATTAGATAAATATAGTCTACTGTCAGGTATTGAAGATGCTATTTCAAATAATTTAAAATTATCTAATCAAGAAATTTCGGAGATTCTTGAGAAACTAGAAAACAGACTTAAGCATGCAACTAAAATACAAATTGAAAACAATAAAAAAGAAAATTTAATTCAAGGACAATTATATATGAAAAAATTTTCCGATATTCAAGGTTCGCATAAAACTCAAAGCGGTCTAATGTATATTATAGATAAACCAGGTTCAGGTGAAGAAATAAAAGAAAATACAGAAATTACTGTACATTACAAGGGTTTTTTCGTTAACGGAGTAGAATTTGATAATTCATATAATCGAGGAAAGCCTGTTGTATTTATATTAAAGGATGTAATATTAGGGTGGCAAGAAGGTCTAAAATACATTAGAAAAGGCGGAAGAATTAAATTAGTTATACCTCCCTCTTTAGGATATGGCAATACTGGGTTAAATGGAATTCCAGGAAATTCTACCTTAGTTTTTGATATAGAGTTAATTGATGCAAAAAATAATTGAGAATATGGAACATAATGTAAAAATATACAATGAACTATACAGTTTTAGTTACAGGACCTGCTTACGGAACACAAAATGCTAGTACAGCTTTTTTATTTTGTAAATCATTAATAAAAATGCATCATGTATTAAATAGTGTATTTTTTTATTGCGATGGTGTTCTTAACGCAAATATTATAAACAAAACACCTGTTGATGAATTTAACTTAATACAAGGTTGGCAAGCATTATATGAAAAATATGATGTGAAGTTATATGTATGCACTAGTTCAGCTGAAAGAAGAGGTGTAGCAGAAGATAATACTATATCTAATTTAAAGAAAGGAAATTTAGCTCCTTTTTTTCAATTAAGCGGGTTACTAGAACTTGGAAATGCTATATATATTTCAGATCGTATAATACAATTTTAATTTAATATAATAATTTTATGAAAAAAATTGCTTTTGTGTTGTCTCATGCTCCACATGGAACAACCTTTGGAAAAGAAGGATTAGATGCTATTTTAGGAACTTCAGCTGTTTTAAAAAAAATCAGTATATTTTTTATTGGTGATGGTATTTTGCAATTATTTAAAAGTTATAAATCAGAAAAAATTTTAACTCGAAATTATACGTCTTTGTTTTATTTATTATCTTTATATGAAATAAAAGATTTTTATTGTTGTAAATTATCTTTATTGCAAAAGGGATTTAATGTTAACACTAAATTTATATTACCGGTGAATATATTAAATTCATATTCTTTACGCGCTAAGTTAGACAATTATGATGCAATTATTAATTTTTAAAGAAAATTTATTATGTTACATACTTTAATACAATCTCCTTACAAAACTAATATACCTCTTCTTACAAGTATATTAAAGAAACAAGATGATTTTTTAGCTTTACAAGATGGTGTTTTGATTGCTTTAAAAAATAGTGTTTTTGTAGATAGTATTGTTTTTACTTCAGCAAATTTATATCTCATAAAAGAAGATGTTAACGCTCGAGGAATTATAAATAATATCTCTAGCGACTTTATATTGATTAGTTATATTCATTTCGTTTCATTAACACTTAAAAATAAAACACAGATGGCTTGGTAAAGTACGTTTAGTTGTTTTAATTTACATATCCAGTCTAAAATTCTACATTATAATATAATCTCAATTTTTTTATTATGGTAAAATTAATCATAAAATCAATTATCAATAGGAACTTATATGGCCACAGTTAATCAATTGGTCCGAAAACCTCGTTTACGCAAAGCAATTAAAACAAATGTACCTGCTTTGTCAAATAGCCCTCAAAAAAGAGGAGTTTGCACTCGCGTTTATACAACTACTCCTAAAAAACCTAATTCTGCGTTACGTAAAGTTTGTCGTGTAAGATTAACTAATGGATTTGAAGTTACAGCATATATAGGTGGAGAAGGTCATAATTTACAAGAACATTCTGTTATTTTAATACGTGGTGGAAGAGTAAAAGATTTGCCTGGGGTTCGATATCATGTCATTCGAGGTTCTTTAGATTGTGCTGGTGTTAAAGATAGAAAAAAAAGTCGTTCTAAATATGGTGTTAAAAAAACAAAAGTTTAATTACTTAAAAATAATAATATAAATTTTAAGGAGTTTTTATGCCTCGTCGCCGTATTATTACTGCTCGAAAAATTTTACCTGATCCAAAATTTTCTTCGGATTTATTAGCTAAGTTTATTAATATTTTAATGATAGATGGGAAAAAATCTATCGCTGAAGTGATTGTTTATACTGCTTTAAAAAATTTATCGAAACGAACAGAAAAAGATGAATTAGAAGCATTTGAAATTGCTTTGGAGAATGTTCGACCAAGTGTAGAAGTTAAATCGCGTCGAGTTGGAGGTTCTACATATCAAGTTCCCGTCGAAGTACGTCCAGTACGTAGAAATGCATTAGCTATGCGATGGATTATAGATTCTGCTCGAAAAAGATCAGATAAATCTATGGCTTTACGCTTATCAAATGAATTATATGATGCATTAGATAATAAAGGAGCTTCCGTCAAAAAAAAAGAAGAAGTGCATCGTATGGCAGAAGCAAATAAAGCGTTTGCTCATTATCGTTGGTAAGTTTTAAAGTTTTTTACTTTATACTTATCAAGTATTTTAGTCTTTTACTCAATAACAATAACCTTTAAAACTAAAAGTAAAATTTATTATGTCTCGTACAACACCTATTTCTCGATATCGTAACATTGGAATTAGTGCTCATATAGATGCTGGTAAAACAACTACTACAGAAAGAATTCTGTTTTATACTGGAATCAATCATAAAATTGGTGAAGTACATGATGGAGCAGCAACAATGGATTGGATGGAGCAAGAACAAGAGAGAGGGATTACAATTACGTCTGCCGCTACTACTGCTTTTTGGTCTGGTATGGGTAAACAATTTCAACCTCATAGAATTAATATTATTGATACTCCTGGGCATGTAGATTTTACGATAGAAGTAGAGCGTTCTATGCGTGTTTTAGATGGTGCAGTTATGGTTTATTGTGCGGTTGGAGGTGTTCAACCTCAATCTGAAACTGTTTGGAGACAAGCTAATAAATATAATGTACCGCGTATAGCTTTTATAAATAAAATGGATCGTATGGGTGCAAATTTTTTAAAATCTGTAAAACAAATTAAAACACGATTAGGAGGTAATCCTGTACCTTTGCAGTTACCGATTGGTTCAGAAGAATATTTTACAGGTGTAATAGATTTAATTAAAATGAAAGCAATTGAATGGCAAGATCTTGATCAGGGAATTACTTTTACTTATAAAGATATTCCTTCAGATATGCATGAGCTATCTGAAAAATGGCATCAAAATTTAATTGAATCTGCTGTAGAATCTAATGAAAATCTTATGGAAAAATACTTAAATGGACAAGAATTATCTGAAAAAGAAATAAAATCAGCTTTAAGGAACCGTTCTTTAAATAATGAAATTACACTGATTACTTGTGGTTCGGCATTTAAAAATAAAGGTGTACAAGCGTTATTAGATGCAATAATTGAATATTTACCTGCTCCTAATGATATTCAAGATATTAAAGGTGTTTTAAATAAAAGAACAAATATTCCTGCTATTAGATCGTCAAATGATAATGCTCCATTTTCAGCTTTAGCATTTAAAATTGCTAGTGATCCATTTGTAGGTAATTTAACATTTTTTAGAGTATATTCTGGAATAGTAAAATCAGGAGATACTGTATTTAATTCTGTTAAATCTCAGCGCGAAAGATTTGGTAGAATTGTTCAGATGCATGCAAATAAAAGAGAAGAAATAAAAGAGGTATATGCAGGCGATATAGCAGCAGCTATTGGATTAAAGGACGTTACTACTGGAGATACGCTTTGCGATTTAAATAAACCTATTATATTAGAACGTATGGAATTTCCAGATCCAGTAATATCAATTTCAGTAGAACCTAGAACAAAAGCTGATCAAGAAAAAATGGGTTTAGCATTAAATAGATTAGCCAAAGAAGATC
This sequence comes from Buchnera aphidicola (Aphis nasturtii), assembly GCF_005083345.1. Classification (NCBI taxonomy): domain Bacteria; kingdom Pseudomonadati; phylum Pseudomonadota; class Gammaproteobacteria; order Enterobacterales; family Erwiniaceae; genus Buchnera; species Buchnera aphidicola. The sequence goes on along the minus strand of NZ_CP034888.1, from coordinate 554,830 downwards.
CTTCTTTTAGAGTGCATACTGATCAAGAATCTAATCAAACAATTATTTCTGGAATGGGTGAGCTACATTTAGAAATTATCGTTGATCGAATGAAACGAGAATTTAGTGTAGATGCTAATATTGGCCAACCACAAGTAGCATATCGTGAAACAATTTTAAATAAAGTTACTGATATTGAAGGTAAACATATTAAACAATCTGGTGGTAGAGGTCAGTATGGTCATGTTGTTATAGAATTGTTTCCATTAGAACCTGGAGGTTTGGGGTATTCCTTTATTAATGATATTAAAGGCGGTGTAATACCTAGTGAGTACATCTCTGCTATTGATAAAGGTATTCAAGAACAATTAAAATATGGACCTTTAGCAGGTTACCCTGTTGTAGATATAGGAGTTCGTCTTTATTTTGGCTCTTATCATGATGTTGATTCTTCAGAGTTAGCATTTAAGCTTGCTGCTTCTTTAGCATTTAAAAATGGTTTTAAACAAGCTAAACCTGTTTTATTAGAACCTATTATGAAAGTTGAAGTAGAAACACCAGATGACTATATGGGCGATGTTATTGGCGATTTAAATCGTCGAAGAGGTGTAATTGAAGGTATGAAAGATTTAGCTATAGGTAAAATTATTAATGCTTGTGTGCCCTTATCTGAAATGTTTGGTTATGCAACTGATTTACGTTCTCAAACACAAGGAAGAGCTTCTTATTCAATGGAATTTTTAAAATATGTAGAAGCACCATCTAGTGTTTCTGATTTAATTATTCATAAAAAAAGTAAATAATTTTATTTTAAAAAATTTTTATAACTAAAATTATAAAGGATAAAAAAATGTCAAAAGAAAAATTTCAACGTTTAAAACCTCATATCAACGTAGGAACTATTGGTCATGTAGATCATGGAAAAACAACATTAACTGCAGCAATTACTACTGTATTATCAAAAAAATATGGAGGTTCTGCACGTGCTTTTGATCAAATAGATAATGCTCCAGAAGAAAAAGCTAGGGGTATAACAATTAATACTTCGCATGTAGAATATGATACTGAATTAAGGCATTATGCGCACGTTGATTGTCCAGGTCATGCAGATTATATTAAAAATATGATTACTGGTGCTGCTCAGATGGATGGAGCTATTTTAGTGGTTGCAGCTACTGATGGCCCTATGCCTCAAACGCGTGAACATATTTTACTCGGTAGACAAGTTGGTGTTCCTTACATTGTTGTTTTCTTAAATAAATGTGATATGGTAGATGACGAAGAATTATTAGAGTTAGTAGAAATGGAAGTGCGTGATTTATTAACTCAATATGATTTTCCAGGTGACGATACTCCTATTGTTCGTGGATCTGCATTAAAGGCGTTAGAAGGTGATCCTGAGTGGGAATCGAAAATATTAGAACTATCTCAATTTTTAGATAGCTATATTCCAGAACCCAAAAGAGCAATTGATCAATCTTTTTTATTACCTATAGAAGATGTTTTTTCTATATCAGGAAGAGGTACTGTTGTTACTGGAAGAGTGGAAAAAGGAATTATTAAGGTTGGTGAAGAAGTAGAAATTGTAGGAATTAAAAAAACAACTAAAACCACTTGCACTGGCGTAGAAATGTTTAGAAAATTATTAGATGAAGGTCGTGCTGGCGAAAATGTAGGTGTTTTACTGCGAGGAACAAAACGTGATGAAATTGAAAGAGGTCAAGTTTTAGCTAAACCTGGTAGTATTCATCCGCACACAACATTTGAGTCCGAAGTATATGTTTTATCTAAAGAAGAAGGCGGTCGACATACTCCATTTTTTAAAGGGTATCGTCCTCAGTTTTATTTTCGAACTACTGATGTGACAGGTTCTATTGAATTACCTGAAGGCGTAGAAATGGTAATGCCAGGAGATAATATCAAAATGACTGTTAATCTAATCCATCCTATTGCTATGACAGATGGATTACGATTTGCTATACGTGAAGGTGGTAGAACTGTTGGCGCTGGTGTTGTGTCTAAAGTTTTAGCTTAATGTTTTATATTGTACTTGGTTGAATTTATTAAGAAAAGAGTATACAATGCTCTTTTCTTGGTATTGCAATAAATACTATAAATAATATCTAAAATGAAATAATTTTATAGAATTAAAGATATTGTTTAATTTCAAATATTTTAAAATACTCCTAATATAGGAGTTATATAGAAGTTATTATTAATTACATCCAATCTCTAATATATAGAGAGAGGGCGAAATTTTTATTTTTTAATAAAATTGGAGTTCTGGTATAATGCAGAACCAAAGAATTCGTATTCGTTTAAAAGCATTTGATCATAGATTAATTGATCAATCAACTACAGAAATCGTTGAAACAGCGAAAAGAACTGGAGCACAAGTGCGTGGTCCTATTCCATTACCCACTCGTAAGGAGCGATTTACTATTTTAATTTCTCCACATGTTAATAAGGACGCACGTGATCAATATGAAATACGTACACATAAAAGATTAATTGATATAGTAGAACCTACTGAAAAAACTGTTGATGCACTAATGCGACTTGATCTTGCCGCTGGTGTAGATGTTCAAATTAGTTTAGGTTAATTAGATAGATATATAAGGTTTTTAAAATGATTGGTTTAATTGGTAAAAAACTTGGTATGACTCGTATTTTTACTAAGGAAGGGTATTCGGTTCCTGTTACTGTAATTGAGTTTAAAGACAATCGAATCACACAAATAAAAAACGTAGTAACTGATGGGTATTGTGCTATTCAAATTACAACAGGCATAAAAAAGTTAAATAAACTTAAAAAACCACAATCAGGTCATTTTTTAAAAGCAGGTGTGACTCCAGGTTATGGTTTATGGGAATTTAAAATAAATATAAATGATAATTTTAAATTAGGTCAAATTATTAAAGTTAATATTTTTAATGATGTTAGAAAAGTAGATATTACAGGCGTTTCTAAAGGTAAAGGTTTTTCTGGTACTGTCAAACGTTGGAACTTTCGTACTCAAGATGCAACACATGGAAATTCATTATCTCATAGAGTTCCAGGTTCTATTGGTCAAAATCAAACTCCTGGAAGAGTTTTTAAAGGAAAAAAAATGGCAGGACAATTAGGGAATAAACGTGTTACAGTACAAAATTTAAATATAATACGTATTGATGAAAATCGTAATTTACTTTTAGTAAAAGGCGCCGTTCCAGGGTTTACAGGTAGTGATCTTATTGTTAAACCAGCTATTAAGATTTGAGGAATAAGGAATTAAGCATGGAATTAGTAGTTAAAGACGTGCAAAACCTTCTTAGTGTTTCTGAAATCATTTTTGCTCGAGATTTTAATGAAGCTCTAATTCATCAAGTGGTTGTTGCTTATTCAGCGTCTACTCGTCAAGGTACGAGAGCACAGAAAAGTCGTGCTGATGTTTCTGGTTCAGGTAGAAAACCATGGCGTCAAAAAGGAACTGGACGTGCTCGTGCAGGTTCTTTTAGAAGTCCTATTTGGCGTTCAGGAGGCGTGACATTTGCCGCAAAACCTCAAGAACATTCTCAAAAAATTAACAAGAAAATGTATCGTGGTGCATTAAAAAGTATTTTTTCTGAATTAATACGTCAAAAACGATTAATTGTTTTTCAAGATTTTTCATTAATGCTACCTAAAACAAAGCTATTAGTTGAAAAATTAAAAGAAATAAATTTAAAAAATGTTTTAATTATTACAAGCAAAATAGATAACAACTTATTTCTTGCTTCTAGAAATTTATATTCCGTTGATGTAAAAGATGTATATTCGATAGATCCAGTAAGCTTGATTGCTTTTGAGCATATTTTAATTACTGTTGAAGCTTTGAAAAAAATAGAGGAAATACTTTCATGATTTCTGAAGAGCGTTTGTTCAAAATATTACTCTCTCCCCATATTTCTGAAAAATCATCTATATTAATGGAAAAATTTAATACTGTTGTTTTAAAAGTTTTAAAAAACTCTACTAAATATGAAATTAAATCTGCAGTACAAAAATTATTTAATATACAGGTAGACAGTGTCAAAACAGTATATGTTCAAGGAAAAAAAAAGCGTCAATCTAACCGTGTTGTTTTTCGAAAAGATTGGAAAAAAGCATATATTAAAGTAAAAAAAGGTCAAAATTTAGATTTTATAAGTAATATAGAAAGTAGTTAGAGGAAATAAAAATGGCAATTGTTAAATGTAAGCCGACATCCCCAGGTCGACGTCATGTTATTAAAGTTGTCAATAAGGAATTGTATAAAGGAAACCCATATGCTTCACTTATTACAAAAAAAAGTAAAACTGGAGGACGCAATAACAATGGTAGAATTACAACTCGACATATTGGAGGAGGTCATAAGCGAGCGTACCGTATAATAGATTTTAAAAGAAATAAAGATAATATAGATGCTGTAATAGAGAGATTAGAATACGATCCTAATCGTTCTTCTAACATTGCTTTAATACTATATAAAGATGGAAAAAGAAGTTATATTTTAGCGCCTAAAGGTTTAAAGATAGGTGATATTGTTACTTCAGGATCAAGCGCTCCTATTAAGATAGGAAATACTTTACCAATTAAAGATATCCCTGTTGGTTCATTTATTCATAATGTCGAAATAAAACCAGGAAAAGGCGGTCAAATTGCGCGATCCGCAGGAAGTTATGTACAGTTAGTAGCGCGTGATAAAGATTACGCTACTTTACGATTACGATCTGGTGAAATGAGAAGAACTGAATCTAATTGTAGAGGTACGATTGGTGAAGTAGGTAATGCAGAACATATGTTAAAAGTATTAGGAAAAGCTGGTGCTTCGCGATGGGTTGGAATTCGACCTACTGTACGAGGCACTGCTATGAACCCAGTTGATCATCCTCATGGAGGTGGTGAAGGAAGAAATTTTGGAAAACATCCAGTAACTCCTTGGGGCGTTCAAACAAAGGGAAAGAAAACCCGAAGAAATAAACGTACTGAAAAATTTATTTTACGTCATCGTCACAAATAACTTTAGAGAATCATTTTATGCCACGTTCTTTGAAAAAAGGCCCTTTTATTGATGTAAGTTTATTAAAAAAAGTAGAACAAGCAGTAAAGTTAAATGATAAAAAACCTTTAAAAACTTGGTCTAGACGTTCAACGGTATTTCCAAATATGGTTGGTTTAACAATATCTGTTCATAATGGTCGAAACCATATTCCAGTCTTTATTACTGAAGAAATGGTTGGGCATAAATTAGGTGAATTTTCTTTAACTCGTACCTACAGAGGACATACTGCAGATAAAAAAGTAAAAAAACGTTAGAAAAAAGAGGAATAAATGGAAACTTTAGCTCAATGTCGAAAAGTTCGATCTTCTGCTCAAAAAATTCGTTTAATAGCAGATTTAGTTAGAGGTAAAAAAGTACCAATAGCATTAAATATATTGAATTTTCATAATAAAAAAGCCGCGGTTTTAGTTAAAAAAGTATTAGAATCAGCAATAGCAAACGCAGAACACAATAACGGTATTGATATAGATCAATTAAAGGTTAAAAATATATTTGTAGATGAAGGTTCTACAATGAAACGAATGATGCCTCGCGCTAAAGGACGAGCAGATCGTATTTTAAAACGTACTAGTCATATAACTGTAATTGTTTCTGATTGTTAGTTTTTTTTTGTAGGGGATAAGGAATGGGTCAAAAAGTTCATCCTAATGGCATGCGATTGGGTATAATTAAAAAATGGAACTCTGTGTGGTTTTCAAATACTAAAGAGTTTGCAGATTATATAGATAGCGATTATAAAGTTCGTCAATTTCTCATGAAAGAACTAATAAAAGCATCAGTATCTCGAATTATCATTGAAAGACCTGCAAAAAGTATTCGTGTTACTATTTACACAGCCAGACCAGGTATTGTAATAGGTAAAAAAGGCGAAGATGTTGAAAAATTAAGAGTTGTTATTGCAAAGATTACTGGTGTTCCAGCTCAAATTAATATTTCTGAAGTAAGAAAACCTGAATTAGATGCAAAGCTTGTTTCGGATAATATTACTTCCCAATTAGAACGAAGAGTTATGTTCCGAAGAGCTATGAAACGATCTGTTCAAAATGCAATAAGACAAGGAGCAAAAGGTATTAAAGTAGAAGTAAGTGGTAGGTTAGGTGGTGCTGAAATAGCTCGTAGAGAATGGTATAGAGAGGGTAGAGTACCACTACATACTCTTCGCGCTAATATTGATTATAGTGTTTCAGAAGCTCATACAACTTATGGTGTAATAGGTGTAAAAGTTTGGATTTTTAAAGGAGAAATACTAGGTGGTATGTCAGCTATTGAACAATTAGAAAAAAAACCATCTATTCAATCAAAAAAGCAACATCGTAAACATCGAAAGTAGGAGGATTTGCTAATGTTGCAACCAAAACGTACTAAATTTCGTAAAATGCACAAAGGACGTAATCGAGGACTTGCAATTGGTACTAATATTAACTTCGGTATTTTTGGGTTAAAAGCCGTGGATCGAGGGCGTTTAACAGCTCGACAAATTGAATCTGCACGAAGAGCTATTACACGCTTTATTAAAAGGCAAGGTAAAGTTTGGATACGTATTTTCCCTGATAAACCAATTACACAAAAACCATTAGAAGTTAGAATGGGAAAAGGAAAAGGTAATGTTGAGTATTGGGTTGCTTTAGTACAACCTGGTAAAATTCTTTACGAATTAGATGGTGTATCTGAAGAAGAGTCTCGTTTAGCGTTTAAGTTAGCAGCGTCAAAACTACCTATTAAAACCACTTTTGTAACTAAAATGGTGATGTAATGAAGAAATTGTTAAAATTACGAAAAAAAAATTTTCAAGATCTTAATATAGAATTATTACAATTATTAAGAGAACAATTTAATCTTCGTATGCAATCTGCATCAGGAAAATTAAAACAACCACATTTATTACGAAAAGTTAGACGAAGTATTGCGCAAGTAAAAACGATATTAACTGAAAAGGAGCGCCTTAAATAATGGAAAAAATTCGTACCTTACAAGGTCGTGTTATAAGTAATAAAATGAATAAATCAGCTGTTGTTTCAATTGAACGTTTTATAAAACATACAATTTATAAAAAATTTATAAAAAAAACTACAAAACTTCATATTCATGATGAAAAAAATGAATGTTCTATAGGTGATATAATAGAAATTAGAGAATCGAGACCAATTTCTAAAACTAAATCTTGGGTTTTAGTTCGTATTGTTGAAAAAACTATTTTTTAAAAATATTTTAAAACATGATCAAACTTAGGTCTGTTCATGTTTTCTATTAATCAAAGATCACTGATGTTATAATCAATGATAATTTTATTTTATTTGGAATAATAAAAATATGATTCAAGAACAAACTATTTTAAATGTAGCTGATAACTCAGGAGCGCGTTCAGCTATGTGTATTAAAGTATTAGGTGGTTCTCGTCGTCGTTACGCTAGAATTGGTGATATAATTAAAATTACAGTAAAAGAAGCTATACCAAGAGGAAAAGTAAAAAAAGGAGAAGTTTTAAAAGCTGTAGTTGTAAGAACAAAGAAAGGGGTTAGAAGATCTGATGGTTCTACTATTCGTTTTGACAAAAATGCTTGTGTTATTTTAAATAATAATGAACAACCTCTAGGTACGCGTATTTTTGGCCCTGTAACTCGAGAACTAAGAAATGAAAAATTTATGAAAATTATTTCATTAGCTCCTGAAGTTTTATAATAAATATTTGAGGAATATAAGATGGCATTAAAGTTTCGTCAAAATGATGAAGTAGTAATTTTAACAGGAAAGGAAAAAGGGAAGAAAAGTTTTATTAAATGTATTTTATCAACTAACAAAGTAATTATTCAAGGTTTAAATTTAGTTAAAAAACACCAAAAACCCGTTCCTTCTCAAAATAAAAATGGTGGTATTCTTGAAAAAGAAGCTCCTATACATATTTCAAATATTGCTATTTTAAATCCAGAATCTAAAAAATCAGATCGTGTTGGTTTTAGATTTGAAGATGGTAAAAAAGTACGTTTTTTTAAATCAAATGGAAAAACTATTAAAAAATAGTTATGATATTTTGGAGTAATAAATGACTGAATTACATAGTTATTATAAAACAAAAATAGTTAAAAATCTTATGATAACACTAAATTATAGTTCTATTATGCAAGTACCTAGAATTGATAAAATTGTTTTGAATATGGGTGTTGGATCTGCAGCTTCTGATAAAAAAAATTTAGACAATGCTGTTTTAGATCTAACTGCGATATCTGGACAAAAACCAATAATTACTAAAGCAAGGAAGTCTGTAGCTGGTTTTAAAATTCGGAAAGGCTATCCTATTGGCTGCAAAGTAACATTGCGCGGAAAAAGAAAATGGGATTTTTTAGAACGTTTAATTAGTATTGCAATTCCTCGTATTAGAGATTTTAGGGGTTTATTAGTTAATTCTTTTGATGGCCAAGGAAATTATAGTTTAGGAATACGAGAACAAATTATTTTTCCTGAAATTGATTATGATAAAATTGATCGTGTTCGCGGATTAGATATAACTATTGCGACCACTGCAAAATCAAATCATGAAGGTCATTTATTGTTATCTGCGTTTAATTTTCCTTTTCGTAAATAATATAAGTTAATATATTTAAGGTTATCCAATGGCTAAACAATCAATGAAAGCACGTGAAGTGAAACGTATAAAATTAGCTAATAAATTTTATGCTCAACGTATAGCTCTGAAAACTATTATCAATAATATTAAAATTTCAAAAGAAGAACGTTGGAATGCTGTACTTAAACTGCAAGTTTTTCCTCGTGACTCTAGTCCATCAAGACAAAGAAATCGATGTCGTCAAACAGGTCGACCACATGCTTTTTTACGAAAATTTGGTCTTAGTCGTATCAAAGTTAGAGAAGCCGCTATGAAAGGTGAAATTCCTGGTTTAAAAAAAGCTAGTTGGTAATTTTTGAGGAGTTAAAAATGAGTATACAAGATCCAGTAGCTGATATGTTGACACGCATTAGAAATGGTCAAGCAGCTAATAAATATTCTGTTAAAATGCCTGCTTCTAAATTAAAAAATTCTATAATAAAATTATTAAAAAAAGAAGGTTATATTAATAATTATAATATAAATAGTGAAAATAAATCAGAATTAGAAGTGATTTTAAAATATTTTAAAGGTAAATCTGTAATAGAAAAAATACAAAGGGTCAGTCGACCGAGTTTACGTGTATATAAAAAAAAGCATGATTTACCTAAAGTTATGTCTGGATTAGGAATTGCTATAATTTCAACTTCTCATGGTATTATGACAGATCACATGGCGCGAAAACTTGGTCTTGGCGGCGAAGTTATATGTTACGTGGCTTAAAAGGAGAAAAAATGTCTCGTGTTGCTAAACGTCCAATTTCTATTCCAAAAGATATTAAAGTTGAATTAAATTCTCAATCAATATCTATTGAAGGAAAATATGGTCATCTTTCACGTATTATTCATCGTTCGGTTGAAGTAAAATATGTAAATAATATCATTACTTTTACCGCTCGTTTAGGATTTTCTGATGGCTGGGCACAAGCTGGTACATCAAGAGCTTTAGTTTATTCAATGATTACAGGAGTTTCAAAAAAATTTAGTAAAAAATTACAGTTTTCTGGTGTAGGGTATCGTGTTTCTATCACACAAGATAATATTATCAATATGTCTTTAGGGTACTCTCATCCTATTTTATATTCTTTACCGCCTTGTATAGAAGTCGAATATTTGTCTCCTACAGAAATTATCATCAAAGGAGTAGATAAGCAATTAGTCGGGCAAGTTGCAGCCAACTTAAGATCTTATCGCAAACCAGAACCTTATAAAGGAAAAGGTATTCGATATGAAGATGAAATTGTACGTGTAAAAGAGGCTAAAAAAAAGTAAAATGATTGTTTCTAAAAATTTTAAAATAAACTCTCGCATACGTCGATTAAAAAAATCACGTTGTCAAATGAAAAAATTAGGAGTTACTCGTTTAGTAGTACATCGTACTTCTCGTCATATCTATGCTCAAATCATTTCCTCTGAAGCAAAAGTTTTAGTTTTTGCTTCTACTCTAGAAAAAAAAATTAAATGTGATTTAAAATATACTGGAAATAAAAAAGCTGCAGAAATGATCGGAAAAAATATTGCTATAAGAGCTTTATCAAAAGGCATATCTTCTATTTCGTTTGATCGTTCTGGTTTTAAATATCATGGTCGTATAAAAGCATTAGCAGATTCTGCTCGAAATTTTGGATTAAAGTTTTAAGGTGAAATATAAAATGGTTAATATGGATAAAAAAAGTCATAATGAATTACAAGAAAAATTAATTACTGTAAACCGTGTATCAAAAACAGTTAAAGGTGGTCGTATTTTTTCATTTACAGCTCTAACAGTGGTAGGTAATGGAAACGGACGTGTTGGTTTTGGATACGGTAAAGCTCGTGAAGTTCCTGCAGCTATTCAAAAAGCTATGGAAAAGGCGAGGCGTAATATGATTACTATACCATTATCAAATAAAACTTTACAACATCCTTTAAAAGGATCGCATACTGGATCTAATATATTTATGAAACCAGCTTCAGATGGTACTGGCATTATTGCAGGAGGTGCTATGCGTGCAGTTTTAGAAGTTGCTGGTATACATAATGTACTGGCTAAAACATACGGATCAACTAACCCAATCAATGTAGTTCGAGCTACTATGAATGGTTTAATTAATATGAAATCTCCAGAAATGATAGCAGCTAAAAGAAATAAATCTGTTGAAGATATTATTAGGAAGGTAAATTCTCATCAATGAAAACTATTAAAATTACTCAAGTTAAAAGTTCAATAGGAAGAATACCTAAACATAAAAGAACATTATTTGGTTTGGGATTACGTCATATTGGGCATACCGTTATTCTTGAAGATACTCCTTCAATTCGAGGTATGATTAACAAAGTATCGTATATTTTAAAAATACAAGAGAAATAATTTATGCATCTAAATAATTTATCTCCGTCGTGTGGATCTAAAAAAAATCGAAAAAGATTAGGTCGGGGCATTGGTTCTGGTTTTGGTAAAACAGCTGGTAGAGGACATAAAGGTCAAAAATCTAGATCTGGTGGTAGCATCAATCGTGGTTTTGAAGGTGGACAAATGCCTTTTTATAGAAGGCTTCCTAAATTTGGGTTTAAGTCTAGAAAAACAAATATTACTACTGAAGTAAGATTATCTCAAATATCAAAATTATCAACTAATATAATTGATTTAAAGACTTTAAAAGAACAAAATATTATTAATAAGAATATTAAATATGTAAAAATTATTTTTTCGGGAAAACTAACAGCACCTATCACATTACGTGGTTTAGGTGTTACTAAAAATGCTCGTATAGCAATTGAAAATTGTGGTGGTAAAATTGAAGGATAATTAGCAAATAATGATTAATAAATCCGGAATGAATTTTAAAAATTCTCAAAAAGGTATTAATGAACTTAAAAATAGAATTATTTTTGTAATAATTTCATTAATTATTTTTCGTATTGGCTCCTTTATTCCTATACCTGGAATCGATACTACAATTTTATCTAGAATATTAAATAATCAAAAAGGTACTATTTTTGAAATGTTTAATATGTTTTCTGGTGGAGCCTTGAATCGTGCTTCTATTTTTGCATTAGGTATTATGCCTTATATATCAGCTTCTATTATTATTCAGTTATTAACTTTAGCAGTTCCTTTTTTATCTGAAATAAAAAAAGAAGGGGAATCGGGTCGACATAAAATTAATGAATATACACGATATGCTACTTTGATATTAGCTTTTTTTCAATCAGTTGGTGTTGTAACAAGTTTATCTAGTATATCTAGTATACGTCCGATTATAGTTAATGCAGATTTTTATTTTTATTTTACCGCTATTATTATATTAGTAACTGGTACTATGTTTTTAATGTGGTTAGGAGAATTAATTACAGAATGCGGTATTGGTAATGGTATTTCAATTATAATCTTTACAGGTATCATAGCAGGTCTTCCAGCTGCAATTACACATACCATTGAACAAACGAGACAAGGACATTTACATTTATTATTATTTTTATCGGTTTTAGTATTAATTTTTTTAGTTGTTTTTTTAGTTGTTTTCATTGAACGTAGTCAAAGAAAAATTATTGTTCATTATGCTCAGCGTCAACAAGGTCGTCGTATTTATTCAGCACAAAGTACTCATTTACCTTTAAAAGTAAACATGTCTGGTGTAATACCTGCAATATTTGCTTCTAGTATTGTTTTATTTCCTGCTACTATTATATCTTGGTCTGGAATAGAGAAAAAATATAGTTTTTTTAAAACTATTTTATTTTATTTTCAGCCAAATCAGTCTTTATATCTAGTTTTATATATAACTTCTATTATTTTCTTTTGCTTTTTTTATACTGGACTGGTTTTTAATCCACGTGAAACAGCAGATAATTTAAAAAAATCAGGTGCTTTTATCTCAGGAATTAGACCAGGTGAACAAACAGCTAAATATATTAATAAAATTATGTTGCGATTAACATTATTTGGTTCTTTATATATTACCTTTATTTGTTTAGTACCAGAATTTATGAGAAGTGCTATGAATGTTCCATTTTATTTTGGTGGCACTTCATTATTAATTGTAGTTGTAGTTATTATGGATTTTATTGGGCAAATCCAAACTTTAATAATGTCGAGTCAATATGACTCTATATTGAAAAAAGCTAAGTTAAATTAAATTTTTCAATAGTTAAGGATTTTTTAATGAAAGTTAAAGCTTCTGTGAAAACACTTTGTCGAAATTGTAAAATTATACGACGTAATAATGTAGTAAGAGTTATTTGTAGTAATGATCCGAAGCACAAACAACGTCAAGGTTAAATTTAAATAAGAGCAAGAGAACACATTAAAATTTATTAATATTTTTATATATATTGATAAATTTCTTACGTTAGTTTATCTTAATAAATTTTAAGGATTATATAAAATGGCACGTATCGCAGGTATTAATATTCCTGAGAATAAGCATACCATAATAGCATTAACAGCAATATATGGAATTGGAAGAAAACGATCTAAAATTATTTGTATGAATTCAAATATTCCAGAAACTGTAAAAATTATAGATTTAAAAGAGTCAGATATTGAATTATTAAGAGAAAATGTAGGTAAATATGTTGTCGAAGGTGATTTAAGAAGAGAAAAAACTTTAAATATTAAACGTTTAGTTGATCTTAATTGTTATCGTGGTGTACGTCATCGTAAGAGTCTTCCAGTGCGAGGACAACGAACTAAAACAAATGCTCGTACTTGTAAAGGCCCTAGAAAAGCGATAAAAAAATAATTTAGGTAATTTTAATTATGGTAAAAAATTCAGTTGTTCGGACACGTAAACGTGTAAAAAAACAAATAATCGATGGTATTGCTCATATTCATGCTTCATTTAATAATACCATTGTAACTATTACTGATCGGCAAGGAAATTCTTTAGGATGGGCAACTTCTGGAGGTTCTGGTTTTAGAGGATCAAGAAAATCAACTCCTTTTGCAGCACAAATTGCAGCTGAACGTTGTGCAGAAATAGTCAAAGATTATGGTATAAAAAATTTAGAAGTTATGGTAAAAGGTCCTGGTCCAGGAAGAGAATCTACTATTAGAGCTTTAAATGCTGCTGGATTTCGTATTACAAATATTACTGATGTGACACCTATTCCTCATAATGGTTGCCGTCCTCCTAAAAAACGTCGTGTGTAAATTTTAGTAATTATTGGAGAATCAAATGGCAAAATATTTAGGTCCTAAATTAAAATTAAGTCGACGTGAAGGAACCGATTTATTTTTAAAATCTGGATTTCGTTCAATAGAATCAAAATGTAAATTAGAACATCCACCTGGACAACATGGTCTTCGAAAACCTAGGTTATCTGACTATGCTATTCAATTACGCGAAAAACAGAAAGTACGTCGTCTTTATGGTGTTTTAGAACGACAATTTAGAATATATTATAAGAAAGCTTCACGGTTAAAAGGTAATACTGGAGAAAATTTATTACAAATTCTAGAAAGAAGACTTGATAACGTAGTATATCGTATGGGATTTGGATGTACACGTTCTGAATCAAGACAATTAATTAATCATAAATCTGTTCAAGTAAATAATCATATTGTTAATATTGGATCATATCAAGTGTCTCCTAATGATCGTATATCTATTAGAGATAAATCAAAGAGTCAATCTCGCATAAAAGCCGCTTTAGAACTAACTGAACAACGAGAAAAACCTATTTGGATGGAAGTAGATTTGATCAAAATGGAAGGAATTTTTAAACGATTTCCTGAGCGCTCAGATTTGTCTGCAGAAATTAATGAACATTTGATCGTGGAACTTTATTCTAAGTAATAAGAGTTTACTGTTAGATATAGAGGTTTATTATGCAGAGTTCTATTATAGGGTTTTTAAAGCCACGTTTAGTTGATATTGAGCAAATTACTTCAACTCATACTAAAGTTACATTAGAACCATTAGAAAGAGGTTTTGGTCACACACTTGGCAATGCATTACGAAGAATTTTATTATCTTCCATGCCAGGTTGTGCTGTAACAGAAGTAGAAATTGATGGTGTATTACACGAGTATAGTACTAAAGAAGGAATTCAAGAAGATATTTTAGAAATTTTATTAAATTTAAAAGGATTAGCAGTTAAGTTACATGGAAAAGACGAAGTTTTTATCACTCTCCAAAAAACAGGTATTTGTTGTGTTACTGCTTCAGATATTATACATGATAATGATGTTGAAATTATAAAACCACATCATGTTATTTGTCATTTAACAGATAAAAATGCTTCTATTCAAATGAGAATTAAAGTGCAACGTGGAAGAGGTTATATTCCAGCTTCATCTCGAGTACATATAGAAGATGAATCAAGACCAATCGGTTGTTTATTAGTAGATGCATGTTACAGCCCTATAAATCGAATCGTTTATAATG
The DNA here is from genome assembly GCF_005083345.1 of Buchnera aphidicola (Aphis nasturtii). Classification (NCBI taxonomy): domain Bacteria; kingdom Pseudomonadati; phylum Pseudomonadota; class Gammaproteobacteria; order Enterobacterales; family Erwiniaceae; genus Buchnera; species Buchnera aphidicola. The sequence continues at coordinate 539,818 of NZ_CP034888.1, read as the reverse complement.
TTGAAGCTGCACGAGTTGAACAAAGAACTGATTTAGATAAATTAATTATTGAAATGAAAACAAATGGAACAATTGATCCTGAAGAAGCTATAAGACGTGCAGCAACTATTTTATCAGAACAATTAGAAGCATTTGTTGATTTAAGAGATGTTCAAGAGCCGGAAGTAAAAGAAGAAAAACCTGAATTTGAACCTATTTTATTACGCCCTGTAGATGATTTAGAATTAACTGTACGATCTGCTAACTGTCTTAAAGCTGAATCTATACACTATATAGGTGATTTAGTACAAAAAACTGAAGTAGAGCTTTTAAAAACGCCTAATTTAGGAAAAAAATCATTAACTGAAATCAAAGATATATTAGCTTCGCGCAATTTATCTCTTGGAATGAAATTAGAAAAATGGCCTCCATTAAATATTATAGAAGAATAATTTTTTATTATGACACTTGTACGTTAATTTATTATTAATACGATTTATAAAGGTATAAAATTATGAGACATCGTAAAATCGGTCGTCATCTCAATTGCAATAGTAGTCATCGTAGTGCCATATTTAAAAATATGGCATGTGCATTATTAATTAATGAAATTATAAAAACTACATTAGCAAAAGCAAAAGAACTTCGTCGTGTTGTCGAGCCTATGATTACTTTATCAAAAATAGATAATGTTGCTCGTAGAAGATTAGTTTTTTCAAGAATTAGAAATAATGAAGTAGTCGCTAAATTATTTCAAAATTTAGGTCCTATCTTTTCAAATAGATGTGGTGGATATACTCGTATTTTAAAATGCGGATTTCGATCTGGAGATAAAGCTCCTATGGCTTATATTGAACTTGTTGATCGTGTTAAAAAAAATACAAAGAAAAGCGATATTAAAACATTAAAAATTGATTCTAGATAAAATAAATATTATTAATGATATTCAGTAAGCAAACGGAAATTGACCGTTTGCTGGTTTTTTAATTTAAAAATAAATGAAAATATTTCTATAATAGTATTTTCCCACATCTAAAATTATGTTTTTTTGAAAGTATTATTTCTTGTATGTTTGCGATATTTTTACCAGGTAGCTGTATTTTTTCAATATTTAATATATTATTTTTTGTATTTATTTGCATACCATATTTGTTAATAGAAATAATTTCTCCTATCGAACAATTATGATGAGTATTTTTTATGACTTTTGCCTGCCAAACTTTAATAGGTATTTTATCCATAATAAAATAACATATTGGCCAAGGATTAAAAGCACGTATTATTCGTTCTAAAAAATCAGCGTTTTTGTTCCAATTTAATAATGCATCTGTTTTAAGAATTTTTTTTGAAAAAGTTGCATATTTTTCATTTTGTTGAGTTTCTGTAAAAATATTATTTTTAATTTGAAATAAAGTTTTTATTAATATTTTAATACCAATTTTAATTAATTTTAAAGATAATGTTTCTGATGTTTCTTGAGGAGATATTAAGCATTCCTTTAACATTATTATATTTCCAGAATCAATTTTATTATTCATTTTAATAATGCTTACACCAGTTTTTTTATCTCCAAATAAAATAGCTGATTGAATAGGAGATGCTCCTCTCCATCGAGGTAATAGCGAAGCATGAACGTTAATACATCCTTTTGGGAACATAGATAATATTTTTTGAGGTATTATTTGTCCATATGCAACTACTATCATCAATTCTGCAGAAAAACTTGATAATATCTTTTGAAAATTCTTATCATTTAGTCTTAATGGTTGAAAAATAGGAAGATTTTTTTTAATTGCTGTTTGTTTTACAGGAGAAAAAATTATTTTTTGTCCTCTTCCACATGGACGATCTGGCTGAGTAATTACAGCTTGGATGCTATATTGTAAATATATTAAAGCAGATAAATATTTTTCAGAAAAATTTGACGTTCCAGCAAAAATAATTTTTAGTGTTTTCAAGTTAGTTCATATCCTTTTAAGATATCTTATTTTTTTTTCTATATTTTTTAAATTTTTTTTCAATTCTTTCTCTTTTTAACAACGATAAATAATCTATAAATAATCTTCCTTGTAAATGATCAATTTCATGTTGTATACAAATAGATAATATTGATTTTGCTTCTACTTCTATTTCTTTTCCGAATAAATTTATAGCTTTGACTTTGATATAATCTGATCTCGGTATAAAAGCACGGTATTCTGGAATAGATAAACATCCTTCTTGAATACTAATATTTCCTTTTTTTTCAATAATTTTAGGATTAATAAGTATTAAATGATCTTTTTTAAAATTTTCCTTGCTAATAACTACAATTTGTAATTGTACATTCACTTGTGTTGCTGCTAAACCAATTCCTTCTTTTTCATACATAGTATCTAGCATATTACAAGTTAATTTTTTTATTTCTTTTGTAATTATATTAACTGGTTTTGCAATAAGTCTTAATTTTGGGTTTGGATATTGTAATATTTTTAAAACAGACATATATTTATTTATATTATTATGTAAAATTATTTAATTTTATAGTATAAACTCTTTTAATATATTATAAAGTTTTATATATTAAATAATTAAAGTTTTGATAAAAATTAATATATAAAGCGTTATTAAATATGCAAATTTTTTTAATATTTAATTGAGGATATAATGTTTGAAATATTAATATATTTATTTGAAACTTGCGTGTATAGTGAATCAGAAATATCTATTGATTATGATAATTTAATCAATGATTTATCAGATATAGGTTTTCAAAAAAAAGATATTTATAATGCATTAAGATGGTTAAAAAATTTATCTTCTTATAAAAAAAATAATTTTTTATCTATAAGTTTGACTTCAGATCAAATTTCAACACGAATTTATAATAAAGCAGAATTGTTCAAGTTGAACGCTGATTGTCGTGGTTTTATATTATTTTTAGAGCAATTAGAAATATTAACTTTAAATACAAGAGAGATAATTATTGAAAAAATCATGGATTTAGAGATTAATCAGTTAAATTTAGAAGATTTAAAATGGATTATTTTAATTGTTTTATTTAACACTCCAGGATGCGAAATAGTTTATAGAAGACTTGAAAAATTATTATTTAATTTTACTACAAAAATAATACATTAAGCTTGTAAATAGATAATATTTTTATATGAGAATTATTCAATGAGAAAAAGTTTTCATTTAAATTCATTAATACATTGTATACAACAATTATATTGCAAAAAAATTATTGCATATCCTACAGAATCTATGTTTGGACTGGGATGCGATCCTGATAGTCAAATAGCTGTTAAAAACTTATTAAATTTAAAAAAAAGAAGTTTAAAGAAAGGTTTTATATTAGTAGCTGCAAATTATAGTCAAGTAAATAAATATATCGATGAAACTCAAATATCAGTAGAACAAAAAAAAAATATGTTTAATTATTGGCCAGGACCTTTTACGCTTTTAGTTCCATCAAATTCTTCAACTCCTTATTGGTTAACTGGTAAATATAATACTGTAGCAATTCGTATCAGCAATCATTTAAGTATAGTTAAATTATGCACTGTATTTGGAAAACCATTAATATCAACAAGTGCAAATTTCACTAACATGCCCCCATGTCTTACTAGGGAAAGTGTTTTAGAAAATTTTGGAAAACATTTTCCATTGTTAAACGGTAATATAGGAAACGAGAAAAATCCTTCGAAAATAATTAATATTATGAATGGAAAGTTAGTTCGTTATGCGTAAATATCAAAATGAAAACTTTAATTATGCTTTATTTGGAAATCCTATTAATCACAGTAAATCTCCAGAAATTCATAATCTTTTCGCTAAACAAACTGGAATTTTACATTTTTATAAAGCTATAAATATTCCATTAGATCAATTTTCTTTATTAGTTTCTAATTTTTTTAAAAGTAATGTTAAAGGGGCAAATATTACTTCTCCTTTTAAACAAGAAGCATATTTTTTTTGTGATAAATTAAGTAAAAGAGCGCAGATTGCTAAATCTGTAAATACATTAAAAAAAGTAAATAATCGATATATTTTAGGAGATAATACTGATGGTATTGGATTATTATCTGATTTGACTAGATTAAAATTCATAAAAAAAAATTTTTCTATATTAATATTAGGAGCAGGAGGCGCAGTTCAGGGTATTCTTTTATCAATTTTATCACTTGGATGTTCAGTTTATATCTTGAATAGAACAGATTTAAATGCCATCAATTTAGTTAATCAATTCAGAAAATATGGAAATATTAAAATATTTAAAAAAGATAGTTTAAAAAATACTTGTTTTGATTTAGTAATTAATGGATTATCTAGAAATATTCGATATAAAAATATCTTTATTCCATCATATTTATTTTCTTCTAAAACTTTTTTTTACGATATGAATTATGGATCAAAAAGTACATCTTTTATTAATTGGTGTAAAAATATGAATTCGAAGTATGTTTCAGACGGGACAGGAATGCTGGTTTTTCAAGCAGCTCATTCTTTTCTAAAATGGCATGGTATTTTACCAAAGATAGATTATATTATTGATTTATTAAATAAAAAATAGTTTTTTATATAAAGTTATTTGAAATATTAATAATATATAAATAAAATTTTTATATATTTACTGTATATTAAAGAAAATACTTGACTCTTTTTTTTCGATCTGTATTATTATAAACTTATTAAAACCTAATTTTTTATCTATAAAGTCCCCTTCGTCTAGAGGTTAGGACATCGCCCTTTCACGGCGGCAACAGGGGTTCAAATCCCCTAGGGGACGAAATAAAAATAATTTTTTAAAATTAATTATGTACTAATTTAAATTATTGTGTTATTCTTTAAAAAGTGTTAAAACATATATAAATAAAGCTCTTTAAAAATTCGGAAAACAAGCATATAATTTTTTATTTTAAAAAACACCTGTGGGTTGTAAGGTTAAGTAAATAAGCGTGTATGGTGAATGCCTTGGCAGTCAGAGGCGAAGAAGGACGTGCTAATCTGCGAAAAGCGTCGGTAAGCTGATATGAAGCGATATAACCGTCGATGTCCGAATGGGGAAACCCGATACATTCGTATCATTATTAATTGAATTAAATAGATTAATAAAGCAAACCAAGGGAACTGAAACATCTAAGTACCTTGAGGAAAAGAAATCAACTGAGATTCCCTTAGTAGTGGCGAGCGAAAGGGGAACAGCCCAGAACCATAATCAAAATATTTTATAGTAGAATGATTTTGGAAAATTCAGCGATACATGGTGATAGCCCAGTATACGAAATAAAATATTTTGTGGGTTCGAAAAGTAGAGCGGGACACGAGAAATCCTGTTTGAATATGGGGGGACCATCCTCCAAGGCTAAATACTCCTGACTGACCGATAGTGAACTAGTACCGTAAGGGAAAGGCGAAAAGAACCCCGGCTAGGGGAGTGAAATAGAACCTGAAACCGTGCACGTACAAGCAGTGGAAGCATTTGGAATTATGAAATGTGACTGCGTACCTTTTGTATAATGGGTCAGCGACTTGTATTCTGTAGCAAGGTTAACCGAATAGGGGAGCCGAAGGGAAACCGAGTCCTAAATAGGCGTTAAGTTTCAGGATACAGACCCGAAACCCGGTGATCTAGCCACGGGCAGGTTGAAGGTTGGGTAAAACCAACTGGAGGACCGAACCGACTGATGTTGAAAAATCAGCGGATGACCTATGGCTAGGGGTGAAAGGCCAATCAAACCGGGAGATAGCTGGTTCTCCCCGAAAGCTATTTAGGTAGCGCCTCGTGAATTCATCTTCGGGGGTAGAGCACTGTTTCGGTTAGGGGGCCATCCCGGCTTACCAATCCGATGCAAACTCCGAATACCGTAGAATGTTATCACGGGAGACACACAGCGGGTGCTAACGTTCGTTGTGGAAAGGGAAACAACCCAGACCGCCAGCTAAGGTCCCAAAGTCATAGTTAAGTGGGAAACGATGTGGGAAGGCATAAACAGCCAGGATGTTGGCTTAGAAGCAGCCATCATTTAAAGAAAGCGTAATAGCTCACTGGTCAAGTCGGCCTGCGCGGAAGATGTAACGGGGCTCAAACTATGCACCGAAGCTGCGGCAGCAAAAATTAATTTTTTGCTGGGTAGGGGAGCGTTCTGTAAGCCGTCGAAGACATATTGTAAAGTATGTTGGAGGTATCAGAAGTGCGAATGCTGACATGAGTAACGATAAAGCAGGTGAAAAACCTGCTCGCCGAAAAACCAAGGTTTCCTGTCCAACGTTAATCGGGGCAGGGTAAGCCGACCCCTAAGGCGAGGCTGTAAAGCGTAGTCGATGGACAACAGGTTAATATTCCTGTGCTTATTTTTATTGCGAAGGGGGGACGAAGAAGGTTAAGTTATCCAGGTGACGGTTATCCTGGTTTAAGTGTGTAGGTATGATAATTAGGCAAATCCGGTTATCTTTAATCTGAGGCACGATGACGAATCATTAAGGTGATGAAGTAACTAATACCACGCTTCCAAGAAAAGCCTCTAAGCTTCAGATAAAATTAAATCGTACCCAAAACCGACACAGGTGGTTAGGTAGAGAATACTAAGGCGCTTGAGAGAACCCAGGTGAAGGAACTAGGCAAAATAGTGCCGTAACTTCGGGAGAAGGCACGCTAATTTAAGTGAAAGGATTTTCTCCTCGAGCTAAAGTTAGTCGAAGATACCAGCTGGCTGCAACTGTTTATTAAAAACACAGCACTGTGCAAACACGAAAGTGGAAGTATACGGTGTGACGCCTGCCCGGTGCCGGAAGGTTAATCGAAGGAGTTAAAGGAAACTTAAAGCTCTGAACTGAAGCCCCGGTAAACGGCGGCCGTAACTATAACGGTCCTAAGGTAGCGAAATTCCTTGTCGGGTAAGTTCCGACCTGCACGAATGGCGTAATGATGGCCAGGCTGTCTCCACCTGGGACTCAGTGAAATTGAAATTGCTGTGAAGATGCAGTATACCCGCGGCAAGACGGAAAGACCCCGTGAACCTTTACTATAGCTTGACACTGAATTCTGAATTCTCATGTGTAGGATAGGTGGGAGGCTAAGAAACTAAAACGCTAGTTCTAGTGGAGCCAACCTTGAAATACCACCCTTGAAAATTCGGTATTCTAACCTAGCGCCGTTATCCGGTGTAGAGACAGTGTCTGGTGGGTAGTTTGACTGGGGCGGTCTCCTCCCAAAGAGTAACGGAGGAGTACGAAGATTGGCTAATCACGGTCAGACATCGTGAGTTTAGTGCAAAGGCATAAGCCAGTTTGACTGTGAGCATGATAATGCGAGCAGGTGCGAAAGCAGGTCTTAGTGATCCGGTGGTTCTGAATGGAAGGGCCATCGCTCAACGGATAAAAGGTACTCCGGGGATAACAGGCTGATACCGCCCAAGAGTTCATATCGACGGCGGTGTTTGGCACCTCGATGTCGGCTCATCACATCCTGGGGCTGAAGCAGGTCCCAAGGGTATGGCTGTTCGCCATTTAAAGTGGTACGCGAGCTGGGTTTAGAACGTCGTGAGACAGTTCGGTCCCTATCTGCCGTGGGCGTTGGAAGATTGAGGGGGGCTGCTTCTAGTACGAGAGGACCGAAGTGGACGCATCACTGGTGTTCGGGTTGTCATGCCAATGGCATCGCCCGGTAGCTATATGCGGAAAAGATAAGTGCTGAACGCATATAAGCACGAAACTTGCCCCAAGATTAATCTTCCCTGAAACAGAAATGTTTACTGAAGGGACGTTGAAGACTACGACGTTGATAGGCTAGATGTGTAAGCATAGTAATATGTTGAGCTAACTAGTACTAATGACCCGAGAGGCTTAACCTTACAACACCAGAGGTGTTTTTTAAATCAAATAAATTTAATAATAAAGCTTGTTTTGCTGAATTTATTGTTGTATTAATATATATATATATTATAATAGCATTATAAAAATAAAATTCCCTGGTAAAAATAGTGCAGTGGTACCACCTGAATCCATTCCGAACTCAGAAGTGAAACGCTGCATCGCCGATGGTAGTACGGGGTCTCCCCGTGTGAGAGTAGGTAAGTTCCAGGTATAAAAAACCCGAAAAAATTTTTTCGGGTTTTTTTATATTTAAAAAAAGATTTTTTAAAAAATAAGTCATTATAAAATATTTAATATTATATAAAAAATGAAATTTTTATAAAAATTATTTTTTAAATACATTACTTTCTAGCTAACAATAGATTTACATGTTAATCTATTAAAAATTTTCTGTTATTTTTGATTTTTTATCTTGTTGTGATAAAAATCATTTATAATTATTTTAGTTCGTTTTTTAATTTAGTATATTTTTATGTGAAGGTAATATAGATGTCCAAGATTAAAGGCAATGTTAAGTGGTTTAATGAATCTAAAGGTTTTGGTTTTATCACTCCAGAAGATGGAAGTAAAGATGTATTTGTTCATTTTTCAGCTATACAAAGTAATGGATTTAAAACTTTAGCAGAAGGTCAAAGTGTTGAGTTTGAAATTACTGAAGGAGCAAAAGGACCATCTGCTGCTAATGTTATTAGTTTGTAGGGTATCTATATTTTTTTAAATATAAAATAAATGTAGATGACAATTACATATCTTTTTTAGTACGGCTCTTTATCGAGCTGTACTATATGAAAATACATTTTATAATTCATATGCTATTTATATATTTCTTTATAAGACCATTCTAACCATATTTATCTGACTAATATCATGATATAATCTTTCAATTTGTTTGAAGTTTTTAGCGCATATTGTAATTGAAATAGAAATATAATTGCCCCTGTTACTTGATTTAACTTGAGGTGTATAATCTCCAGGAATCTGAATTTGAATGACTTTTATTACTTGATCAATAAGTTCAGGTTTTGCTAAACCAATGATCTTATAAGTAAAAAAACAAGGGAATTTTAACATTTCTCGTAATTTTGTCTTCATTAATTAATCCTGGTTTTATTTTTCATAAAATATTTCTAATTTTAGAATAAATTTCATAAAACATTCTATAAAAGATATATAATTATTTTAAAAATTTAATATATATTAAAGTATTTTATCTATTTTAAAATTTAATTAAAATATATAAAAATTTTAATCTATTAAAATTATGGATAATATAATTAGTTTATCATATTGACAATATAGAAAATAATATATTTTATATTATTTTTTTAAATTTTTTTATAGGAAAATTATGTTAAAAATTTTTAATACATTAACTAGAAAAAAAGAAAAATTTATACCTATTAAAAATAAACAAATTAATTTATATGTTTGCGGTGTTACTGTTTATGATTTTTGCCATATTGGTCATGCACGTACTTTTGTTGTTTTTGATATGATAGTACGTTATTTAAGACATTTAGGTTTAAAAGTAAAATATATCAGGAATATTACAGATGTTGATGATAAAATTATTTTAAAATCTTTAGAAAAAAATATAGATATTAAACATTTTTCAAATGAAATGATTAATGCAATGAAACAAGATTTTTTTCGTTTAGGAATTGATTTACCTGATCAAGAACCACGAGTTACAGATCATATTCATGATATAATTGAGATTATTACAAAATTAATCAAAAATCAAAATGCATATATCAATAGTGAAGGTGATGTTGTTTTTTCAATAGATAGTGATAAATCATATGGTTCTTTGTCTCGTCAATCTTTAAAAGATCTAATTTCTAGAACATGTTTTACTTCAAGTAAAATTAAAAAAAATCCATTAGATTTTGTACTTTGGAAAAAATCTAAAGAAAAAGATAAATTTTTCTGGGAATCCCCTTGGGGAAAGGGTAGACCTGGATGGCACATTGAATGTACAGCTATTACAAATGTTGTTTTTAAAAATTATATAGATATTCATGGAGGTGGTTCGGATCTTTTATTTCCTCATCATGAAAATGAAATATCTCAATCAAAATGTTTTAATAATAAATTCAGAATTAATTTTTGGATGCATTCTGGAATGGTGATAATAGACGATCAAAAAATGTCTAAATCTTTAGGTAATGCATATTTCTTAAAAGATGTTTTACTTAAATATCAATCTGAAGTATTACGTTATTTTTTCTTATCCACGCATTATCGTCATCCTATTTATTATTCTGAAAAAAATTTGAAAATAGCGGAATCATCGTTAAGATATTTATATAACGCATTATATAATACAGATCCTATTTCTAATTCTACAGAAGGTATAGATTTAGAATTATTATTTTATGATGCAATTAATGATGATTTTAATACTCCAAAAGCATTTTTTATTTTAATAAAATTAGCTAAAAAAATTAACTACTTTAAACAAAGTAACTTATATAAATCTAATTTACTTGCTTTTAGATTAAAAAAATTAGCTATTACTTTAAATTTTTTATTGGAAACACCTGAAGATTTTTTACAAAAGAAATCTTTTTTTAGTCAAGATAAAATAAAAACAATTGAAATTTTGATTGAAAAAAGAAATATTTCTAGACAACTAAAACTTTGGAAAGAAGCAGATCAATTACGTAATGAAATAAGTAAATTAAATGTAATTTTAGAAGATTATAATGATAAAACATTTTGGAGATACAAAAATAGTTAATTGAAAATTTTACATATCATGATATTTTTCACAAGCTTCTAATGTGTTTTGCAGTAACGTTACAACAGTCATCGGACCAACTCCTCCTGGAACTGGAGTTATATAAGATGCTTTTAAAAATGCTGATTTAAAGTCAACATCACCAACTATCGTACCATTTGGTAATCGATTAATTCCAACATCAACTACAATAGCATTTTTCTTTATCCAATGTCCTTTTAAAAATTTTGGTTTTCCAACAGCAACAACTAATAAATCAGCGTTATTTACATGATTTTTTAAATTTTTAGTAAATCTATGGGTAATAGTTGTTGTGCACCCTGCTAGTAATAATTCCATGCTCATAGGTCTTCCTACTATATTAGATGCTCCTACCACAACCGCATTAAGTCCATGTGTTTTAATCTTCATATAATTTAACATTGTAATTATTCCCTTGGGTGTACAAGATCTTAAGGTAGGATTTCTTTGACATAATAATCCTGTATTATATGGATGAAATCCATCTACATCTTTGTCCGGTCTAATACTTGTAAAAATTTTAAAATGATTTATTTTCTTCGGGATAGGTAATTGAATTAAAATACCATCTATATTTGTATCATGATTCAGTTTATCAATAAGATTTAATATTGAATCTTCGTTGATAGTACTTGGGAAATGCCAATGTTTAGAAATTAATCCAACATTTTTACAAGCTAATATTTTTTTATTTACATAAATTTGAGAAGCAGAGTTGTTCCCTATGATAATCATTGCTAATCCTGGAATTCTTTTTCCATTTTTTTTTCTGTTTTTTATTTTTTTTGAAATGTTTATTTCCAAAATTTTTGCGATTTTATTACCATCTATAATTATTGCTGGCATTGTTTAATAACTCATATTTATTTATATAATTCAAAAATTATTTAGCATTAATATATTTTTAAAGCATAATGTTAATTTAGTTGCATATATATTATTTTAATGTTAAATTTTATATTATATTTTATGCGTTCTTAGCTCAGATGGATAGAGCAACGGCCTTCTAAGCCGTAGGTCACAGGTTCGAATCCTGTAGAACGCAAAAATAAATTAATTTTTATTTTCTATTAATGTTTCTATTTCTTTTTTAATAATATCAGGTTTTTTTGTTCCATCAACTTGAAAAAATTTCAATTTTTTTAATTTGTTTTCTTCTAAGTAATATTTAGTTAATTCATTATTATTTTTTTTATAATGTTTAAGTCTATTTTTAATACTTTCAATTTTATCATCTTCTCTTATAATAAGCTGTTCTTTAGTAATATCATCTTTCCCTTCTTCTTTAGGAGGATTAAAAAAGATATGATAGGTTCTACCTGATTGTATGTGTATTCTTCTTCCTGATATTCTTTGAAAGATTAATTCATCTGGCACAATAAATTCAAAAACAAAATGTATCTTAATACCTAAATTTGATATATATTTTGCTTGTGTAATGGTTCTAGGAAACCCATCTAATAAAAAACCTTTAGTGCAATTTTTTTGGTTGATTTTTTTATAGATAAGATTACAAACAATATCATCTGAAACTAATTCGCCGTTTTTTAGAATATTTAATATTTTTTTTCCAATTGCATCTTTTAATTCAATATGTTCTCGCAATATATCTCCCGTAGATATTTGTGGAATTTTATATTTTTTTGCAATAAATTTAGATTGAGTACCTTTTCCAGTGCCTGGCGCACCTAATAAAATAATATGCATAATTATTTTTATTTTTCAAATAGTTGTAAGATCCAGATTACTACTATAAAAAAGTAGTAATCATATTTTTATAATTTTATTAATAGTTTATTCATTCTAGAAATAAATTCATGGGGATTATCTAGACTGCCTTTTTCAGCTAATAATGATTGATCTAATAATAGTTTGATCCATTCGTCAAATATTGTATTATCATTAATTTTACATATTTTTTTAATTAATTCATGTTTTGGATTAATTTCAAATATATATTTTAACTCAGGAATAGATTGTCCTGCAGCAGTGAAAAGTTTAGCCATTTGTGTACTCATTTCATTGGAATCACTTAAAACAATGCATGGGGTTTCTGTCAATCTATTTGTTAATCTAACAGATTTTACTTTATCACCTAGTACTTTTTTGACTTTGTTTAAGAAATTAACTATGTCTTTTGATGTTTCTTCTTTATCTATTATTTTGTCTTTGATAAATTTATTTAATGAAGAATCTTCTTTACTAATAGATTGAAATTTTTTACCTTCAAATTCAACTAGGTAATTCATCATCCACTCGTCAATTCTATCTGATAACAATAAAACATCAATATTTTTTTTGTTAAATAGTTCAAGATGAGGACTATTTTTAGCAGATATATAACTATCAGAAGTTATATAATATATCTTTTCTTGTTTTTCAATCATATTAGATACATATTGTTTTAACGATATTTTTTGTTCTGGACTGTTATTTTTAACTGATGTAAAACGTAAAAGATTAGCAATTAAATTTAAGTTTTCACTGTCTTCTGCTGGTCCTTCTTTTAAAACTAGTCCAAACTCATTCCAAAAAGATTGATATTTTTCTTTATGTTGTTTAGATAGTGTATCTAACATTTTTAATGATCTTTTTATTAATGCTTTTTTTAAATTTTGAGTAATAGAATTACTTTGTAATATTTCTCTAGAAACATTTAAAGGTAAATTATTTGAATCTATTACTCCTCTGATAAATCTAAGATAATTTGGTAGAAATTCTTGAGAATTATCCATAATATAAACACGTTTCACATATAGTTTTAAACCGTGTTTGTTCTCTCTATTCCAAATATCCCAAGCTGCTTTTTCTGGAATGTATAATAAACTAATGTATTCATGATTACCTTCTACGTGATTATGACTCCAAGTAATAGGGTTATTTTGATCATTAGTTAGGTATTTATAAAATTCTTGATATTCTTTTTCACTAATAGAAGATTTATTTTTAGTCCATAACGCTTGAGCTTTATTTATTTGCTCCCAAAAATATGTTTTGTTTTTTTCATCATATGTTTGTATTTCTACTGGTACAGTAATGTGATCCGAATACTTATTAACAATGTTTTTAATTTTCCATATTTCTAAAAATTCATCTTCTTCTTTTTTCAAAAATAATGTAATTTCTGTACCTGGTGTTTTTTTTGTAACATTTGTAATGTTATATTCACCTTCTCCAGAAGATTCCCACAATGTTCCGTTATTAGATTTATTTGCAGCAAATTTTGTTCTTACTAATACTTTGTCTGAAACTATAAAAGATGAATAAAAACCAACTCCAAACTCGCCTATTAATTCATTTTTTATACTATTGTTTTTATTTTCTAAGGATTTTAAAAATGACTTAGTACCTGATTTTGCAATTGTTCCTAAATTTTCAATTATATCTTCACGTGTCATTCCAATTCCATTATCATTAATAATCAGTGTTCTTTGTGATTTATTAATAGAAATTTGAATTTTTGGTGTATTTTTATATAACTCTGGTGATGAAATAGATTCAAATCGTAGTTTATCTATTGCATCTGACGCATTAGATATTAATTCTCTTAAAAAAATTTCTTTGTTAGAATATAAAGAATGAATCATTAAATGCAATAATTGTTTTACTTCAGATTGAAAACTATATGTTTCTTTTTTTTGTATATTCATGGGTATATCCTTTATTAATTTAAAATATAAAATATTTTTAAAAATTTTAAAAATTAAAAATATTCAAAATTTATATCGGCATATTAAATCCTGGTGGAAGTTGCATGCCACTAGATATAGCAGACATTTTTTTCTTTTGAACTTCAGAAATTCTTCTAGTCGCATCATTAAATGCAGCCGCTGCTAAATCTTCTATCATATCTTTATCATCATCTTTTAATAAGCTTGGATCTATTTCGACTCGTCTACAGTTATGTGACCCATTAATAGTAACTTTTACTAATCCTGCTCCTGCCTCCCCTGTTACTTCTATTTTAGCTATTTCTTCTTGTACCTGTGTCATTTTTTCTTGCATTTGTTGAGCTTGTTTCATTAAATTCCCTAATCCACCTTTACTAAACATATTTTTCTCACTTTTAAAATTTTTTAAAAATATTTAAATAGAAATAAAACTATTATTTATATTTTATAAGTTTTATTCTTTTATTTGTGTAATCGCCTGAAGTAAAGTCATTTTTACACCTATTTTATGATTAGGTGAAAAAATTAACTGTTTTCTTCCGTTTAATAAAATTTTATAACATATTTGAATATCTTTTTTATTTTTTTTATATGCTATTTCTTGAATATCGTATTGATAATTTTTATAAATATTTTCATGCCATTCTAAGGGATATATTTTTTTCATAGCAATATCGTATAATATACGCAACATTTCTATCAGAATATTTTCCCATTCTATGTTTATATTATCCATTTTATTTAATAAAAACATCATTTTTTTAGAATCTTTTTCTAATAGAAATTTAGTTAATAAATAAATGTTTTTTTTACTTGGAATACCTAACATTATGTTAATTTTTTTTAAATTAATGTTATTTTTACTAAAGCTAATAGCATGTTCTAATAAATTCAACCCATCTCTCATACTTCCTTTAGAATATTCAGATATAATTTTTAAAGCATCTATATCAAAATTAATATTTTCATTATTTAAAATAAATTTTAAATAATTTAAAATATTTTCTTCGGATAGTATATTAAGTTTAAAGCATAAACAGCGAGATGTAATGGTTTTAGGTATTTTTTCTATATCTGTTGTTGCTAAAATAAATTTAATATGTTTAGGTGGTTCTTCTAGAGTTTTTAAAAGTGCATTAAAACTATGTCTAGAAAGCATATGTACTTCATCGATTAAATATATTTTAAATCTACTTTTACTTGGAGCGTAATAAATATGATCTAAAATTTCTCTCATCTCTTCTATTTTTGTTCTTGAAGCAGCATCTATTTCAATAAAGTCTATTGAAGTTCCTATTTCTATTTCTTTACAATTAGTGCATTTTCTACAAGGTATAGAACTGATATTTTTTTGACAATTTAAACTCTTAGCTAATAGACGACCAATAGTAGTTTTTCCTACACCTCTGGTTCCAGATAATAACCATGCGTGATGTATTCTTTTCATGGCAATTGCATTACATATTGCAGTTATAATATGTTTCTGACCAATTATTTCTTTAAAAGATTGGGGGCGATACTTTCTTGCTATTATTTGATAGTTCATATTTTTTTTAAATATCATTATGATATTAATTTTGTTTAAAATTAAAAATTTTTAAATATTAGTTGTAAATTATACATTTAGTATATAAAATATTACATTCAATTTTTTATATTAATATTATAGTAAAGAAGATTCTGTTAGACCTCAACGCTGTTGAATTGAAAAATGAGTCAGATCTGGAAAGAAGCAGCTAAATCAATGCAGACAGGTGTTTAGTATAACTAACAGAATCTTCTAAATTAAAGATTTTAATATTTAGACAACTGAAAATTATACATTTTTGAATAAAAACCTTTTATTTTTAATAATTCTTTATGTTTTCCACATTCTACAACACAACCTCTATCTAATACGACAATAAAGTCTGCATTAACTATTGTAGATAGTCGATGAGCTATAACAATCAATGTAGTATTTTGTTTTATAGAAGTTAAAGTTGTTTGAATTAATTTCTCTGTGCCAGAATCAACATTAGCAGTTGCTTCATCTAATATAAGTATTTTAGGATTTTTTACTAGTATTCTAGCAATTGATAGTAATTGTTTTTGTCCTGCAGATAAAGTATTACCTTCTTCTCCTAAAACAGCATGTAAACCTTTTGGCATAGATTTTACTAAAGAAAAAAGATTAACAATTTTTAATATTTTCCATATCTTGTCTTCTGATATGTCTCTGCCTAATGTAATATTAGCGAAAAAAGTATCTGCAAGAATTATCGGATCTTGTTGAACCATTAATATGTTTTCTCTTAAAACGCAATGGCTTATAGAGTTAATAGGTTTGTCATCAAGATATATTTGTCCATGTTCAATCGGATAATGTCCCATTAATAAATTAGCTAAAGTACTTTTTCCACTACCTGTGTGACCTACAAATGCAATAAAACTTTTAGATGGAATATCTATATTAATATTATTAAGTATATTTTTTTGATTGTTTAAATAACTAAATGTAAGATTTTTAATATTAATTTTTCCAGTATTTAATTTTTCTTTGTTTTTTCCATATTTTTGTTTTTTTGAATTTATCAGAGAGAATATTCTTTCTCCAGCTACAATTGCTTGTTGCAATATAGATTGCTGAATAGTTATTGAAATCAAGGGTTCATTGAGGCGTCCTAAATACGTAATAAAAGCATACAATATACCTATTTCAGGTACTTTATTTTTTAAGCAACTAAATGAAAATATAAAACTACACAATACTAGAGATGATATTAGGCTTAATAATGGTCGTAGCAGAAAACCATCTAATTTTAATATTTTCATACGTGCTGAATAATGTAATTGGCTACTATTTTCAATGCTTTTTTTAAATCTATTTTCTTGTCTAAATTGTTGAATAACATTCATTCCGTTAATTGTTTCATTAAATTTGTTATTAATATTAGCTAAATAATACCTAACGTTACGAAGTAATGGAGTACTATAATTTTGGTAAATTAACATAATAATTATTACTAATGGTATAATAAAAATTGCAATGCTTGCCATATGCCACTCAAGGGTAAACATTGCGAACAATATAACAATAATTAATGTTATACTTCTTAATAAAGTCGGAACAACAGTATCGTATAATTCTTTAATTACTTCAGTATCATTAGTGACTTTAGAAATTATTTGACCAATAGGTTGTAAATCAAATTCAAAAATAGGTTGTTTTATTGCTGAACTCATAACATCATTGCGTAACTTGTTAATTACTCTAACAGCTATTTTATTAAAATAAATACTTTGAAAATAATTAAAAAAAACCGCTAATATTTGTAGCATGATAAATGTAACTAAAATTATAAGTGTTAATGCAAAATGAAATTCATGCTTAGATAAAATATTGTTAATAAAATAACTAATTAAAATAGGTCCTAAGACCTCTGAAGTTGCACCACTTATAAGTAAAAAAAACGCTAATATAATTTTTTTTTTCCAAGGCATTGCATATTGTATTAAACGTTTTAAAATTGGCCAAAATTCTATGAAATGATCCATATTATAAATTTCTCATATATTTTTAATTATCCGCAATTTTTTTTGCTTGCTGATTATACATAGATTGATACCAATTTTTTTCTTGTATTAATTTTGTATGATTTCCTTTTTGAAGAATCATACCTTTTTCAATAACAATAATTTCATCTGCATTAATCAATCCAGACAAACGATGCGCTACGATTATTATTGAACGTCCAGTTTTTTTCCATTTTTCTAAGTTATTTAAAATATTATTTTCAGTATTTCCATCTACTGCAGATAAAGCATCATCTAAAATTAATATTTCTGTATTTAATAACAATGCTCGAGCTATAGAAATACGCTGTTTTTGACCACCAGATAACATTACACCTCGTTCTCCAACTTCTGTTTGATATCCTTTAGGTAAGCATATAATATCTTTATGTATATCTGCTAATTTTGCTACTTGTTCAATTTCAGCTGCAGAGGCATTAGGCTTGCCTAGAGCAATATTATTGTATATGTTATCTGAAAATAAAAATGTAGATTGATTAACCACAGAAATTTTACTTCTCCAATAATCAATTTTCAATTGTAATAATGAAGTTGAATCATAAGTTATTTCTCCGTCAGTGATTTTAAATTGTCTTTGAATTAGTTTTAATAAAGTGCTTTTTCCAGAACCAGTAGGCCCACAGATACCTAAAGTTTTTCCTGGTAAAAGAGTAAAATAGATGTTTTTTAAAGATGGAATATTTCTTTTTGGGTAAAAGAAAGAATTAATATGCACATGTATTATTTTTGTAATATTAGTTGTTTTTTTTGTACCATCTTCAATATATGGTTTTTTATTAATAATTAAATAGATTCTTTCCCATGCCGCACTACCTCTTTCAACTATATTAAACATCCATGCTAGCGCTAACATTGGCCAAATCATTAAACCTAGGTACATAATAAAACTTGTTAATTGACCTATAGTAATTGTGTAATTCCATACTAAATATCCACCTACAGTAATAGCTAGTACATTAGAAAATGCTACTGATAAATAAATGACTGGATCAAAACGTGCGTCTATCTCTGCTACTTGCATATTTTTTTTTCCAGCTTTATGAACAATTTTATTAAATTTTTCTAATTGATTTTTTTCTAGCCCGAATGATCTAATCATGCGAATACTAGTTAATATTTCCTGTGTTTGATTGTTTAATAAAGAAAATAAATGTTGTGATTTTCTAAATTTATTATGCAGTTCTTTCCCATATTTTTTAATTAAAATAGCCATAAAGGGCATTGGTATAAGAGAAATTACTGTTAATAACCAACTGATTTGAGTAATCATAATAACTAATACAGATAAACCCATAATAGATGAATCTATAAGTGTTAAAACACCCTCTCCTGCTGCGAATACAACACGATCTACATCATTTGTAGCTCTAGCAATTAAATCTCCAGTTCGATTTTTTAAAAAAAATATTTGACTTTGATTGCTAAGATGGGAATAAAATTTTACTCTTAATTCTGTTGCAAGATTATAAGACGCTCCAAATAAAAGAATTCTCCATAAATATCTTAATATATATACAGCAATTGCAATTAAAATAATTATTAAAATCCATGGTAGTATTTTTATACTACTTATTTTTTCTTTAATAATTAAATCTGTTAAAATTCCAATTATCTTCGGTGGTATTAACTGTAAAAATGCTATTGTTATTAATAAAATAATAGATCCTAAATAGCGTTTCCATTCTTGTATAAAATACCATTTTAATTGTTTAAACAATCTCACAAAATAATCCTAGCATTTAAATATTAAAAATATATTTTGTAATATTATATATTTTTAATTGATTTTATTTTTAAAACTAATAAATTAAAAACATTTTTTTTATTCTTAATATATAATATTAATTATAATATTTCCAAATATAGACGTATAAAAAATAAAATATGAATAAAAATAAGAAAAAAGCACTAATAGTATTTAGTGGTGGACAAGATTCAACAACTTGTTTAATACATTATTCTCATATATATCAAGAAATTTATTGTATTACTTTTGATTATGATCAAATACATAAATCTGAGATTGATTCTTCTCGTTTTATATCAAAATATTTTAAAGTGAAAAAACATCTATTTATAGATATTAAATTTTTAAAAGATCTTTCTAAAAGTAGTTTAACAGATAAAAATATTTCTATTTTTAATAATCATCAATTAAATTCTTCATTGCCTAGCACCTTTGTTCCAGGTAGAAATATTTTATTTTTAACTTTATCTTCTATATATGCTTTTAATAATCACATTGATTCTGTTATTTTAGGTGTAAACACTATTGATTTTTCCGGTTATCCGGATTGCAGAAATGAATTTATTCAAACAATGAATCGTGTCATTCAAATCGGAATGGATTGTCAAATTAGTTTTAAAGTTCCTTTAATGAATTTAAGTAAAGCAGAAATATGGTCTTTATCGCATTATTGGAATTCAAGTGAATTTATTTATAATCATACAGTAACTTGTTATAAAGGTTTAATAGGTAATGGATGCGGTCAATGTCAAGCATGTATTATTCGTCTTGAAGGATTTAATAAATGGAAATCTAATCCTTCATATTATATGAAAAAATTAAAAGAAAAATTTAACTTTTATGATTAATTGGACTGTTAAATAATATTTACAATTTTAAATATAACAATGATTTATTATAAATCTGTAAATATAGTTATATATGTTTTATTTAATTATATATAATTTTAGATTTTTTATGAAGATCCTTAATAATACAATTAAATATTTTTTCTATATTATTTTTCTCTAAATATTTTAGAATCATTGCTTCTTCATTTTTTGAAAATTTTTCATTATAAATTTTTGAGACAAATGCAATTATAAAATTTTTGTTTTTATCTTGATACATAGTATAAATTTTTTTCTCATGATTTCTGTATGGTATTGAAAAAATTTTATGCACAATTGAATTATGATCATACCTAGACACGATCTCTGATGCATTAAAAATTATATTTTCTTTACTTAAAATTTCTTTTTTTCCATTATTTAAGTCAAATAAAATTTTTTTCACTTTTTCTTTTGTTTCTTTAACTGCTTTTGTGTGTTTTAAAATATTTATAATATTACTTTTGACATCTTCAAAATTTTGTAATTTTTTTACTTTAAAATTTTTTATAGTTAGTAGGAACAATTGATTATTTTTTAACTGAATTAATCCTGAATGTGATTGCATTTTTTTTTCTCTATCTAATAATCCTTGTGTAAAAATGATTTTTTTTAATATAGAGTTTTGTAATATTTTTGGAATAGAATATTTGTTAAACCAGGGGGTTTCTTTAGATTTAATATTGGATTCTTTTTCAATTAAATCAAATCTATTTTTGTATTTTTGAGATAATAATAAGAGTTTATTTTTGATATTATAATAAATAGACAAAGCTTTTTTATGTTTTATTTCAGATTCAATTATATCGGATACTTCAAAAATTTTTTTTGTGTGTGTGGGTATAATTTTATTTAACTTTATAATTAAAAATTCATTATTAAATTTAATAATATTGGAAATTTGATTTTCTTGATTTAAATTTGATTTTTTTATCTCTTCAGGAATGAAATTGATTGTTAGCCATCCAATGTTTCCTCCTCTTTTAGAAGATATTGGTTCTATTGATTTTTCTTTTGCTATCTGTGAAAAATTTTCTCCTTTTTTTAATTTTGATAATATCAATAAAGCTTCTTTTTCAGTTTTTACTTGAATAATACTATAATTTCTTTTTTCTTTTGTTGAATATTTGTTTATGTTGTTTTTATACCAAAGTTTAATTTCTTCGTTATTGCATTTTATATTTAATTCATTTGGTTGTATATGAATATAACTAATTTTAAATTGTTCTGGAATGTATAATTTATTTTTGTTTTTATTAAAATAATTGAAAGCTTCTATATTGCTTACAGTTTGATTTTTTATAGAATTGATTTCAAAAATCGCTTTTTTTATTATTCTTTTTTGAGATAATAAGTTTAGTATATATTTTTTTTCACTATCTAATATAAAATCTGTTTTTGCAATAGTATTAATTAAATTTATTGTGCTTAATTTTTTTTTAATTAATTCTATATATTCATGATTTGTTAAATTAATTGATTCTAAATAATTTAAATATTTTTTATTATCAAATTTATTATTTTCTTGAAATATATCAGAGTTTAATATTACTTTTTTAATTTCATTATCATCTAAGCTAAAATTAATATTTTTTGTATATTGTTCTAATAAAATATTATTTATTAATTGAGATAATACGTAATTATATATTTTTTGTCTAAATATTTTTTTGTTTATTGTATTAAAATTTTTTTTTAATATGTTTTTTTGTTTATTTAATTCAATATCAAAAATATTTTTCATTGTTTCAAAACTAATTTTTTCTTTATTAACTTCTGCAATATATTTTGTTGTATCTTTATGAATATAATTATTTAAAGTACCAAATATTATTGATAAAATAATTATACCTAAAATACATTGAACTATAATGCGCTTTGATCGTATTTTAAAAAATTTCATCATTATACAACGATCCTAAATATTATATTAAAAATTTTTGTAATATTTTAATTTTTTATAAAGGCTGACAATTTTTTGCCAGCCAAATTTACTTTTTATATAATATAAACATATCTTATAATTATATATAAGGTGTTTTTTCTAATGCTAACTTTAAAACTTCTTTAATATGTTTTACTGGATATATTTTTAATCCATCAATGATATTTTTTGGTATTTCTTCCAGATGACGTTGATTATCATAGGGTATTAAGACTTTTTTTATACCCCCACGATGCGCTGCTAATAGCTTTTCTTTTAACCCTCCAATAGTAAGTACTTTACCTTGTAATGTAATTTCTCCGGTCATAGCAACACTAGATTTAACAGGATTATTCGTCAAAGAAGAGACTATAGCAGTACACATTGCAATACCTGCACTTGGTCCATCTTTAGGAGTAGCTCCTTCTGGTACATGTACATGTATATCATGCTTTTCATAAAAATCTTTTTTAATTCCTAGCTTATTAGCTTGTGATCTAACGACTGTTAGTGCAGCTTGAATTGATTCTTGCATAACTTCACCTAAAGAACCGGTATAGGTAAGTTTTCCTTTTCCTAGAACACATGCTGTTTCAATTGTTAATAACTCTCCTCCAACTTCTGTCCATGCTAACCCAACTACTTGTCCAATTTGATTTCTATGGTTTGTCTTACCATAGTCAAATCGTTTTATTCCTAAGAATTGATGTATATTTTTTTTATTTATTTCAATATGTTTTAAAGATTTATTTAAAATTAATTTTTTTACTACTTTTCTACATATTTTAGATATTTCACGTTCTAAACTACGAACCCCAGCTTCCCTTGTATAATATTGGATAATATACATTATAGCGCAATCAGTAATGGTTAGTTCATTTTTTTTTAAAGCATTTCTTTCAATTTGTTTAGGATATAAATAAGATTTTGCTATGTTTAATTTTTCATTTTCTGTGTAACCAGATAGCCTAATAATTTCCATTCTATCAAGTAGTGGAGTAGGTATATTCATAGAATTTGAAGTTGCTACAAACATGACATCAGAAAGATCGTAGTCTACTTCTAAATAGTGATCATTAAAATTAACATTTTGCTCTGGATCAAGTACTTCTAATAGTGCAGAAGCTGGATCTACTCTAACATCGCAAGACATTTTATCGATTTCATCAAGTAAAAATAATGGGTTTTTCACTTTTGCTTTAATCATTTTTTGAATTAGTTTTCCGGGCATTGATCCTATATACGTACGACGGTGCCCTCTTATTTCTGCTTCATCTCTTATTCCGCCTAATGCCATTCTTACATATTTTCTACCTGTTGATCTCGCAATAGATTGACCTAACGATGTTTTTCCTACACCTGGAGGCCCAATTAAACATAGAATAGGTCCTTTAACTTTGTTTGTTCTGCTTTGTACAGCTAAATATTCTAATATTCTTTCTTTTACTTTTTCAAGCCCAAAATGATCAATATCAAGAATTTTTTTAGCTTTTTTAATGTCTTTTTTAATTTTTGTTTTTGTATTCCATGGAACTTGTATCATCCAATCAATATAACTTCTTACTACAGTTGCTTCAGCAGACATTGGTGACATCATTTTTAGTTTTTGTAATTCTGATTCTGTTTTTTCTTTAGCTTCTTTAGGCATTTTTAAAGATTTAATTTTTTGCTTTAAAATTTTATTTTCATCTGGAATTTCATCCATATCACCGAGTTCTTTTTGTATAGCTTTTATTTGCTCATTTAAATAATATTCTCTTTGACTTTTTTCCATTTGTTTTTTAACACGATTTCTAATTCTTTTTTCTACTTGTAACAAATCAATTTCTGACTCCATTATAGTCATTAAAAATTCTAGTCTTTTATTTACGTTATTTATTTCAAGTACTGATTGTTTATCTGTTAATTTTAATGGCATATGTGCTGCAATTGTATCTGCTAGTTTTTCTGAGTTTGTGATATTATTAAGAGTATTTAATATTTCTGATGGAATTTTTTTATTCAGTTTAATATAAGATTCAAATTGATTAATTGTTGTTTTAATTAATACTTTATGTTCTTTATTTAAAGTATTAGAAATATTAATTAATTCCACTTCAGCAATATAATGCTCCCCTGTATTAATTAAATTCTTAATACAAGCACGTTGTAAACCTTCAACTAACACTTTTACTGTTCCATCTGGAAGTTTTAACATTTGTAAAATTGAACTAATGGTTCCTATATTAAATAAATCATTTGTTTTAGGTTCATCTTTTGATGCTTCTTTTTGTGCAATTAACATAATTTTTTTATCATTA
Organism: Buchnera aphidicola (Aphis nasturtii); assembly: GCF_005083345.1. Lineage (NCBI taxonomy): Bacteria > Pseudomonadati > Pseudomonadota > Gammaproteobacteria > Enterobacterales > Erwiniaceae > Buchnera > Buchnera aphidicola. The sequence continues at coordinate 515,131 of NZ_CP034888.1, read as the reverse complement.
TTCATAGATGTTTCAATACATTTAATTGATTTTGCTCGACCTACAAATAATGGAATAACCATATGAGGGTATACAACTACATCTCTTAATGGTAAAACGGGAATTTTAATGCGTTCAGAACGCTCAGAATTCATAGAGCTCTCTCTTAGTTGAATTTCCGCTGCTGTTTTTAAATTTGAAAACTGCAAGATATAAAAATATACAGTTATATTTATAATCGATTTAATAATCGTTTTATATTTAATATATAGATTTTTAAAAGTAAATAAAGCTAGAATTAAACTTTATTAAGATTTTTATTACTTATTCACCAGATGCTTTTTTTGATTTATTCTTTTCATATATTATTTTAGGTAATGATTTTGCATGTATTACTGATTCAGTTATGAGTACTTTTTCTACATTTTTCATTGATGGTAATTCATACATGATATTTAATAAAACCTGTTCAATAATAGATCTTAATCCTCTTGCACCTGTTTTTTTTAACATTGCCTTTTTTGCGATCGCTTTAATTGATTTTTTATCAAATTCTAATTTGACTCTTTCAAAGTTAAATAGCGTTTGATATTGTTTAATTAAAGCGTTTTTAGGTTTGCATAATATTTCAATTAATGCGTTTTCTGTTAATTCGTTGACTATAGTAATGATAGGTAAACGACCAATAAATTCAGGAATCAATCCGAATTTTATTAAATCTTTTGGTTCAATTTGTTTTAATAAGTATTCTTCTGGTTTTTTTTGATTTTTATTATTAATTTTTGCATTAAATCCGATTTCACTACTTATATTAACTCTTTTAGCAATAATATTAGATAATCCAGAAAACGCTCCTGCACATATAAATAAAATATTTGCAGTATTAATTTGTAAAAACTCCTGTTGTGGATGTTTACGACCACCTTGTGGCGGAATAGACGCTATAGTTCCTTCTATGATTTTTAGTAAAGCTTGTTGGACTCCTTCTCCTGATACATCTCTGGTAATAGAAGGATTATCAGATTTTCTTGAAATTTTATCGATTTCATCTATATATATAATACCTAATTCTGCTTTTTTGACATTATATTTGCATTTTTGTAATAATTTTTGTATTACGTTTTCAACATCTTCTCCTACATATCCTGCTTCAGTTAAAGTAGTCGCATCTGCAATACTAAATGGCACGTTCAATAACTTTGCTAGTGTTTCAGCTAATAATGTTTTTCCACTTCCAGTAGGGCCGATTAATAAAATATTGCTTTTACCAAGTTCAGTTTTGTCTTTATTGTCATTGATATTTCTAATACGTTGATAATGATTGTAAACAGCAACAGATAAAACTTTTTTTGTATGATCTTGTCCTATTACATAATTATCAAGATGCTTTTTTATTTCATATGGGGTAGGTAAATCTTTTAAATCATGATTTTGAATATCTTTTGAAACTTTTGTTTCTTCAATAATATTACTACATAATTTAATACATTCATTACATATACATACTGATGGTCCAGCGATAAGCTTTTCGACTTCTTTTTGATTTTTCCCACAAAAAGAACAATGAAGTAATCTTTCAGAATCATCTTTACTCTTATCTGTCATATTTTAAACCTCTTTTGGTATTTATTGATTTTATTTTGAGTAAATAGATTCTATTGTATTTTTTTGATAAAAAGAATATCTTGTGAAAATTTTTATTTCCGTTTAGTCAATATCGCATCAATTAATCCGTATTCGATAGATTCATCAGCCGATAAAAAGCAATCTCTTTCTGTGTCTTTATTTATTTTTTTAATAGATTGACCAGTATGTAAAGAAAATAATTGATTTAGTTTTTTTTTCATTTTAATGATTTCTTGTGCGTGAATAGCAATATCCGATGCTTGACCTTGAAACCCACCTAATGGTTGATGAATCATAATTCTAGAGTTTGCCAAGGAAGATCTTTTACCATGTGCTCCAGATGCTAATAAAAAAGCAGCCATTGAACATGCTTGACCTATACAAATAGTTCTTACATCTGGATTAATAAATTGCATAGTATCATAAATAGACATACCTGAAGTAATAATACCACCTGGTGAGTTGATATATAAAAATATATCTTTTTTAGGATTATCAGCTTCTAAAAAAAGCATTTGAGCTATAATAGTATTTGCCATATTATCTTCTATATTACCGCTCATAAAAATTATACGTTCTTTTAATAGTCTTGAATATATATCATATGAACGCTCTCCTCTTGAATGTTGCTCAACAACCATTGGAATTAATATTGAATTAGACATTATTTAGTATTCTCTTGATACAAAATTGCATTTAAAAGATAAAAGATTAAATCTTTTTATAATTTAGAATTTTTTAAAAATACAATTCTTCTGAATAATTTAAGTTATAATTTATAAATTCATTAAAAGTATATTTTTTTTCTATAATTTTCATCTGATTTTTTAAAAATGTTATAGCTTCCCTTTCTAATTCTAGATCTTGTATTGCTTTTTTTAATATTTTATTTTTATTGTATATATTAATAATTTCCAATGGTTTTTTATATTTTAAAGATATTTCCTTAATTATTGATTGTGTTTTTTTTTCATCTACTACAATTTTGTTATCATTAATAATTTTTTCTAAAATTAACTTAGTACACAATCTTTTTTTAGCTTGTAATTGAAGGTTAATATGATATTTTTTATCTAAAATATTTCCTTTTTTGGATTTATATTCTTCTGTAATTTTTTTATGTAAATTTATTGTTTCTTCTTGTAATAAAATAGGAGGTATTTTAATTGGATTTTCTTTTATTAATTCACATATCATTTGATTTTTTAAATGATTTTGAGTAAATTTTTGAATATCTTGAATTATCTTATTTTTTATAGATTTAAAGTTTAATTCAAAAAATTTAACATTTTGGATATTTTGATCTATGTGTAATTCTTCTTTTGCTTCAACCTTTATTATCTTAATTTTAAATGTTATATTTCTATTATTAAGTTTTTTTTCTGGATGCCATGGAGAAAAAAATGTTTTAAAAAAAATAATATCATTAACATAATGATTAATTATTTTGTTGTTTAATTCATTTAAAAAATAATTTCTAAATACAATAAACTGAGTATTTTGATTTTCAAATTGATATATTTTTTTATTGTTTTCATATATTGTGTAATGAATTGTGACTCGATCATTGATTTTAATGGCTCTATTAACTTCATACCAAATAGTTTCTTTTTTTTCTATATTTCTTTTTATATCTTCGTCAGTGATATTAACAATAATTTTTTCTACTTTAATTGAATTTATTTTTTGTATTTTTATAATGGGATATACTTCATAAGTAACAGAATATTTGAAATTTTCATTTTTATCTTCCGTTTTACTTATGTAGTATTTAGGTTGACCAATAATATTAATTTTTTCTTTGTTTAAAAATTCAAAAAAAAATTTTTGCATTAGTTTATTAAATACATCATAATAAATATTATTTCCATATTTTTGTTCTATTATTTTAATAGGAACTTTTCCTTTTCGAAAACCATTAATCTTAGTTTTTTGATTTATTTTAGAAAACTCTTGAAAAACAGCATTATCTATGATGCTTTTAGGAATATTAATTGTAACACGATGACTTGCATCTTGCGTTTTTTCTAAAAAAAATTTCATCTTATTACCTTAAACTATTACATTTATCAGTCCATTTTAGATATTACTCTTTAATGGTTGTTAAATTGAATAAACTATTTTAAATATCTTGCAAATAATAAAATTTTTAATTTTTTAATTTAAAAATTAAAATTTTTGTTTTTATTATCTTTTTGAAAGCATTGTAAAAAATTATTATTTTTATGTTTTTTATGTTTCCATTCGTATAAAGTATAAGTATATAATGTAATTGAATATATATTTTTTTTATATACTTCATTTAATCTTTGAAATATTAAACGATGTCTATTAATTTTTTGTTTATTATTAAAATCATCGCTAATAATAATGATTTTTAAATGTGTAAGAGTATTGTTATCGTGTTTGTGAAATTTACTGTTATTATAAATTTCAATATTACTTATGTTCATTTTTGATATTAAATAATTTTTTATTTTTTCTAAACACATAAGATTAATTGTATATCCTAATTAATATAAAAAAATAGTTTTAAAAATTTTTATATTAGATTTTGTAAAACTATTCTAAAATAATTTCTATAAATCAACAATTCTGTTTAAATAATAAAATACTTATATAAAACATATTTTTATTTTAAATTTTATCAATTTTTGAGAAATAATTCAATTCTTTCAAAAATTATTACTTTTTTGCAATATAAGATTTACAAGCAATTAAAAATAATTATTAACATTTTAATTCATAAATATTAAATTTGAGGTTTGAAAAATGATATATGCAAATTTTAATAAATTTTTTAAGATATTATTATTAACTTCGATTATTTTTGTATTAAATAGTTGTAATAACGTATTATTAACTTCACATGGCATAATTGCCAAACAAGAATATTCATTAATTTTCATATCATTTATAATGATGTTGTTTGTTATTATACCTGTATTTTTTATGACAATATATTTTTCAGTTAAATATCGTTCTTCTAATGTAAATCAAATATATAAACCAAACTGGTCTGACTCTAAAAGAATAGAAATAATAGTATGGATTATACCTATTTTAATAATTTCTTTTTTAGCATTTTTAACATGGAACTATTGTCATATATTAGACCCTAAAAAACCTATATCATCTGAATATAATCCTATAAAAATAAATGTTATTGCATTAGATTGGAGATGGTTGTTTATTTATCCAGATTATAATATAGCAAGTATTAACGAAATAGCATTTCCTACAAATACACCAGTGGTTTTTAGTATAACTTCTAACTCTGTTATGAATTCTTTTTTTATTCCTTCTCTCGGAAGTCAAATATATGCTATGCCTGGAATGGTAACAAAATTAAATCTAATTTCTAATGATTCAGGAACATATAAAGGAATATCTTCAAATTATAGCGGTAAAGGTTTTTCTAATATGAAATTTACTGCAATTTCATTACCAAATAAAAAAATGTTTATCAATTGGATTAACAAAATAAAAAATTCTCCAAAAAAGTTAAGTACTGTAAAAATGTTTAATAAAGTATCTTTGCCTAATGAAAATCATTATGTAGAATATTTTTCTAATGTAGATAAAACACTATTTGATAAAATATTTTATTAATTTTTTAAAATATATTTTTTTAAATAAGTATTAAATATGAAAATAAGTATTAAATATGAATATAATTCTTTCATCATTCTAGGAGAATTAAAATATGTTTGGAAAATTAACATTAAATGCAATTCCTTATAATGAACCTATTATAATGGTTACTTATACTTTTATTATATTAATTGGATTGTCTTTAATTTCAGGTATTACTTATTATAAAAAATGGAAATATTTATGGTCTGAATGGTTTACTACTGTTGATCATAAAAAAATAGCTATTATGTATGGAATATTAGCTTTTGTTATGTTATTTAGAGGATTTGTAGATGCGATATTAATGCGTGCTCAACAAGTAATATCATCTTCAGGTAGTAATGGTTTTTTACCTGCACATCATTATGATCAAATATTTACAGCACATGGTGTGATAATGATTTTTTTTGTAGCAATGCCTCTTGTAATTGGATTAATGAATTTAGTAGTTCCATTGCAAATTGGAGCTCGTGATATAGCTTTTCCTTTTCTTAATAGTTTAAGTTTTTGGTTAAATGTAAGTAGTGCTATATTATTAACTATTTCTTTAGGAGTTGGTGAATTTGCACAAACTGGATGGTTAGCGTATCCACCTTTATCTGGTATTAAATATAGCCCTGGAGTTGGAGTAGATTATTGGATTTGGAGTCTTCAAATTTCTGGAATTGGAACAACTTTAACAGGAATTAATTTTTTAGTAACTATTCTACAAATGAGAGCTCCTGGGATGAATTTTTTTAAAATGCCTGTTTTTACTTGGGCATCTTTATGCACAAATATATTAATAGTAATATCTTTCCCAGTATTAACCGTTACTCTTTTGTTATTAACTCTAGATCGTTATTTTAATTTTCATTTTTTCACTAATGATTTTGGTGGAAATGCTATGATGTATGTTAATTTAATATGGATTTGGGGACATCCAGAAGTATATATTTTAGTTCTCCCAGTATTTGGTATCTTTTCAGAAGTAGTAGCTACTTTTTCTAAAAAACGTTTATTTGGATATGTTTCTTTGGTATGGGCTACTTTAGCTATTACTATTTTATCTTTTATTGTTTGGTTACATCATTTTTTTACTATGGGAGCAGGATCGAATGTTAATGCTTTTTTTGGAATTACTACAATGATTATAGCAATTCCTACTGGAGTAAAAATTTTTAATTGGTTATTTACTATGTATCAAGGTCGTATTTATATGCATTCCTCAATGTTATGGACAATCGGTTTTTTATTAACTTTTTCTATTGGTGGAATGACTGGTGTATTATTATCTATTCCTCCCGCTGATTTTATTTTGCACAATAGTGTATTTTTAGTTGCTCATTTTCATAATGTTATAATTGGTGGTGTTGTTTTTGGTTGTTTTGCTGGAATTAATTACTGGTTTCCAAAATTATTTGGTTTCATATTAAACGAAACTTGGGGTAAACGTGCATTTTGGTTTTGGATAATAGGTTTTTTCACTGCTTTTATGCCTTTGTATTTTTTAGGCTTTATGGGTATGACTCGTCGTTTAAGTCAAAACATTGATGTAGAATTTCATTTTTTATTATGTATTGCAGCTATTGGAGCTGTTTTTATTGGTATAGGTATGATTTGTCAAATAATACAATTTATTGTTTCAATAAAACATCGTCATGATAATTTAGATGTCACAGGTGATCCATGGGATGGTAGAACTTTAGAATGGTCTACTTCTTCGCCTGCGCCTTTATATAATTTTGCTATTATTCCTTATGTTCAAAACAAAGATGATTTTTGGGAAACAAAAAAACAAAATAAAAATATAACAAATATTAATTATCATGAAATTCATATGCCGAAAAATACTAAATTAGGATTGTTAATTGGATTTTTATCTTTAATATTCGGTTTTTCTGCTGTTTGGCATATTTCTTGGTTATGTGTTTTATCTTTTCTTATTATAATTTTAAGTTTAGTTCAAAAAAGTATTAACGAAGATGATGATTATTTGGTTTCTATAAAAGAAATTAAAGAAATAGAAAATCAAAAATTTTTAAATATGAGAAAAGCAGGTTTAAAATGATAAAAAAAATACAAAATCAAATATTATATCCTTTTTTTAATACACAACAATATAGTCCGAAAAGTAATAAATTATTTGGAGTATGGATATATTTAATGAGTGATTGCATTATGTTTGCTGTTTTATTTGCTGTATATGCAATCATTTTTAATAATTTACCTAAAAATTTTATTAACCATAAGTTTTTTAATTTGTCTTCTGTTTTTTTTGAAACATGTGTTTTATTATTAAGTTCATTAACATGCGCTATGTTAACTATAGAACAAAATAAAAAAAATATAAAAATGCTTTATTTTTATTTTATGATTACCTTCTTTTTAGGTATTATCTTTCTTATAATAGAAATTAATGAATTTTATAATTTGTTGATAGAAAATTATACACCAAATAAACATGCTTTTTTTTCTATTTTTTTTACGATTATAGGAACACATGGTATTCATATTATTTTTGGTTTAGTTTTAATATTATCAATTATTTATCAGATTTTTAAATTAGGTTTAACTGATACTATTAAAATTAGAATATTATGCTTTAGTTTATTTTGGCATTTTTTAGATATTATATGGGTTTGTATTTTTACTTTTGTTTATTTAAATGGAGTAGTTTAATGAGTAAATATCTTAAATTAAAACTTTATTTTAATAAAAAAGTACAATCTTATATATTTAGTTTTTTATCTTCTATATTATTAACTATAATTCCGTTTTTAATTGCTAAAAATCATTTTTTTTCTTATAAAATTAGTCAATTAATTATTTTATTTTGTGCTTTTTTTCAAATTATTATACATTTCATATATTTTTTACATTTAAATAATATTTCAAAAAATCATTGGTATTTAATATCTTTATTATTTATTTTAATTATTATATTTATTGTAGTTTTTGGTTCTATTTGGATTATGTTTAATTTAAATCATCATGTTATGACATGACAAATCACTTAAAAATATATTTATTTATATGTTGAAACATTATTTAGAAATTATAAAACCTCGAATTATTCTAGGAAACATGGTTTTAATTATAGGAAGTTTTTTATTTTCATCTCGTTTTTATTTTAATTTTTTTTTATTTATATCTACTCTTGTAGGAACATCTTTAATTATTGCATCTAGTTGTGTGTTTAATAATTTAATTGATATAGAAATAGATTCTAAAATGTATAGGACGAAAAATAGAGCTTTAGTAAAAAAATTACTTCGACCTATGTCAGCTTATATTTTTGGAATTATTATAGGTTTTGTAGGTATATTTATATTAGGTTTTTTAGTAAATTATTTATCAATGTTCTTATCAATAATAGGGTTTATTATTTATGTTTTTATTTACACATTCTTAAAAAGAACATCAATATATTCTACTTTTATTGGAAGTTTTTCAGGATCAATTCCATCGTTAATTGGTTATACTGCTGTTAATAATACTATTAGTTTAGTTGCTGTTTTATTGTTTATTGTGTTTATATTTTGGCAAATGTCTCACTTTTATGCTATTTCTATTGTGTATATAGAAGATTATAGAAATGCAAATTTGCGTCTTTTTTCCATAGTAAAAGGTGTTTTAAAAACCAAACAGCACATCTTTTATTATATAATGTGTTTTATTATATTTAATTTTATATTAACTTTGTTAGGTTATCTTAGTTATATTTTTCTTGTTTTAATTTCTCTTTTAAATTTCTATTGGTTGTATATATCTTATTTAAATATCAAAACAAAGGATAATTTAAAGCTTTCTAAGCAAATATTTTATTTATCTATTATAATAGTTGTATGTTTTAATTTTTTGATTGCAATTGATTTTCAATTTAAATAGTTTTTATAAACATTGTGAAGGTTTCGGTATTCCAGCTATTTTACTAGCTTGCTTTGCTGGGCCTTTAGGAAATAATTGAAATAAATAAACACTATGAATTTTTTTACCTAATTTTTTTTTAATTCCACATATTAACATTCGCATAGATGGCGCGATATTATATTTAAAATAAAATTTTCTTATAAAATATATTATTTCCCAATGACTTTTGGTAAGTATAATTTTTTCTTGTTTTGCAATTTCTTCTGCGAGAAAAACATTCCAATCTTTATTATTTTTTAGATATCCTTCTAAATCTTTTTCTATTGCTTCGTAATTTAGATATTTTTTGGTATTTTTTTTCAATAACATAATTTTTTATAATATAAAATTTTTTTTAAAAATATTTGGTGTAAAATGAATAATTATAAAATGAATTTTTTTGAATTACAAGTAACATTAAGTTTTTGTATTATTTTTTTATTACGTATGTTAGGTGTTTTTGGTATTCTTCCAGTATTAAGTAAATATGGATTGGATTTAAATGACGGAAACAAATTCTTAATTGGATTATCTGTTAGTGTTTATGCTTTTTCTCAAATGATATTTCAAATTCCATTTGGTATTTTATCTGATAAATTTGGTCGGAAAAAAATTATTATATTCGGTCTTTGTGTTTTTTTAATCGGTAGTATTATAGCTGCAAATACAAATTCTATTTGGGGATTGATAGTTGGAAGAGCTGTACAAGGTTCTGGAGCTATTTCTGGTGTTTCTATCGCATTATTATCTGATCTAATAAGAAAAGAAAATCGTATTAAATCTATTTCTGCTATAGGTGCAAGTTTTGCTGTCTCTTTTTTAATTTCGATTCTTTTTGGTTCATTGGTTATTGAGAAATTTGGTTTTTCGTTTATTTTTTGGTTTTCTTCTATATTTTCAATTATTTGTATTTTAATTGTTCTTTTTATAGTTCCTTCTTATACAAACCAAAATAATCAAGAAAAAAAATTAAAAAAAGATATAAAATTTTTTTATGGTAAAAATATTAAATATTTATTTAATATAAGTTTTTGTAGATTTTATTTTAGCATATTTTTTTTGCATTTTTTATTAACAATGCATTTTTTAATAATACCTCATCAATTAGAGATTTCTGGACTTATATTAAATTATCACTGGATTGTTTATTTAACTACAATAGTAATTTCTTTTTTTATTTTATATTTGATAATTTTTTATGCTAAGTTTAATGCTCATTTAAAAAATATTATTGAAATATGTGTTTTCTTGATTTTTTTGTCATCGTTATTTTTGTTTTTTTTATATAATCATGTAATATATTTAATATTGTCTTTACAGATTTTTTTTATTGCTTTTAATATACTAGAAGTATTTCTTCCATCATTTTTAAGTCAAAACATATCTATTAATGATTATCAAGGCAATATTTATAAAGGCAGTATTATGAGTATTTATTCTACTAGTCAATATCTAGGGATATCTTTAGGTGGCATTTTAAATGGATGGTTGTATACTTTTTTACATATTTCACATATTTTTTTGTTTGAAGTTTTTTTAGTTTTTATATGGTTTATTTTTAATTGTTTTTGTAGAAAATAATATTTATAGTATAATTGATAGGATTTTTATATCGTTTTTCATTTTATGGGTATTTAGATGTGAATGTTTATAATTTTTATGATTTTTATCAAAATCGTATAAATAAAAAACTACTTGATATGTTTAATAATTTACCTTTTCAGAATTCGATTCTTTTAAAATCTATGAAATATGGAACATTGATAGGAGGTAAAAGATTACGTGCATGTTTAGTTTATATTGTTGGAGAAATGTTTAAAGTTAATATCATTACGCTAGATGCAATATCTATATCTATTGAATTAATCCACGCATACTCTTTAATTCATGATGATTTGCCATGTATCGATAATGATTCTTTTCGAAGAGGAAATGTTTCTTGTCATATAAAATATGGCGAAAGTTTTTCTATACTTGCTGGAGATGCATTACAAAGTTTAGCGTTTAATATTTTATCTACATATATTATGCCTGGAGTTTCTGACAGAAAGCGTATAAAAATAATTTCTGAATTATCTCATTCCATTGGCATTTCTGGTATGTGCATAGGACAAACATTAGATTTGCAAAAAGATATAAAAAAATTGAATGTTAGTGAATTGGAAAAAATTAATTTATATAAAACTGCATTTTTAATTAGATCTTCTGTTCGATTGTCATATTTATCTTCAAATTTTTTTTCTAAAAGAATTTTATCATTATTAGATCGTTTTTCTATTTGTATTGGTTTAGCTTTTCAAATTCAAGATGATATTTTTGATTTTCAAAAAGATATTAACAAGATAAAAAATAATCAAAATATATATAATACATATCCAAATTTAATTGGAATAAAAACATCTCAAAAAAAAATAAAAATTTTGTATCAGGAAGCATTGTCTATTTTAAAAATTTTTAAAAAAAAATCTTTTATTGTCGATAAATTAGAATTATTAACAAATTTTATAATTCAACGTTCAAAATAAATTTAATAATGAGTTCATAATGAATTTTGATATTAAAAAGTATCCAATTTTATCCCTAGCTGATTCAGTGAAAAATTTAAGATGTTTGCCAATAAAAAAATTACCTCAATTATGTTGTGAATTAAGAAAATATTTATTAGATATAATTTTTGTTACTGAAGGACATTGTGCATCTGGATTAGGTGTAGTTGAAATTACAGTGGCTTTACATTATGTATATAATACACCGTTTGATAATTTACTATGGGATGTAGGGCATCAATCCTATCCTCATAAAATTTTAACTGGAAGAGCAGCAAAACTTACTAGTATTAGAAAAAAAAATGGTTTACATCCATTTCCTTTTCGCGAAGAAAGTCAATATGATACATTTGGTACTGGTCATTCTTCTACTTCAATTAGTGCAGGTTTAGGTTTATCTATTGCTGCTGAAAAAGAAGGAAAAAATAGAAAAACTATTTGCGTTATTGGTGATGGAGCAATAACTGCTGGTATATCATTTGAAGCGATGAATCATGCAGGAATAATACAATCTGACTTACTAGTTATATTAAATGATAATGAAATGTCTATTTCTAAAAATATAGGTGCATTAAATAAACATTTAAAAATTTTAAAAAGTGCTAAATGCAGTAATATATTAAAAAATTCATTTTTTGAAAATTTATCTTTTCAGTATTTAGGACCTTATGATGGACATAATATTTTTAATTTAATTAACCTTTTAAAAGATATAAAAAACAAAAAAAGTAGTTGTTTATTGCATTTGATTACAAAAAAAGGAAAAGGTTATCCCCCAGCGGAATTAAATCCTATTAAGTGGCATACAGTTCCAAAAAATACTTCTTTATCTTCTGATCGAATTCCAACTTATTCAGAAATATTTGGTTCTTGGTTATGCGAAGTAGCAAGCATTGATAAGAAACTAATAGCTATCACACCTGCTATGTGTGAAGGTTCAGGTATGTCTAATTTTTCTCGTTTATTTCCTAATCAATATTTTGATGTTGCTATTGCGGAACAGCATGCAGTTACTTTTGCAGCTGGTTTAGCTGCTGCAGGATATAGTCCAGTTGTTGCAATTTATTCTACTTTTTTACAGCGTTCTTATGATCAAATTATACACGATGTTGCATTACAAAAATTATCTGTTTTGTTCGCCATTGATAGAGGTGGAATAGTAGAAAATGATGGACCAACACATCAAGGCATATTTGATTTAGCTTATTTAAGATGTATACCTGGAATTGTAATCATGACTCCAAGTAATGAAAACGAATGCAAGCAAATGTTATATACTGCATATATGTATAAAAAAGGCCCTACTGTCGTTAGATATCCTAAAGGAAAAGGAATCGGGGAATTATTAATGCCCATGCGTATAATACCACTAGGTAAATCTGTTTTAAAAAGAGTAGGCCATAAAATAGCTATTTTAAATTTTGGTACTTTGTTAGATTCTGCTGTATTAGCAGCGAATAATTTAAATGCAACTTTAGTTGATATGCGATTTGTTAAGCCGTTAGATACAAATATGATTTTAAAGTTATCTTCTCAATGTCAATTTTTAGTTACTATTGAAGAAGGAATTATTTCTGGTGGAGCAGGTAGTTCAGTTAATGAATTTATCATGTTAAAAAAAATTTTAGTTCCAGTATTAAATATTGGACTTCCAGATACATTTATTTCTCAAGGTAGTCGAAATGAAATTAAATATAATTATGAATTACACGCTGAAGGAATCGAAAAAAAAATTTTTTCTTGGATTTCATCGTGTTGAAATTTTAAAATACTTTTAATAGATAATTTTTAAAACTCAAGATTTTAAAATCTAAAAATATTATTTTTTTTCTTTGATAATTTTTAACGCAGCTTTATCTAAAACTCCGTTAATAAACTTATGACTATCTTCTGATCCAAATAATTTAGCTAGTTCAATACCTTCATTAATAGATACTTTGTAAGGTATATCATTTCTATTATATAGTTCATAAAATGAAATTCTAAGAATTGCTTTTTCTATTTGTCCTAGTTTTTTAAGTGATCGAGATAGATATGGTTTCATTAAATTATCTATTCTTTTACAGTCATGAGTAACTCCTAAAATTAAATCATAAAAATATTCTAAGTCAATATTTCGTTTATTTTTTTCTTTTAAAAATTCTATTGTATTCTCTTTGATATTATTTTGAGAAATTTCCCAGGAATAAAGCATTTGCAAAGCACAAGCACGAGCTTTTCTTCGAAAATATCGATTTATCATAAAATCTACCTAATTTTTTATTTTTTTACGGTTTTAGTATTAATCTTATATCTGGTCCTATTTTTTTAAAATGTAATAAATTAAATTTAACACATTCAAATAATTTTAAATGATTTTTAAAAAAAAATAATGGTTTTGCTTCATGCCCTAATATTTTAGGTGCAATATATATAATTATTTCATCTATTAATTTCATCTTTAACAAAGAACCAGATAAATGCCCACCAGCTTCTATCCATAAATTATTAATTTCTAAATTTCCCAAAAATTTTAATGTAGAAATAATATTAATTTGATTTTTATACGGTTTTGTTATAATTTGTTTTATATTTTTTGGCCAAAGTTCGTTATCTGGTTTTAATCTAATTAATAAAATTTTATCTTTTGTATCCATTATTGGATGTGATTTTCGCATTTTATTTCGACTATCTATAATCACTCTTATTGGATGATTAAAATCTTTTTCAGGAAATTTAAATAGTGTTTTTTTATTGAATTCTTCTTTTCTTACAGTTAATTTTGCATTATCACGTAAAATAGTTTTACTACTGCTTAAAATAGCTGAGCTTTTTGCTCGAAACATTTGCACATCTTGGCGTGAATATTTAGAAGTAATCCACTTACTTTCACCATTTTTCATTGCAATTCTTCCATCTAATGACATTGCTAATTTAAGTTGGATTCATGGAAAACCAGTTTTCATTCGTTTAAAAAAACCTTTATTATATTTTTTAGATTCTTTTGATAATAATCCTAATTCTACAGAAATATTATTTTTTTTAAGATACATAATGCCTTTGCCAGATACTTTCGGATTAGGATCTAAATTTGAAATTATTACATGTTTTATCCCAGCGTTAATTAGTGCGTCACAGCATGGAGGAGTTTTCCCAAAATGATTACATGGTTCTAATGTGATGTATGCAGTTCCTCCCTTCGCTTTTTCTCCTGCCATACTTAATGCGTTAATTTCAGCGTGATGATCTCCATATTTTTTATGCCATCCTTCTCCAACAATATAATTTTTATTAACAATTACACAACCAACATTTGGATTTGGAGCAGTTGTAAATTCTCCTAATTTGCTTAGTTGTATTGCTCTTTTCATATAAAATATATTTTTCATATTTTCTAAATTTTTTTAAATATTATTTTTCAATTAAAATGATTAAAACCTGTTTTTTTAAAATTAATTTTTTTATTATTTTTTATTAAATTAAAACCTTTTTCTTTTGAAGTAATATATCCAATATGTTTGCATTGAATTAAACGTTTTTTAATAGCTAAATTTAATTTATTAATATTTTTTTTAGAAACTGTAAAGCATAATTCATAATCTTCTCCAAAGTATAACGCCCAATCAAAATAATTATTTTTTTTAAAATTATTTATTAAATAATTAGAAATAGGTAATTTATTTAAATCGATATTAGCTCCGCATTTACTTTTTTCTAATATATGTCCTAAATCAGAAACTAACCCATCTGATATATCTATTGCTGCATTGGCAAAATTTTTTATTATTATCCCTTCAGAAATTCTTGGAATAGGGTTAAGATGCTTTTGAATTAAATAATTACGTATTTTTATATTTATAAAATATTTTTTTCTTTGAAGTAAAAAAAAACCAGCAGCGCTATCACCAAGAGATCCTGTAATATATATTAAATCTCCTTCTTTAGCATTTTGTCTTAATAATTGTTTTTTTCCTTGAATTAATCCATAAACACTTAATGTAATACTTAAAGGACCGCAGTTAGTATCTCCACCTATAAGTGTAATTTTATATTGATTTAAAATTCTAAAGAAGTTATTACTAAAGCATTTTAACCATGTAGCGTCTATTTTAGGCATAGTAATAGATAATATTACCCATTTAGGAAGAGCTCCCATAGCAGCTAGGTCACTAAGATTTACTGCAATTGTTTTATATGCTAAATTTTTCGGATCTATGTTTTGAAAAAAATGTGTTCCTTCTACTAAAGTATCAGTACTAATTGCAAGGATATTATTTTTTGGTATTTTAATTAATGCGCTATCGTCTCCAATACCTTTAATGAGATTTTTTTCTTTTTTTTGATACTTATTGAAAAAATTAGAAATAATTTCAAATTCATTATATTTCATAATTTAATCATTATTTTTTTTTAATGTTTCTATAACATTAATCATTTCTAATGCTGCTAATGCTGCTTCGGAACCCTTATTACCCATTTTTAAGCCCGCTCTTTCAATAGATTCTTCTAAATTATTTGTAGTTAATATTCCTAATGTAATTGGAATAAAATATTTCATACTAATTTTTGAAAGATTATTATATGTATCACTTGCAATGTATTTAAAATGATCTGTGCTGCCTTTGATTATTGTTCCTATTACAATAATAGCATTATATTTTTTATATTTTGAAATATAATTTGCTATTAAAGGTATTTCATAAGCTCCAGGTACATATATTTGTAAAATATTATCTTCTTTTATTCGGCCTATTCTTTTTAAAGTATCGAGTGCTCCAGACAATAAGTTATTATTAATAAATTGATTAAATCTAGAAATAATTATTGCAATTGATGCTGTTTTATTTATGATGCCTGATTGAATAATTTTCATTTTGTAATATTCAGTTGTTTTTAAGATTTATCTTTAGTATTTAAGTATTTTTATAGTATTAATAAAAAAGTTCTTGTATACTCGTTTTTTATCAAGCCTTGATAAATATTCAAGTACTTCTATTTAATGATTTTTCATAAATCAAATATAAATAATAATTACATTTTATATTTTTTTGAACAAAATACTTTTCTTATTAAGTAAAGTTATTTTCACGAAAAATATATTTTAATTTTTAGTTGCAGATTTCTCTACACTTATTAATTACTGTCTAACTAATAGTACAAAATTAAATCTTAATTTTTATTTTTCAGTCTCTTTTAAAAGATAAAAGATTTATTTTCTTCAAGTGAATTTCTATTTTTTAAGTTGATATATTTGTCATAAGTTCTCAATATGTTTGACGAAAATACATTTCTAAACAGTCATTATATATCTTTTATTTGTCATAGAACGTTATTTTTTAAATTATAAACGGTTTTTATATGTTGAATAAATGAAAGTTATCTTTTTATTTGAAATATTTTAATAATAAATTTATTACAATTTTATATTTTAATATTATTTAAAAGATAAAATTTGTTTGACTTTTATTTAAAATATAATTATTACATAAAATTATAAATACAAGTATTATATTTAGTACTATTTTTTAACTTTTAAAATGTTGCAATTGATTATAGTGATATTATTTAATATTTATTATTTTTTAAAAATACATATTTAAAAAAAATTTTTTAAAAAAAGGTTGCATTTTTTTTGTTAAAGATGTATTCTTTATTGACTGAAGCGGGGTGGAGCAGTCTGGTAGCTCGTCGGGCTCATAACCCGAAGGTCGTTGGTTCAAATCCAGCCCCCGCAACCAAAATATAAAACCCATCAAGAAAATCTTCCAAATTTTATAATATTTTATATCATGTTTAATGATAAAATTTATATTTTTAAAAATTAATAACTTTTGTTTACAGATATCTTTGATTATTTTTTACTAATATAAATTTTATTTTATTTTTTTAAACAATATAAATTTTAGTCTACTAAAAAATAATATATATATTCGAGTTAAAAAGCAAGAGGATTATCATGAAAGAATGCGCTACTGAATTAGTTCAGGGTTTTCGCCATAGTGTTCCTTACATTAACGCTCATCGTGGAAAAACATTTGTCATTATGTTAAGTGGTGAAGCGATTAAATATGGAAATTTCTCTGGTATTATTAATGATATTGGTTTACTACATAGTTTAGGTATTAGATTAATAGTGGTATATGGAGCTTGTCCTCAAATTAATTCAAATTTAAATGAAAAAAAAATAAAAATAAAATATCACAAATATGTACGTATTACTAATTTAGCATGCTTAGAACAAGTTAAACAAGCAGCAGGAAGATTACAACTCGATATTACTGCGCGACTTTCTATGAGCTTAAGTAATACCCCTTTGCAAGGAGCTAATATTAATGTTGTAAGTGGAAATTTTATTATTGCACAACCCTTAGGAGTCGATGAAGGTGTAGATTATATTCATACTGGTCGTATCAGAAGAATTGATAAAAAAGCTATTGATTGTCAATTAAAAAATGGCGCTATAGTTTTAATTGGTCCTGTCGCTGTTTCTGTTACAGGAGAAAGTTTTAATTTAACTTCTGAAGATATTGCTACACAAGTTAGTATTAAATTAAAAGCAGAAAAAATGATAGGTTTTTGCAGTAATCAAGGTGTTCTTAATGACCAGGGAAATACTATTTCAGAATTATTGCCTAATGATATAAATGTTAAAATTAACAAACTTAAAAAAAATGAAGATGATATTTCTTCAACAGTTCGTTTTTTAAAAGGATCTATAAAAGCTTGTAAAAATGGCGTAAATAGAAGTCATTTGATTAGTTATCATAAAAATGGAGCTTTATTGCAGGAGTTGTTTTCTCGCGACGGTATTGGAACACAGATAGTTATGGAATCTGCGGAAAAAATTAGACAAGCTAATATTAATGATATTGGAGGAATTTTAGAGTTAATTCGACCTTTAGAAAAAAAGGGAATTTTAGTTCGTAGATCAAGAGAACAATTAGAAATGGAAGTAGATAAATTTACAATTATTGAACGTGATAACTTAACTATTGCATGTGCTGCGTTATATCCTTTTTTTAAAGAAAGTTTAGGTGAAATGGCTTGTGTTGTAGTTCATCCTGATTATCGTAATTCTTCTAGAGGTGATTCGTTACTTAAAACAATTAAGTTAAATGCTAAAAAAATAAATTTAAAAAAAATATTTGTACTGACTACACATAGCATTCATTGGTTTCAAGAAAGAGGTTTTATCATTGTTAATGTTGATATGTTACCTGAAAGTAAGAAAAAAATGTATAATTATCAACGTTGTTCTAAAATTTTAATGATAGACTTATTTTAATAAATTAAAAATTTTGTTTTTTTACTGTTTTAATAAACATTTGTTTGTTTGAAAAAATACTTAATTTTTCTCGGGATCTGGTGATAGCTGTATAAAGAATTTCTTTATTTAATATTCCTAAGTTTTTATCTGGAAGTATTAGTGTGATATGATCAAATTCAGAACCTTGCGATTTATGAACAGTAATACACCAAGCAGTTGTATAGTTTTCTAATAAATTAACGGGAATACATTGTATATTATTATTTTTTAGAAAACATACTTGTAATTTATTTTGATCATCTAAATTAGTAATTCCTATTTCACCATTAGATAAATTTAAATATTTATTGTTTTTGTTTATAATAATAGGTTTTCCTATATACCATATTTGATTATTAATATAAAAATATTTTTTAATAATATTTTTTCCGTACATTACTTTTTCTAAAATTTTATTTATGCTATTTACTCCAAATATACCATCTTTAATCATAGATAATATCTGATATTTTTGAAATGTTTTTATAATTTCTTTTATATGTTTTTTTTGTTTTATTTTATCCCAATATTCGTGAGTATAACAAATAATTTTTTCTATCATTTTTTCATATTGGCTTGTACAATTAACTTCATTAAAAAAAATATTTTTCATTAAATTATTAAATAATTTAATAAAAATTTCTTTTTTATTTTGATTAATTGCTGTTGATAATATATGGATTTCTGAATTGTTTTTAAATCTATAATTCTTCTTTAAAACACATATTTTATCACTTATTGAAAAAGTATTATTTTTATTTTCTTTATTATATAAATTTTCGTATTGTGTAATTTTTTTTAAAATAGATATAGTTTCTAAACTATAACCATAATTAGCATAATTATAAATTTTTTTTAAAATAGAACCTATACCTATTGGTGATAATTGATTAGGATCTCCGATAAAAATAACTTTAGTATTTTTTTTAATAGCAGATAAAATATTATTCATCATCAAAATATTTATCATAGATACTTCATCAATAATTAAAACATCTACATTCAAAGGATTTTGTTTATTAAAAAAAATTTTGTCAGATATTTTTGATATACCTAGCAATTGATGAACAGTTACAGGTTCTAAGAGAAATTGTTTTTTTTCTTCTTGAGATGAATATAAATTCAATATCTGACTATCGTGTAATAGCGCAGTTAAACGTGATGTAGCTTTTCCTGTTGGCGCTGATAATTGTATTGTAATATTTTTTTTTGAATATCTTGTTAATGCAATAATAATTTTTATTATTGTAGTAGTTTTTCCAGTACCCGGTCCACCTAAGATAAAAATTATTTTATTTATTAAACTTAATACTACAGCTACTTTTTGAGCATTATATTCTTTTTTAGGAAATAATTCTTGCAAAAATTTAAAATGATTTAAATTTAATGTATTATATATTTTTTTTTCATATAAATGTTTTAAAATATTTTTTTCAGATTTCCATATTTTATAAAGATAAATTTTTTTTTCAACAAAGACTAAAGGCGTGATTATTTCTCCATTACTAAAAGCATGATGGTTTGATAATTCTAATGACCAGTTTATTTTTTTTTTGTTTAAAATAAATAATATTTTTTTAATAGTTTTTTTATTGTTAATAGAAAAAAAATTATTTTTTTTAAAATATTTAAGCGATAAAAAACGATAACCATTATTGCTTTCAAAACTTATGCATGCTGCAACCAACATAACAATATTATTTTCTTTAGATATAAATTGTGAAAAAATAAAATCAATTATACGTATAACTTTATTTTTGACTAAATTTTTTAATAAATTTTTCATACAAATAACATTTATTTAATTTTTTGTTAATAAATCAATTAATTTTTTAACTAATAAATAATTTGGCATGATATAAAAAATACTATTATTTTTTTTTGATTGATCTATTCCTCTTAAAAACATATAAAATATTCCACCAAAATTATTTTCATATTTATATTTGTTTATTTTTTTATTTAAATATTGATGTAATGCGACTGTATATATTTGATATTGAAGATCATATCGATTTTTAATTATTTCTTTTTTTATATTATCAAAAGAATATGCATCTTTTTTATCACCTAAATAATTAGATTTATAATCTATTATGTAATATCTTTGTTTCCAAAAGAAAACTAAATCAATAGATCCTTTTAAAATTCCAGTAACTGGATTAAAAGAAATTTTAGGAGTAGGAGAAGAAATTGAATCAAAAGATTTAATAATATGATTAAAATCTGTGCTATATAATATTTTTTGTATAGGCAAAAAAAATTGCATTTCTTTGATGTATTGATTTTTTTGCAACATAGATAAATTAAAATTTATGTTTTTTAATTTTACATTAATAATATTTTCTATCCAAGACATCAATATTGGAGTCCATTTTTCTGAAAATTTATATCTTTTTAAAGATTTACAAAAAAAATCAATATTTAATTTTTCTGAAAAATTAATTTTATTCAATATATAGTGTATAAGAATACCTGTTTTTTCTCCTCTTGGAAAATTTTCAAACGTTATTTTTTCTTGATTAATATTTTTTTGATGTACAATATAATTTATATTTTGATTTTTTTGATTTTTATTAATAGAAAAATTTTCTTTTTTTAATTTTGTAAAACTTGTTATTTGAAAATAATTTTTTGTTTTTTTTATGAAATGCTCTGGTGGAGATAGTAAATATATATCTTTTTTAGCTTCAGGAAGTTTAATATTCATTGTATCATATTTAACTGATATATATGGTTTCATATTTAATAAATTTATTTCTTTTTTTAAACTATGATAATCCATATAACATCCACGTTGTATAATATATCCTAAAGCACTATCATGGTTATTATTTTTTTTTTGATTTTTTTTGTGAATAATATCTCCTATTCCTAAACTACAATGATAAATAGATCTTGTTATAGCAACATATAAAAAACGTAAATCTTCTGATAATCGTTCTTTTTCTGCGATTTCTTCAGTTTCTTTGCTCTGATCTAAATCAAAAAATATTTTTAAATTTTTTTGATCGTGATACAAATATGATTTTGATTTTTTGTAAGTTATCGCAAAAGGGACCCAAACTATAGGGTATTCTAATCCTTTAGATTTATGTATTGTAATAATTTTGATTGATTTAGATTGATTGAAGTTTCTAATATGTTCATTTTCTAATATATTGTTTTTTTCTAATATTTTTTTTTCAAACCATCTTATTAAAGACGATTTTTTGTAAAGATATTCTGATTGTTCTTCTAATAATTCTGCTATATGTAAAAAATTTATATTTTTTTGATAATTTTTATATTGATCTAAATTATTAGAATATTTTTGATAATCTAATATTATAACTTTAATAGTATAAAAAATTCCTATATTTTTCCATATTTGACGATATTTATATAATTTTTTTATCATAAAATATGATTGTTCTATATTTTTTTGTTTTTGTCCTTGTAATAAAATTTTATAAAAAATATGTGTAAAAATAGATTGTTTCAATAGTTCTATATTAGTTGGTTGTAAAATAGTTTGAAGTATCAAAAGAAGTTCATAGGCATCACTAGTTTGAAATATATTTTTATTAGAAGAGGAATAAATAGAATGAATATTAACTTTTTCTAATGATTTTTGAATAATATTCGCTTCATTTTTATTTCTTACTAATATTACAATATCGCTTTCTTTTAAAATTTTTTCTTTCTTTTCATTAATTAATATTGCTTCACCTTGTTTAGCGCAAACTAACCAATAACAAATTTCATTTGCACATTGTTTTGCTATCCATTCTTGATAGTCTTCAATATATATCTTTTCTGTTTTTTTAAAGAAAAAACTTATAGCTTTTTGAATCTTTCCTCGTATTTTAAATTGCATATTTTTGTTATTTAATGATGAGGAAATATTTATAAATGGAATATTCTTAAAAAAAAATGGATTTTTATTACGTGAAAACAAATCATTTATACCTTGACACATATTTATTGAAGATCTCCAATTAGTATCAAGATAATAGCATTTTTTAATTTTAGATTTAGCGTATAAATAGGAAAAAATATCTGCTCCTCTAAAACTATATATTGATTGTTTTGGATCTCCTATAAGAAATAATGCCGTTTTTTCATTATTTGTATTATATAAAATATTAAAAATTTGGTATTGTTGAATATTAGTATCTTGAAATTCATCAACAAATGCTACAGGATATTTTTTAATTATTAATTTTTTCAATTGTGTATCTTTTTTAATGTACTTCAAAAGATTATCTAATAAATCATTAAATCCTAATAAAAATTGCTTTTTTTTTTCTTTTTTTAAAAGTCTAGTTATTATTTTTATAGCTTTAAATAAAATAATATTTTTTAAAGAAATTTTTTTTTTAATTATTTCTTGAATATCTTTAAAAAAAATATGACATGGAATTTGATTATGTTTTATATTTTTCTTAATTATCTCTTGTGAAAAATATTTTAATACAATTGGTATTTGGTAGTTTTCAGTTTTTGATTCAGCCCACTTTGTAATATTTTTTTTCCATCTCATTATATTAAATTCATTGTATATTTTTTTATTAGGTTTTAATTCTTTAATAATATCTATAATAATTAGATTGTAATTTAACCATTTTTTTTTAAAAATATTTATGGTTTTAATATTCTTTTGATGACATGTTATAAGAGTTTGATTTTTAGTGAATTTTTTTTTGAAATGTACTATATTAAAATTGAATATTGGTTGTAAATCAGATAAAAGAGATTCTGGGTTTTTATAATCTTGTAAAATTATTTTAATTATATTTTTTGGTAATTCATAAAAATAAATTCTCCAAAAATCTTCTATTGCTTGTAAATATAACGATCTCTCATTTTCAATTATTTTTTCATTAATATTAAAAAAATTTAATTGTAAAATATCTTTACAAAATCCGTGTATTGTATAAATAGCAATTTTATTTATATTATGTTTAGCTCGATCTAAAATATATATCGCTTCTTTTAAATTTTTTATTTTTTTTAAAAATGGTTTTAAAATAACATTACTAGTATTTTTATTAATACAGCAAAAGTATAATTGTTCAATATTTGTTTTAATTCTTTTGTATATTTCATCTTTAGCAAAGTTAGTAAAAGTCACTATTAATATTTCTTGTATTAACAATGGTCTAGTATTTTTCTTTTTTTCTATCCCAAGCAATAATTGCAAATACATGATTACTATTGCAGTAGTTTTACCAGTTCCAGCAGAAGCTTCAATTAAATTGATACCATTGAAAGGTATATTAAATACATTTAATTTTTTTTTCATTATGTTTTTTATATTTTAATAAAGGAGTTAACCATTTTTTAGAAATATGACAAATTTTTTTTACATCTAATTTTGAAATTATTTTTTGTATATAAATATCTTCTTTCTCTCCTTTTACATAAGCATTACCCATCCATTGTTTATACAATATTTTGTATCCTTCTTTTTTAATATTATAATTTTTATAAATACAATTATTTTTTACATCATATACTTTATCAAGCCAAGCCGCACCCGAATTTGTTAATAATAAAGGATTATTAATGCCTTTTATATATCCTCTAATATATGTTATAAGATAATTATATGCTTTATTGTACGATAGAGATTGAAATGAAAATATTTTTTTATTACATCCTATCATTTTACTTTCTCCAACACCTCCTAATATACAGTAAACTAAATGTTCTATCCATAATGACATTCGATCAGAATAGTTAATTTTATTTGCTTTCCATCGTAGTAAACCTGTATTTTGTATTTCTTTTATAGTGCCCTTAACATAATATTTTTCTATTTGAAAAAGAAAATTTTTTTCTTGAGGAAGTATTCTATATTGATTAATTATTTTTACTATTTCTTCGATTTCTTGACATTTTTTTTCTAAAGCTATTTTCCCAAAATTTTTATATGGTACTATTCCAGATAGTTCTATTTTTTTTAAGATATTTTTTAAATCTTTTTTATTTATCATTGCTTTTAATAATAGATTACTTATTTTAAAATTTTCTAGTGTATCAATTACAAAAGGCTCAGTTATTAATAATTTCTTTTTTATTGAAAATTTTGTATTTAATGTAAAATTAAAAAAATATCGTATTGGATTCCTCCAAAAATATATTAAGTCTTTCAAATGAATTGAACGATTTTGTTTTTTAGAACTTTTTAATTGTATGATATTTTTAAAAAATATTTGATGAATGTTTTTTATTTTATTTTGTTTTATATTTTTTCTTTTTTTTACATGGATTATGCTATAATTATGTTCTTTTTTATGTTTTTTACAAAGAAATTGTGATATTTTTTTTTTATTATCTTCTATTTTTAATTTTTCATCTCCTTTAAAACAAAAATATAACGTTATATAATTGATAAGTTGTTCAATGAGTATAGACGGATATATTTTGGTTTCATTTTTCAATGAATATCCAATATAACTCATATAAAAATAATCTTTAGCAGCTATAAAATTTTTTAAAAATAAATGATATTCTGTATCATGACAATTAATATCAGTAATTAATGGATATTGTGTTAAAAGATTGATGTAATCTAAATTTTTTTTCTTTGATAGTTCTTTAGAGCTCAATCCTATTATATATATTACTTTAAATGGTATATAACATATTACAGAAGGATGGCAAAAATTTACATATCCTAGCTTAAATTTTGTTTTATTTGTGTAATTTATAATATGAAAAAAATTTTTTTGTAAGATATTAATAGTTATATTTTTGGGATATTCAGATAATATAATTTCATCAATCATTTTTTCCCATTTTTTATTAATTGCTGTCAGTATTTCATCCCATTTTACTTGTTCATAAAAAAAATCATTTATAAAAGATTTAAATAATGAACGCCAACATTTAATTTTTTTTGCTTTAGATAGTTTTAAACGCCATTTGTTTAATATATTAATTAAATGAGATAATTTTCCTATTAATTCTGATTTAGAAAAATCAATAGAAATCATTGAAAAAATATGATTCCAAATTTTATTTTTTTCATTTATTGCATAACTCAGTAATAATTTTTCAATGCCATAAAACCAAGTATTTTGATTAATTTCTAAAAAACATAAATCATTTTTATGTTTGTTATTTACACCCCATCTAATATTTGTAGCTTGAATCCAATTATACAAAATTTTTATTTCTTCTTCTGAAATATTAAAATTTTTTGATATCATAGGAATATCTAGTAATTCTAATATTTCTTCATTATTAAATCGGATATGAGATAAATTTAATACTTTATTAAATAAATAAAATATTTTTTGTGTACTTTTAGAATTTTTATTAGAAATATAAAAAGATATTTGTTCTTCTTCATGCTGTAATTTAAACACAGAATTAATATGTTTTGTATAGTCATTTAGCGAAAAAGAAACAACAACAATATCATGAGGTTTGATATTTGGATTTTTATTTAGAATTTTTATTAATGTTTTATATAAAACTTCAATTTCATGCTGTTTATTATAGCAGATATTTATAGAAATTGAGTTATCTTTGGGATTTAAAGTTTTTTTTAATGATTTTTTATTTTCTTTAAAATTTAAAATTTTATTTTTAATATTATTTAATAAATTATTTATATCATATTTTTTAAAATAACTATTAATTTTAATGTCTTTTAAATTTTTTATAAAAAGTAAATAAACATTTTCATATTTACCCCATAATGTTTCTAATGAATTAGAAGCACGATTTTTTATTTTTATATTAAATGATTTATTATATGAATCAATTGTATCATTAATTATATTATTTTTATAAGCTGTTAAATATAAAAAATATACATCAGTAAATATACTAATTTTATGAAAGATTTCTATATATGATGGATTGATATTAAATGACCAGATAATAAAGATTCTTTTTGGAAGTATTATTTTTTTTTTTTGAATTACATGTTTAAATTTATAAAATAAATTGGAAAAATTATTAATAGGTTGAGTAATATTATCATGATTATCATTTATTATTTTATTCCATAATTTTATTTGCCATAATTTTTTTGAATTCATTGTTGATATTTTATTATCTTTTTTTCCCCATTTTTGAATCCACTGTGGTCTATATAAAATATATTGTTGAAATAGATTTTCCATTAAATATGAAAATTTAAATTTTTTTATTTGATTATCATTTTTTTTAATATTTTCAAAAAAATCATTTTCTTCAATAATCTTCATTATTTTCCAAATATTAGTTGTTTTTTTTAAAATATTTTTTATTTCATTTTCGGGTATTATTTGTGTAAGTATTTTCCAAATCAAAACTTGTGGATGAATGAGTTTAAAATCTGATGAAATCCCTGTATGATTTGCTGTGAACATATTTAGATATTGAAATAATATTTCGTTATCATGAATAATCATTTCTTTTGTGAAAATATGTTTAAGTGGATTTTTTTGAATAATTTGACATATTTTTAAAAATAATGTATTTAATTGATTAAATTTATATAAAAAAAACATAAAAAGCCTTTTATTTGAAAATAAATATTTTAAAAAGATAAAATTTTAAAATATTAATATTTAATTTAATGTTTATTTTTTTTATAAAGATGAACATCTATTTGTGGGTAAGGAATGTTAATATTATTTTGATCTAATGCTTTTTTAAATGCAGCCATTAAATCCCAATATACTGAATTTAATTCCTCCGTATTACTCCAACATCTTATAATAAAATTTAAAGAAGATGGCGCTAATTCACTTAAACCAATTATAATATCTCGATCTTTTATAACTCTATCTTCATTTTCTATAACTTTTCTCAATACTTTTATAACTAAATCAATATCTGTATTATATGCAACGCTAATAGAAAATTCGTTTCTTCGAGCAGGTTCTCTTGAATAGTTAATAATGTTTCCAGAAATGATTTTATTATTTGGAACAACTACTATTTTCCCATCTAAAGTACGTAATGTTGTATAAAAAATATGAATATTTAAAACCGTTCCTGAGACATTTCCTAAATTTACATATTCTCCTGTCTTTAAAGGTCTTAGCGTAACCAATAAAACTCCTGCTGCAAAATTTGAAAGAGAGCCCTGTAATGCTAATCCAATAGCCATTCCAGCAGCACCTAGTATAGCAATAACAGAAGTTGTTTGAACTCCTATTCTTCCTAATGCAGCAATTAATGTAAAAGTAATAATAATATATCTCATTAACGCAGAAAGAAAACCCGCAATAGTAGCATCAATATGGCGAGTGATTAATATTTTATTGACTCCATTAGATATTATTTTTGCTAAAAACATACCAGAAATTAAAATAACAATAGATGATGTTAAATTAATTATATATCCAAACAATAATTCTTGATTTCGTATTAGCCAATTACCTGCGTGATTAATATCACTGACTACATTAAGTTCATCCATTTTCATCTCTTTATATATGGTTTAAAATATCTGAATTATACAGAATCGATTTTTCATAAATTTTTATTATGTTAATTACTATTGATAATTTTCGGAGAATATTTATATTTATTCCCCGGGTTTTAAAAGAAGTTATTTATTTTATTTCTAAAATATTTAAGGCGTTAAGTTCTTGAAATGTTTTTTCTAGTCTTATAGACATTGATTTTTTTGATTGATTTATCCAAGACCTTGGATCATAATATTTTTTATTTGGTTGATTTTTATTTTTTTTATTTCCTACTTGTTGTTGTAAAAATTCGTTATTTTTTTTATAAAAATTTAATACACCTTTCCAAGCAGCCCATTGTATATCAGTATCAATATTCATTTTTACTACACCATATTTGATAGATTCTTGGATTTCTTTTAGATTTGATCCTGATCCGCCATGAAATACTAAATTTAATGGTAGTTTTTTTAAGTTGTGTTTCAAACTAACATATTGTTGTGATTTTTTTAGAATAATAGGTTTTAAATGAATATTCCCAGTTTGATATACTCCATGTACATTTCCAAATGCCGCGGCTATAGTAAAATTTTGACTAATTTTAATTAACTTTTCATATGCATAGTTAACATCTTCAGGTCGTGTATAAAGTAATTTTTTATTCATTTTACTATTATCTATTCCATCTTCTTCACCACCTGTACATCCTAATTCAATTTCTAACATCATATTAATTTGATTAATTTTTGCTAAATATAAAGCACAAATTGAAACATTATCTTTTAATGATTCTTTAGATAAATCAATCATATGAGATGTAAAAAGAGGTCTTTGATAAATTTTATAATGTTTTTTCCCTTCCTCGATTAAACCATCGATCCATGGTAATATTTCTTTATGACAATGATCAGTGTGTAATATAACCGGAATATTATAGTTTTTTGCAATTAAATGCACATGTCTAGCTCCTGATATAGCACCTTTAATAGCTTGTTCTTGATTTTTTTTAAATATTTTTTCAGAACCTGCAATAAAAGAAGCTCCTCCATAAGAAAATTGTATAATAACAGGAGATTTTATTCTAGAAGCTGTTTCTAATACAGAATTAATGGAATCAGTACCGATACAATTGACTGCTGGTATTGCAAATTGTTTTTTTTTAGCTAATTCAAATATCATTTTACATTCATCACCTGTTACAACACCAGGTTGAATAGAGTTTAAATTATTCAAATTATTTCCTATTATTTAAATTTTTTTAAATT
This sequence comes from Buchnera aphidicola (Aphis nasturtii), assembly GCF_005083345.1. NCBI lineage: Bacteria > Pseudomonadati > Pseudomonadota > Gammaproteobacteria > Enterobacterales > Erwiniaceae > Buchnera > Buchnera aphidicola. The sequence continues at coordinate 485,505 of NZ_CP034888.1, read as the reverse complement.
AAAAAATATTGTTTAGTTGTTGTTGAAAAAATTTTTTTCTAACATATCTATTGCAGGTAATTTTTTACCTTCAATAAACTCTAGAAACGCACCGCCTCCTGTTGAAATATAAGAAATTTCATTTTTAATACGAAACATATCAATAACAGATAGTGTATCACCGCCCCCAGCTACTGAAAAATTAGAATTATTTGCTATTGCTTGGGCAATTTTTTCTGTTCCTTTTCGAAAATTCGGAAATTCAAATACTCCTACGGGTCCATTCCAAAGAATTGTTTTTGCTTTTTCAATTATCTTAACAACTTTTGTTATAGTGTTATCACCAAAATCCATAATTTCTTCATTTTTTTTAATATTTGACGGTAATTTAATTATAGATTTTTCGCTTTCAGAAAAATTTTTTCCTACACGAGAATCAATTGGTACAATGATATTGTTATAGTTATCACGTAATTTTTTTGCTTTTGATATAAATTGTGGTTCATGTAATGATTTACCTACGTCATAATCAATAGCTAAAAAAGTATTTGCGATTCCGCCTCCAACTATTACAATATCTGAAATATTAGCCAAATTATTTAATACATTAAATTTAGTTGATACCTTAGATCCTCCTATTATAGATACCATAGGACGTTTTGGATTTTTTAGTGCTTTCTTGAGCATAGTTATTTCAGATATCAAAAGCGGACCAGCACACGCAATCTTTACAAATTTCCCAATTCCATATGTTGATGCTTGTTTTCTATGTGCAGTACCAAAAGCGTCCATAACAAAAATATCGCATAATGTAGAATATCGTTTAGATAGAATATTATCATTTTTTAATTCTCCTGGATTAAAACGAACATTTTCTAAAATTAATAGCTCTCCAGAATTAATTGGTATAACTTTCGAATAATCACTTGCAAAATATACCTTAGTATAGTTTATTTTTTTTTTTAAATATTCAAATATAGGAAACAATGAATATTGTTTTTCATAAGATTCATTTTTTGGTCGTCCTAAATGTGACATAACAATTACTTTTGCTTTTTTTTGAAGCGCTAATTCAATTGTAGGAAGTGAAGCTAATATCCTAGCGTCAGATTGAATAACTCCATTTTTAATCGGAACATTGAGATCGCATCTTATTAAAACTCTTTTTTCTGATATGTTTATTTCATTTATATTTCGTACTTGCATAAAAACCTCTTTTTTAGATGCAATTTTTTTATTAAATTCGTAAAAATTTATTTATACCTGTTATTAATGATTGTAATAACAGGTGATATAAAAATATATAATATTTTATTTGTTAAAAAAAAATTAAGTTTTAAAATAAAAATTTATTTAATTTTGAAACCATGTTCTAACTCCATCAAGAAACATTTGAGTAGCAAGCATAATCAATATTAAACCCATTAACCGCTCTAAAGCATTGACACCTTTAGAACCAAATAATTTTAAAAAAAAACCTGATAATAATAGTACTATGATAGTAAAACACCATGCTATTAGTAAAGACCCGACTAAATATGATATATGATGTAAATATTGATGAGATAATAACATTAATGTAGCTAATAAAGATGGTCCTGCAACCAATGGAATTGCTAATGGTACTAAAAAAGGTTCTTCATTCGAAGATATTCCATTATTTTCTTCAGAAGGAAAAATCATTTTAATAGCAATTAAAAATAAAATAATTCCGCCAGATATTGATACTGTTTCTGTTTTTAAATTAAGAATGTTAAGTATTTTTTCTCCAGCAAATAAAAATAATAGCATAAAAATTAAAGCTATAATCATTTCTCGAATAACTACTATTCTTCTTCTTTTTGCATTTAAATTTTTTAATATTGTCATAAAGACAGGAAGATTACCTAAAGGATCCATTATTAAGATTAATAATATCGTTGTAGAGATTATTTCGGTCATTTTAATTTATTATATCCTTGTGCAGATATGAATTTTTTAACTATATAGTCTATATAAAAATAATATAAATTTTCTACACCATACAAATATTTTAATATATATATCAATATTTTTTTTAAAATAAATATATAATTTTATAGTATATTAAAAATTTAAATAAAATTTAATTTTTTCATACACAACTATTGCTTATAAAATTATACAATAATTATATTTATTTTCGGAGGTCGGAAAGTTTTTACTAAAAATTTTTATTATTTTCAATAAAAATTTGTATTTTTAAAAACTCCGTATATTTATTAATGATAAAATCTGTTGGATTTATTGGTTGGCGTGGTATGGTAGGTTCAGTTTTGTTAAATCGAATGATAGAAGAAAATGATTTTTTAAAAATTACTCCTCATTTTTTTTCCACCTCTCAATTTGGTAAAGATGGACCTACTATAAATAATACAGTATTTAAAAATGTTAAAGATGCTTATAATCTTAGTTTATTAGAAGAAATGGATATTATTGTAACATGTCAAGGAGGATTTTATACTGATACTATCTATCCTAAATTACGTAAAAAAAATTGGAATGGATATTGGATAGATGCGGCATCTACTTTAAGAGTAAAAAATGATTCTGTTATTGTATTAGATCCTATCAATTTAAAAGCTATTAAGCAAGCTGTAGATAATGGGATTAAAACTTTTGTAGGAAGTAATTGCACTGTGAGTTTAATGTTAATGGCTTTAGGGGGCTTATTCCAACAAAAATTAATAGAATGGATTTCTGTATCTACCTATCAAGCAGCATCAGGTGCAGGTGCTAATTATGTCATTGAATTATTAAAACAAATGGGTTCGTTGTATAATATTGTATCTGAAGATTTATCAAATGATTTTTGTTCCATTTTAGAAATTACAAAAAAAGTTACAAAAATAATTCAAGATAATAGCTTCCCATTAAAACATTTTTCTGTTCCCTTAGCTGGAAGTTTAATACCGTGGATAGATAGTGATATAGGAACAGGACAAAGCCGAGAAGAGTGGAAGGGGCAATTTGAAACAAATAAAATATTAGATTCTAAAAATATAGTAAAAATAGATGGGATATGTGTTCGTATAAGTTCAATAAGATGCCACAGTCAGTCAATTTTAATGAAATTAAATAAAAATATTTCATTAAAAAATATAGAAGAAATAATTTTTAATCACAATCAATGGGTTAATTTTATTCCAAATAATATTGAAGAAACAATATCTAAATTAACTCCATCGGCAGTGACTGGTACATTAAACATACCAGTTGGAAGATTGAGAAAATCAAGTATAGGCAATAAATATTTTTCAGCTTTTACTGTTGGCGATCAACTATTATGGGGAGCTGCAGAACCCTTAAGAAGAATGTTAAATTTATTAACTAATATTTAATTTTAAAAAACATTATAAAAATTTAATTAATATACACACATAGTGTGTATATTAAATTTTTTAAAATACAATTATTAAAATTTTTGAATTGGCTTTATGTAGTATATGTTAAACTATTCCTTTCTTTAATAAATAACGATATGGTTTTACGTGAGTAAAATGTTCTATCAGTTGATGTTTCATAAAATTACAAAAATATGGGATATCTCTTTTAGTAGATGGATCATCTGATAAAACTAATATAGTTTCATGTTGTTTTATTTTTCTAATTGTTTTTCGAATTACCATAATTGGTTCTGGGCATTTAAGTCCAATTAAATTTAATATAATATTTTTTGTGTTCATTATGCATTAATTTAATTATTTAATATGTTGAAAATGAATTAATTTTTAATATAAGTTTTTTAAAAGAATATATTTTTCGACTTCTATAGGTAATAATTTATGCAAACTTTTTCCATTAGCAAAATTGTTTCTTATTTGAGTAGAAGAAATTTCTATAGTTGGTATAGATGAAAAGAAAATATATCCATGTGATTTCTGACGTAGATAACTTTTATTGTTTATTGTATGTAACGTAATCCATTTTTTGAGTTCATCGCTATGTGTTTTTATACTTATTCTTGGAATAATTAATAAATGAGCGTATAATAATATTTCTTTCCAATTTTTCCAGATATTTAATTTATTTAAATTATCTTCTCCTATTATTAAGCATAATGATTTGAAAAATCCGATTTTTAGCCTTATTTTTTTTAATGTTTCTATAGTGTAAAATTTTTTTTTTTAGTCTCTAATAAACTAATTTCAAATAAATTATTATCTTTAATTGCATATTCGATCATTTTTAGTTTATGTATTAGAGATGTTTTAGTTTGAATCCGATGAGGAGGGTTTTGATTAGGTAATAATATTATTTTTTTTATTGAAATTTCTTTTGCTAGTTTTTCTGCAGAAAGAATATGTCCATAATGAATAGGATCAAAATTACCCCCGAATATTGCATATATTTCTTTCATTTTTTATTATATTTTTATTTTTTGTGTTTTCGAAGATAATAATAATATTAATGTTTTTAATTCTATCCATATATCATAATTATATTCTACTTTAATTTTGATGTCTATTTGTAATAAAATTCTGATTACTTTCAGAAAATTATCAAAATTTATTGAATTAATTGCAAATTTAAAAAATTTAAATCTGTTAAAAAAAATTTTATTTTTTTTAAAAAATAAATTTATATTTATTATTTTTTCACGTTTCATATAAATTAATTTTAATAAATCTTTTTGCAAGGATCTTATTAAAATAAGAGGATTGTATTTTTGTTTTTGAAATACGTCCAATATATAAAAAGCTTTTTCTATTTCATTATAAAAAACTGCATTTATCCAATCTGATGGAGTAAAAATAGCAAATTCATTGACGATATGTTTTATTTTTTTTGAAGTAATATTTTCATGATTCCATATAAGTTTTATCATATGTAATATATGATGTATACATAAAGTGTTACCTTCGTAATATTTATATAGTAATAAAAAAGCATTTTCATTAATTTCTATTTTTTTGTTTTTTATTTCATATTTCAACCAATTTATAAAATTTATACCATATGGTGTAAAACACGATATAATATCAGCATTTAATTTTTTTCTGTATGTTAATAGATAATGTTTAAAATTGTTAGATAACTGATTAGATTTAACTATTGTTATGATATCTACATTCTTAATAAAAAATAATTTTTTGATATTTTGTATCAATACAGAATTGAAAGTTTTTATAGTTAAATTTATAACTAAAATTTTTTTTGCAAAAAATAAACTATTTGTATTATAAAAGTTTACGACTTTATTCCAATCTGTATTTTTTTCGATATTAATAATATAATTTTCTTTAAAACCTTTTAGTTTTGCAAAATTTAATATTGTTTTTTCATTCGTATTTAATAAAATTAAATCTTCTCCTAAGAGAATATAAAAAAAATTTAACTTTTTAATTATTTTTTTTTTAATTCTTCTGTATATATAAGTTGCATAGATAAAATACCATTTTAAAATTTTTTATATTACAAAATTAATTATTTTTTTAGGAACATAAACTGTTTTTTTTATATTTTTATTTTCTAATTTTTTTTTCAATAATGAACTATTTTGAATATAAGAAAAAATTTCTTTTTTTGTTAAATTATCTGGAATTTCTATAGTAAATTGTTTTTTCCCATTAATTTGAACAACTAATATATCACTTATATTTAATAAAAAATTTTTTTGAAAAACAGGCCATTTTTCATTATCTATGAAACAATTTTTATTTAAATATTTCCATAATATAAAACATAAGTGGGGTGTAAATGGGTAAAGCATTTTTACAATTGATATTAATGAATCCTTCATAACACATTTATCTTCCTCGTTTTCTAATTGAAACTTTCTCAATATATTTACTAACTCCATTATTTTAGCGATAGCAGTATTAAATGATTTTCTACGACTAATATCATCAGAAACTTTGAATATTGTTTCATGCAATACATGATACATTTTTTTTTGCTTATTACTTAAAGAATGAAAATCTATATTTTTATATTTGTGTTTTATTTGAATATAATTAAAAGATAATTTCCATAATTTTGTTAAAAATCGATAAATTCCTTTTAGTCCAGATTCATTCCACTCTAATGATGATTCTATAGGAGCAGCAAACATAATAAACAATCGGATTGTATCAGCTCCATAATTATTAATAATTAATTCTGGTTCAATCCCGTTGTTTTTAGATTTAGACATTTTAATCATTCCGGCATATATAACTTTTTTACCCATTTTATCTTGTACTTTAATAATTTCTCCTTTTATATTTTTTTTAATATATACATTAGATTTATGAATCCAATTACGTTCGTTATTTTTACCAATTTGATAAAATGCTTCTGATAATACCATCCCTTGACATATTAAGTTTTTTACTGGTTCATCAAATTTTACAAACTTAAAATCACGTAGTAATTTATGATAAAATCTGAAATACATTAAATGCATAATAGCGTGTTCTATCCCCCCAATATATTGATCTACAGGCAACCAATATTTTGATGCTATAGGATCAATCATTCCTGCCTTAAAGTGAGGACAAGTATATCTTGCGTAATACCAAGAAGATTCCATAAATGTATCAAAAGTATCTGTTTCTCGAGTTACAGTTTGATTATTAATTTGAGTAGTGTAGTAATTTAATTGGTTTTTCGAAGAGTATTTTAAAAAATTAAAATTTTTTTTTATTTCTGGTAGCAAAACAGGTAAATGTTTTTCTGGTATTGGTACAATTTGTCCATTTTTTGTTGTTGCCATAGGAATTGGCGTTCCCCAATAACGTTGTCTAGATATGCACCAATCTTGTAATTTATAAACAATTTTTGTTTTTATATTTTTTTTCTCTGATAATTTTTCTTTTATTTTTTTAGTAGCATCATCGTAATTAAGTTGATTAAACTCTCCTGAGTTAATTAGTTTTCCTTTTTCAGGAAAAAAATTTTTTTTAACTAATTTTATATCTTTCGAATGTTTGATAACATACTTAATTTTTAAATTATTTTTTATAGCAAAATGCCAATCATTTTCATTGTGCCCTGGAACTGACATAACTGCGCCAAAACCATAATCATTAACAACAAAATTTGCTATCCAAATAGGTATTTTTTTTGTTGTTATAGGGTGAATAACAAAAATATTAGTGTTTATTCCTTGAAATTTTGTTTGTTCTATTTCTTCTTTAGAGAATTTTTTATTCTCTTGTTTTTTAACAAATGTTTTTAATATTTTATTTTTTTTTGCAAGATATATAGAAAATTTATGTGAAGGAGATATAGCAATATATGTAACTCCCATTATAGTATCTATTCTAGTAGTAAATATTTTAATTTTTTTGTTGCTATTTTGAATATTAAAAAAAATTTCAAATCCTTTTGATCTTCCAATCCAATTTTTTTGCATATTTTTAACTTTTTCAGGCCAGTTTTTTAATTTTTTTAAATCTTTATATAAAGATTCAGCGTAATACCTAATTTTTATAAACCATTGTGGTATTTTTTTTACTGTTATAGTGCTTTGACATCTCCAGCAACACCCATTAATTACTTGTTCATTAGCTAATACAGTTTTATCGTGAGGACACCAATTTACAAAGCTATTTTTTTTATAAACTAATTTTTTTTTATATAACTGAATAAAAAACCATTGTTCCCATTTGTAATATTCTGGTTTACATGTAGTTATTTCTCTATCCCAGTCATAGCTAAAACCTAATAATTCTAGCTGTTTTTTCATATATTTAATATTGTTATATGTCCAAGATGATGGGATTGTATTATTTTTAATAGCAGCTTCTTCTGCAGGTAATCCAAATGCGTCCCAACCAATAGGTTGTAAAACATTTTTTCCCAACATTCTTTGATATCTTGCGATCACATCGCTAATAGTGTAATTTCTAACATGACCCATATGCAACTTTCCAGACGGATATGGAAGCATCGGAAGACAATAATATTTTTCTTTTGTATTATCTTCATCAACATGAAAGGTTTTATTTTTTTTCCAATATTTTTGTACATATATTTCAATATTTTTTGGGCAATATTCTTGTTCCATGATTTTCTCTATAATAATTTTACATTGTTTTAAAATAGATTGAAATTTCAACTTTTTATATTAAAAATAAAATTTTATTTTCAGTGAATTTTTAATAAAAAATTAAAATTTTTTAAGGATTGATTCATATTAAAAAACAATTTCTTTTAGATATAAATACTTTAAATAAATGTAAAATGATAAGATATCTTTTAAAAATGTGTTTACTTTATTTTAAAATCTTACTTTCTGGAATAGTTACATGTATTTGTATAATTTTTCTACTGTCTACTGAAGATATTTTAAAATTATATCCATGAATATTAATATCTTCTCCATGGCTAGGTAAATGTCCAAATGCTTTCATTACTAATCCGCCAATAGTATCTACTTCTTCGTTACTAAAATGAGTTTGAAAAAAATCATTGAATTCTTTTATTTCTGTAAGTGCTTTAATAGAAAATAGATTTTCTTGTAATTTGCGAATATTTATTTTTTGTTCTTCATCGTATTCGTCTTCAATTTCTCCAACTATTAATTCAAGAATATCTTCTATAGTAACTAATCCAGACACTGCTCCAAATTCATCTATTACTATTGCCATATGTGTTCGTTTTAAACGAAACTCTTTTAACATTCTATCTACATATTTACTTTCGGGAACAACAACTGCTGGTCTTAATATATTTTTAATATGAAAATTTTTATTTGAGTTTCTTACAAATGGTAATAAATCTTTAGCAATTAAGAATCCTTCTACATAGTTTTTATCGCTATTCATTACTGGAAAACGTGAATGTGCAGATTCTAAGATAACATCAAGACATTTATTTAAATTATAATTTAATTTTAATATTATCATTTGCGTTCTAGGTATCATTATTTCTTTAATTTTTTTCTTTGCAATGTGTATAACTCCTTCTAACATATCACATGTATCTTGATCAATAAGTTCATTTTGTTCCGAATCTCTAATTAACGCGAGTAATTCTTCTCTATTTTTAGGTTCATCATGAAAGATATGATGGAACAAAATAGAGAAAAAACCTTTTTTATTAATTTTTTCTAAGTTTTTTGCATCTTTTTCACTCATAATATTTAGTTATCTATTTTAAAAATATATTTTACTATTCTATGTTAGAAAATCTTAGGTTAAAATAATTTTTCTCAATAATTATTAATTTTTTAATAATATGGATCTTCGTAATTCAAAGATAACATAATGTTATTTTCTATGTTTTCCATAATTTTTTGTTCTGTATAATATTTATGATCATATCCTAATAGATGAAGTATTCCATGTATAGTCATATGCGCCCAACGAGATTCTAATGTTTTATTATATTTTATAGATTCTTGTTCTATAATGTTTTTACATAAAATCACATCTCCTAATAATTTTATATTTTTCTGAACAAAAAAGTTGAATTGAAAAGATAAAATATTTGTTGAGCAATTTTTTCCTCTGTATTTGAAATTTAAATTCTTTATTTCTGTTTCATCTACAATTCTAATTGTAATAACTTTAATATTTTTTTTTTATATAAAAGTTTTCTTATCCATTTTTTAAACATTGTTTTTTTTGGTATTTTTTCTTTGTTTTTACAATTTATTTGTATGTTTAAAATAAAACAATCTTTTTTTTTCATATATTTTTACAATAATATACCGTTTAAAATATGAGTGTGTACTTCATTTATTTTTACTTTGACAAATTTTCCAATCATATTTGATTCTCCGTCAAAATTCACAATTCTATTATTTTCTGTTTTTCCATATAATTTCATAGGATATTTTTTCGATTGACCTTCTACTAAAATACACTGTTTACTTCCTAACATTCTTCTACTCCAAGACATAGTTTGTTTATTAATACAATTTTGTAATGTATACAAACGTTCTTTTTTTTCTTGTAGACTAATTTCATCTTTCATTTCTGATGCAGGTGTTCCTGGTCTACTTGAATATATAAAACTATAGCTCATATCAAAATTAATTTTTTTTATAAAATTTATAGTTTGTTTAAAATCTTCTTTAGATTCACCTGGAAAACCGACAATAAAATCAGAACTAATTTGAATATTTGGACGTGCTTTAACTAGTTTTTCAATAATTTTTTCATATTCTTCAGTAGTATATGATCTTTTCATAAGTTGTAATATTTTATTAGATCCGCTTTGTACCGGTAAATGCAAAAAACTAACTAGTTTAGGAGTATCTTTGTACACTTCGATAATATCATCACTAAATTCAAGTGGATTACTTGTCGTAAAACGAATTCTTTCAATACCATCTATTTCTGAAATTAATCTTAATAATTCGGAAAAAAAACAAATTTTTCCATTAAAAGTCGATCCTTCATATGCATTTACATTTTGCCCTAATAAATTAATTTCTCTTATACCATTTTCAGCTAAATTTGAAATTTCAAATAAAATATCGTCAGATGGTCGACTAATTTCTTTCCCTCTTGTATATGGTACTACACAAAATGAACAATACTTATTACATCCTTCCATTATTGAAATAGATGCTGTGTATCCTTTATTTTTAATTGGTAAAGAATAATTAAATTTATCTAATTGTGGAAAACTAATATCAATGACAAATTTTTTGTTTTTTTCTACTTCATTAATCATTTTAGGTAATTTATGTAAACTTTGAGTACCAAATATAATATCTACATATCTAGATCTTTTAAAAATTTCTTCACCTTCTTGAGTTGCTACACAGCCTCCAACAGCAATGATAATATTGGGATTTGTATCTTTTAATTTTTTCCATCTTCCTAATTGATGAAAAACTTTTTCTTGAGCTTTTTCCCTGATTGAACAAGTATTCAAAACTAAAATATCTGCTTGTTCAGATTTTGTAGTGATAAAATATTTACCTGTTTTTTCTAAATTTCTTGCTATCATAGATGAATCATATTCATTCATTTGACAGCCCCAAGTTTTAATATATATATTTTTCATTTTTTAATTATATTAATCCTACTATTACAATATTTAATTTAAATAAAGAAGTTAATTTTTTAAGATGTTTATACAGATATTACGCCATGAATGGAGGGATGAGGATTATAATTAATAATTTTAAAATCTTCAAAAGTATAATTAAACAATGACTTAGGTTTGTTTAATATTATTAATTTTGGTAATTTTCGAGGATTTCGAAGAAGTTGTTTTTTTGCTAATGAAATATGATTTTTATATAAATGAATGTCGCCACCTGTCCATATAAATTCATCAACTTCAAAATTACATTGTTGTGCTATCATATGTGTAAGCATTGAATAACTTGCAATGTTAAATGGTAATCCTAGAAAAACATCGCAAGAACGTTGATATAGTTGGCAACTTAACTTATTTTGAAATACATAAAATTGAAATAATATATGACAAGGAGGTAAAGACATTTGACCTATTTCTCCGACGTTCCAACTACATACTAATAATCTACGAGAATCAGGATTGTTTTTTAATTGTTTTATTATATTTTTTATTTGATCAATTTTTTTTCCATCTGATGCGTTCCAACTTCGCCATTGCTTCCCATAAATAGGTCCAAGATCACCAAATTGATCAGCCCAATTATCCCAAATAAATATTTTATTTTTATTAAGATATTTGATATTAGTATCTCCTTTTAAAAACCATAAAAGCTCGTGAATAATAGCAGGTATGTAGCATTTTTTTGTTGTAACAAGAGGAAATCCTTTTTTTAAATTAAATCTTATATTATGTCCAAAAATAGATAACGTTCCTGTTCCAGTTCGATCATTTTTTGGTTTTCCATGTTTAATTATTTTTTTTATTAACTGTAAGTATTTTTTCATAATATCTCAAAATTTAATTTTTTTATAAAAAGATATAAATATAATAATTAATCCAAATATAATCATTGGAATTGACAAAATTTGACCCATTGTAATACAATTTTGAATTAATCCAATTTGAGGATCAGGTTCACGAAATACTTCAGAAAAAATCCTTAATATTCCATAGCTAACTAAAAATAAACCACTAATACTCCCTGTAGGTCTCTTTTTTTGATTATATAAGTATATTATTAAAAATAATAAAACGCCTTCTAACATAAATTCATAAATTTGAGAAGGATGACGAGGTAATGCTCCATATTTTTCTATTATTAATAGTAACTGAGGATATTTTAATGCTAATGCTAAATCTTGATTTTGTGTGCTATGGAAAATGACTGCATATGGAAAATTTAGCGCAATACGTCCGTATAATTCTTCATTGATTAAATTTCCTAATCTTCCAGCACCTAAACCAAAAGGTATAAGAGGACTTATAAAGTCTGAAAGAGTTAAAATTTTAATTTTATTTTTTATAGAAATATAATACATACTAATAATAGCCCCTATCAATCCCCCATGAAAAGACATCCCACCTTCCCAAATATGAAATAAACATAATATATGATGAGAAAAATATGAAAAATTATAAAAAATTATATATCCTATTCTACCTCCAATGCAAGAACCTAAAAAAATAGTGTATAGATAAGATTCTATTTTAATTTTTTTCGTTTTTTTTTAATAATTTCTTCCCGTACACAAGAGCGAAAATAAAACTAATAACATACATAAGACCATACCAATGTGCAGAAAAAGGGCCAATAGAAAAAATAATAGGATTGAGTTTTGGAAAATTAATATACATTTTTTATTCTCTTTTTATTAATAGATCTGTATAAAATAGATTATTGTTCTAAACTTAATAATTCTTCAATGGTTTGTCTTCTTCTAATAGTTTTAAAAGTATTATTTTCTATTAATATTTCTTGAATAAGTGGTCTAGTATTATAATTAGATGACATAGATGCACCATATGCACCTGTATCATGAAAAATTAAATAATCTCCTATTTGCATTATAGGTAATGTTCTTGTTTCTATATTTCCTCCTTCTTTTTGCGTAAATATATCTCCTGATTCACATAATGGACCTCCTATAACTGTTTCGATGGTTTTATATTCATTAATTTTTCTATTATTTGATGGTATCACAGATATATGATGATAACTTCCATACATTGTTGGCCTCATTAAGTCATTAAATCCTGCGTCGATTAAAACAAAATTTTTATTACCCATTTTTTTAATTGCTCTTACTTGAGAGACTAATACTCCTGATTCTGCTACTAAAAATCTACCTGGCTCGATTTCTAATTGAATTGGTGTTTTTAAAAATTGAGAAATTTTATTTCTTGCTTGATCCCATAAAGCAAAATATTTTTTTATATTAATAGGTTTTTCGTTAAATTTATAAGGTATTGGCAAACCACCTCCTGCGGAGATAAATATTATTTTTTTATTTATTTGAATTGCACTTTTTATCATTGCATGACAAACTTTTTTTAAATGTTCATAATTAACACCAGAACCAATATGCATATGTAAACCTATTAATTTTAAATTATATTTCTTTATAATAGGAATTGCTAAACTAGGATCCCAAATTCCATGTTTGCTATTTTCTCCTCCAGTATTTGTTTTTTTGCTATGACCATAACCAAATTTAGGATTAATTCGCAACCAAATATGATGACCGGGAGAAATACTTCCTAACTGTTTTAACATATCTAATGAACCTGCATTTACTGGGATATTATATTTAATAATTTTAGATAGCGTTTCTTTATCAAATAAATCTGCAGTAAAAATAATTTCATCACTATTTTTTTTAAATCCAGCTGATAAAGCTCGTTGTATTTCCCCTAATGATACAGCATCTACTTTCAAATTATTTTTTCTCATTAATTGTAAAATATGAGTATTAGAACAAGCTTTTTGAGCAAATCTAATAATATCAAATTGTTTTAATAATTGAATTTTATTATAAATGATATTTGCATCATAAACCCAAAATGGAGATTGATATTTTTTTATGAGATATTTAATATTTTTAATATTAAGATTACTTGTAGTTGTGTTGATTAATTGAGGCATTTTTACTCCTATTAAATTTTTTAAAATTCATATAAGTTTATTTTAAATATATAATTTTTATTTTAAAGATGAACGTAAGGTAGGAAATAAAATTACTTCTCGAATACTTTTTTGATTAGTTAGTATCATAATTAAACGATCTATTCCAATTCCTAGCCCTGAAGTAGGAGGTAATCCATATTGTAATGCTTCTATATAATCTGCGTCATAAAAAATATCTTTATTTTCTTCTTTTTTTTTCATTTTTATTTGGTTTAAAAATCTATCTTTTTGATCTTCTGCATCATTTAATTCTGAAAATCCATTACCTATTTCATATCCTGCAATAAATAACTCGAATCTATCAGTGATTTTCGGATTAATATTATTACGTCTAGCTAACGGAGAGACTTCTACTGGGTATTCAGTAATAAAAGTTGGTTGGATTAAATGTTTTTCTACTGTTTTTTCAAAAATTTCATTTTCTATTTGACCGATATTCCAATTTTCGTTTATTTCTATATTGATGTTATTCGCAATTTTTTTAATTTTTTTTAAATTTTTTAAATCAGAAAAAGAAATATTGGTATGAAATTTTAAAATAGCTTCCTTCATAGTTAATTTAGAAAATGGTATTTCAAAATTTATATAATGTTCTTTATATATAATTTTATTACTATTAAATAGATAATTTATTATATTTTTTAATAATTTTTCTGTAAATTTCATCATATATTGATAATCTGAATAAGCGATATATGCTTCCATCATAGTAAATTCAGGATTATGTCTAGTAGAAACTCCTTCATTTCTAAAATTTCTATTTAGCTCAAAAATACGTTCAAACCCTCCAATAATTAATTTTTTTAAATACAGTTCTGGCGCTATTCTTAAATACATTGTTTTATTTATTTCATTATGGTGAGTTTTAAATGGACGAGCAGAAGCGCCACCAGGAATATTATGTAGCATAGGAGTTTCTACTTCTAAAAACTTATTTTCTATCATAAATTTTCGAATGAATTGAATAATATTTGAACGATGTTTAAAAATATTGTATATTTGATTATTACTAATTAAATCTAAATATCTTTGTCTATAACGTTTTTCTTGATTTAATAGCCCGTGAAATTTATCCGGAAAAGATTTTAACGATTTGGTGAGTATTATAATATTTTTAGCATAAACAGATAATTCTTTTGTTTGTGTCTTAAATAAGTAACCATCTACTCCTAAAATATCTCCAATATCCCATTTTTTAAAATCGTTATGATAAAATTCAGATGTAATTGATTTTTCTTGTATATATACTTGTACTTGTCCTTCTATATCTTGTAATATAAAAAAAGCAGCTTTTCCCATAATTCTTCTTTTAATCATACGACCAGCAATAGAAACTTGAACATTCATTATTTTTAGTTCATCATTTGTTTTATTTCCATATATTTTATGAATTGTTATAGAATTTATTTTTTTTTTAAAATGGTTTGGATAAGAAAATCCATTTTTTTTCATTTCAGTTAATTTTTCTTTTCTTATTGTTTTTTCTTTAAACATTTTAACCTCTATAATCCTAATATTAAACTATGCTCAATGAAATCATCTAAATCACCATTTAATACAGATTGTACATCATGTTTTTCTATTCCTGTTCTAAGATCTTTAATTTTTGAATGATCTAGTATATAAGAACGTATTTGATGACCCCAGCTAATATCTAATTTATTATTTTCTATTTTATTTTGTTCTTTTCTTTTTTTTTGCATTTGTAATTTATATAATTTTGATTTCATTTGTTTTATTGCTTGTTCTTTATTTTTGTGCTGAGATCTGTTACTTTGACATTGAGTAACAAGATTAGTAGGGATATGAGTAATTCGCACTGCAGATTCTGTTCGATTTACATGTTGACCGCCGGCTCCAGAAGCTCTATAAACATCTATTCTTAAGTCAGATAAGTTAATTTCAACATTAACTTTTTCTTCTATATCTGGATATATAAAAACTGAACTAAATGAAGTATGTCTTCTATTTCCCGAGTCGAATGGACTTTTTCTAATAAGACGATGAATTCCAGTTTCAGTTCTTAACCATCCAAAAGCGTATGCTCCTAATACCTGGACTGTAGCATATTTTATACCCACTATTTCACCGATAGATTCTTCAATAATTTCAGTTTTAAATTTCTTTTTATCGCACCATTTTAAATACATTCTTAATAATATTTTTGACCAATCTTGTGATTCTGTTCCACCAGATCCAGATTGTATATCAATATAACAATTGCAATTATCATATTTTTTTGAAAACATACGATAAAATTCAAGTTTTTTAATTTTTTGTTCAATTTTTTTGACTTCTTTAATAATGTCTTGCATGACTGTATTGTCTTTGGTTTCCTTAGCTAACTCTAGAAAAATATTAGTTTCTTTTAATTTTGTTTCAATTCTATTAATATTATCAACAATGATATTTAATAAATTTTTTTCTTTATTTAATTTATATATAGATTTTTGTATTTTCCATATTTCAGGATTTAATAGTTCTAAATTAATTTCTAAAATTCTTAATTTTTTTGTATTATAGTCAAAGATACCTCTTCAAATCATTTTTCCGATGATTTAATGTTTCAATTTTATTACTTATGATATTAATATCTATCATGATTTTATTATTCTTCTAAAATTAATTATAAATAATAATTTATAAGATGTTTTAATATAAAAATTAATTGATTTTTTATTATATATTAATCGTATAAATTTATTTGTTTTTAATTGATATATTTTATTAACACTTAGGAAAAATAATGTCACTATTTAATTTTTCAAAAAATGTTGTTTATCCATCAATTCGATTACCTTTAACATTAATGTCTCTTGAAGAATGGTCTATTATCTATATAGATGGTATTGATAGTAAAAAATTTCTTCAAAATCAATTAACAATTGATATAAATTCTCTAGAAAAAAAACTTCATAAAATATGTGCTTATTGTAATTTAAACGGTAGAGTTTATAGTACTATGTTGTTATTTCATTATAAAAAAGGATATGCTTGTATTATAAAAAAAAGTTTATTTGATTTACAAATTCAAGCGTTTATAAAATATACTGTTTTTTTAAAAGTTCAAATACATCAATTAAATGATATTTTCTTATTAGGATTATCTGGAAATGATTCTAAATTATTTTTATCGAAACAATTTAAAGAAATACCGAATAATAGTAAACCTGTTGTTTCTAATCAAGAAGCAACCATACTTTGGCTTTCAAATCCATGTGAACGATTTTTATTAGTTTTGTCTTTAAAAAATTTTTTGTTATTTAAAAAAAAAATTAACACAAAGATTCTACTAAATAATAGTAAACAATGGATTTCGTTGGATATAGAAGCGGGATACCCAATAATTGGAAAAACTATGTCTCAAAAGTTTTTGCCACAATCTATCAATCTAGATAAACTTCAAGCAATTAGTTTTAATAAAGGATGTTATTATGGACAAGAAATAATAGCTCGAGTGTTTTATAAAAATTTAAATAAACATGGATTATATTTATTATCAAGTAAAGGAACGATACAGCCTAAAATTGGTTCTATTATTGAAACAAAAATATCAAAAAAATGGTTAAGAATTGGTTTTTTATTATCAATAGTGCATTTATATTCTAATGAAATCTGGATACAAGCAGTGTTAAATAAATCTATTAATGTCCAAAATATTTTTAGAGTTCATGGATTTAAAACAATTTTTTTAATTAAATACTAATATTTTTTTAAACATTTTAGTTTTATTATATATAATATTTTATATTAATTAAAAAATTTATTCAAAATTTAGAAGATACTTTTAAAAATATCATGTCACAAGGTATTCTTTTTATTATTTCAGCTCCCAGTGGAACAGGAAAATCGAGCCTTATTAAGGGATTATTAAAAACAAAATGTTTATATAACATTCAAGTTTCTATATCTCATACCACTAGGATTATGAGACCTGGCGAATCTCATGGAGAACATTATTATTTTATATCTAAAAAAGAATTTAGATTTATGATTCAACAAAAATCTTTTTTAGAATATGCGAAAGTATTTAATAATTATTATGGAACTTCACGCAAATTTATTGAAAAAATGTTAATTTCTGGAATTGATGTTTTTCTTGATATTGATTGGCAAGGAGCTAATCAGATTCGATATAAAATACCTAATGCGAGAAGTATTTTTTTACTACCTCCATCTAAAGATGTATTATATAAAAGATTGCGATCAAGAGGGCAGGATAGTGATATAGTTATTTCAAAGAGGATGGAAAAAGCTGTAGATGAAATGAATCATTATTCAGAGTATGATTATTTAATTATTAATGATAATTTTGAAAAAGCTATAAATGACTTAAAAACTATTATTATTGCTGAACATTTATGTTTATTACATCAAAAAAAGAAATATAATATATTAATTTCGCAATTATTAAATAATTAATTTTATAAAAATTAAACTATTGAAAAAATAATTTTTAGATTTTAATATTTTATATTCATATGTTTTGAATTCAAGATTATTTATATAATTCTATTGATGAAATAGAATTATATAATTAATAAAAATTTTTCAATTTAATATTTTTAATTAATTAAATTATTTTTATCTCGATTTGATTTTTTTCTTTCGTTCTCTTTTAAATATTTCTTACGCAAACGTATCGAACTGGGTGTAATTTCAACTAATTCATCGTCATTAATAAATGATAACGCTTCTTCTAAAGTAAACTTTTTATAAGTTGTTAAAACTATAGCCTCATCAGTTCCCGAAGCTCTCATATTAGTTAGTTTTTTCCCTGTTAAACAGTTTACAGTTAAGTCATTAGAACGATTGTGTAATCCTATGATTTGACCTTCATATACTTCAGTTCCATGACCTAAAAATAATTTTCCTCTTTCTTGTAAATTAAATAAAGCAAATCCTACAGCTATTCCTTTTCCATTAGAAATTAAAACACCATTTTTTCTTTGCCCAATTTCATTGTTTTGTTTGTTTGCGTAATGACTGAAAGATGTATAACATATTCCAGTTCCAGAAGTTATATTCATGAATTCTGAACGAAAACCTATAAGCGCTCTGCTTGATACAATATATTCAAGACGTACTCTTTTATTTTTATCTATAATCATATTTTTTAACTCACCTTTTCTTTCTCCTATAAATCGCATAATATTACCCTGATGTTTTTCTTCGATATCTAAAGTTAGATACTCAAAAGGTTCTTGCATAAAACCATCTATTTCACGTAAAATGATTTTAGGACGAGATACTTCTAATTCAAATCCTTCACGCCTCATATTTTCAATCAATATAGATAAATGTAATTCGCCTCGTCCAGATACAGAAAAAATATTAGCATCTTTTGTGTCTTTTATTTGTAAAGCGACATTGTGCATAGTTTCTTTTTTCAATCTTTCTAATATTTGACGGGATGTAATATATTTGCCTTCTTTTCCAGATAAAGGTGATGTATTAACTGAAAAAAACATATTAACTGTAGGTTGGTCGATATTTAATATCGGAAGAGGTTTTAAATTTTCTGGATGACAAATTGTATCAGAAATATTTAGTTTATTGATACCTGTAATAGCGATTATATCGCCAGCTCCTCCTTTTCCTACTTCTATTCGTTGCATTCCAAAATAATTCAGTACTTTACTAATTTTTCCGTTTTTATGATTACCTAAATAATCAATAACAGTGACTAATTCATTACTTTTTATATAACCTTGTTTAACTCTACCTACTCCTATTAATCCTAAGTAATTATCATAATCAAGTTGTGAAATTTGCATTTGAAATTTTTCATTAGGATCTACATTAGGAGCAGGTGCATGTTTAATAATTGCTTCATATAGCGGTATCATATTGCTTTCTAGCTTAAGATGATTAGTTCCAGAAGTTCCAAAAATTGCAGAAGTATATATAATTGGAAAGTCAAGTTGTTCATCATTAGCATCAAGACTGACAAATAAATCAAAAACCTGATTTACAACCCAATCAGGACGAGAATTTTTTCGATCAATTTTATTAATTACTACAATAGGATTAAGACCATATTTAAAAGCTTTTTTAGTAACAAATCGTGTTTGAGGCATTGGCCCATCTAATGCATCAACTACCAGTAAAACTGAGTCTACCATAGACATGACTCGTTCTACTTCTCCTCCAAAATCAGCATGACCAGGTGTATCCACAATATTTATTTTATATTCTTTCCATTTTATAGAAGTATTCTTGGATATTATTGTAATACCTCTTTCTCTTTCTAAATCATTTGAATCCATAATTCGTTCAGTTTTTTCTTCATGCTTTTTAAAAGTACCTGATTGTTGTAATAGTTGATCAACTAGTGTAGTTTTTCCATGATCAACATGTGCTATAATAGCGATATTTCTTATTTTTTGATGCATTTCTTCTCCTTTAAAATTTTACTTTTAAGACATATAGATATAATTTAGATTTTTTTGATAAAGTATTAGAAAAGATTAAATTTTGAGGATTATTTTTAATATTAATTAATAAAAATTATATTTTTAGTGTATAAATAGAATGTTTTAATAAATTTTACTTTTGAAAAGTTAAGGTTAAATTTTGAGTATTATAAACTATAATAAAACTTTTTTTTTAAAAAGCATTTCTCAAGTGTCTGATATAAATATTGGACATGGGATTGAAATCGCTTTTATTGGATATTCTAATTCAGGAAAATCTAGTGCTATTAACTCTTTAACAAATAAAAAAAAACTAGCTAGATGCAGTAAGACTCCTGGACGGACTCAGTTAATTAATTTTTTTCAGGTTGTTTCGAATTTTAGAATAGTTGATCTTCCTGGTTATGGTTATGCTAAATGTCCGATATCAATAAAATTAAAATGGGAGAAATTAATATATAGTTATTTAAAAACACGAAAATCTTTAAAAGGTTTAGTGTTTTTAATGGATATTAGAAATCCTTTGAAAGTTTACGATCAATATATTATTAATATAGCTTTAGATCAGAACATACCTATGTTTATATTGTTAACTAAATGTGATAAGCTTACATTAAGCCAGCAGAAAATACAATTTCAAATTGTGTATGCAAAGTTAAAAGTTTTTTTACAAGAAGTCAAGATTGAATTGTTTTCGTCATTTAAGAAAATAGGTATTAAAAAATTACAATCTCAATTAAATATTTGGTATCAAATGTATAAATAACTTCACACAATGCATTAAAAGTGTTTTTTTTGCTTAACATTATATTGTTCAATTGTATTAGATAATTTTGAAAAACACATTTTTTCTAAAATAATATCATTAGAATTTATACAGATAGGAATATCTAACTTTATTTTAGCTAACTTGTACGAAAGAAAAGCAGTATCTTTATACGTTTTTAGTTGATTTGATATATTTTTAGCATTTCTTAAAGATAAAAGTTGTATTTTTTCAATATTATTATAAATATTTCGAATATTTGAAAATTTTTGAAGCAAAAATAGTGCAGTTTTTATACCGATTTTAGGAATTCCTGGAATATTATCAGATTTATCTCCCATAAGAGCTAAAAGATCAATAAATTCTTGAGGATTAATACCATATTTTTTTTGTATTTTTTTTGGAGTAATAATTTCATTATTACTTATATTTAATACGCTAATATTATCTGTTATAAGTTGTATCATATCTTTATCATGACTTACAATTAATACTTTTTCTCCAGATTGCTCAAGTTTATGCGAAAAACTACCAATAATATCATCCGCTTCTACACCAGGAATGCTTAAAGTTTTGATGCCAATATTTTTTAATATATTGAAAAGAGGTTGTATTTGAATATAAAGCGAATTAGGCATTTTAGGTCTATTATTTTTATATGCGCTAAATATTTTATTTCTAAAAGTTTTTTTAGATGAATCAAATACAATAATAATTTTTTTTGAATTATAGTATTTTAATAAAATATTTTTTATTGTTTTTAATGTACCATATATAGCTCCATATGGATTTTCTTGATCATTGTTAAAAAACTGGAATGTAAAGTATGATCGATATAAATACAAGGTTCCATCTATTATAATCACTGGTTTATTTGTTATATGATGCATTTTTATCTTATAGTAGTTAATAATGTTATGAAAAAATATGATTTTAATTATAAAGTAATTTTTGTAAAAATATTTTTATAATTAAATCATGTTATATCAAATTAATTGTATATAAAAATTTATTAATAAAAAAATAAAATTTTTAAATCTATTTAAATAATTCTAATTTTTGTGATTTTTTAATAACAAAAATTTGATTAATGCTATATACTTGCTTGAAAAATTATTTTTAAATAACATTTCTAATGTAGAATATTTAATAGTATATTTTCCGTTTATTAACATAGCTGGAACATAATCTAATTTTACTTTTTTTATATCATAATTATTTTTTTGAATTAATATTTTTATAAAAAAACTATTCCAAAATTGATTGTATTGATGAATACTGATTCCTGTTTTTTTTAGAAATATATTTTTAATATCATGAATATCACTTATTGTACGCGTTTCTTGAATTCCTTTAAAAATAGGCATTATTATTTTGTCTTCTACTCCCATTTGTTCAGATATTATCCATATTTTTGTTAAAATTTTTCCTAAATCTCCTCCTAAAAAATTAACGTGATACGTTTTGATATTTATATTTTTATTTATTTTTTTTCGTATTAAATTGCTAATATTATATGTTTTTTCAAGTTCATAACAATATGGGCATAAAAAAGAGAAAAATTGCATTATTTGAGGGGTTTGAGAAATATATTTTTTTTTTATTTTGTATTCTTTTATATGATTTAATTCTAAAGCAAAAGTGGTGTGAGAAAAAAGCATGATATATAAAAAAATTAATATTTTTTTCATTTTTTATCCAAATTTTTTTAATTCTTAGAAAAATAAATATTATTTAAAATAATTTATTCAAAAAAATATTTTATATTTTTAATAGTTTAACTTAACATTTTTTTTTAAATCAATATGTATTTGAGAATTTTAATGTTAATTAAATGTTAAATAATATGAAATAAGTTTGTTCTTAAAATAACATTGATATTTTATATAAATAATATTTACTTGAAAAATAAAAATATTTTAATATATCACTTGTTATTAAATAATTAATTTATATAAATTGTTTTATAATTACGATCAATATATTGCTAAGATTTTAAAAAATTTAATTAAAAAAATATTGAAAATAAAAATTTTATATTGATAAATGATATTTTTTATTATATTAAAGAATATTATCTGTCTAAATATATAAAATTAAGAGAATTTATTTTAATAAAGATAAATCTTTTAAAATTAAATTAATTTGTAGAAAATATTTTTTATTACTCTTATTATTCTTAATAGTTATTTCTTGAAAAATACTAAATTAATGTATATAAATTTTTATTTAATTTTAGAAAAATTAATTTAAAAAGAAATTAATATAAAAAATGATATTTCTATAATTCAGCATTTGTAAACATCTTAAAATTCCTAAAAAATTTTGAAGAAAAAATAATAATATTTGATTTTCTGCATAATACTCTATTTTCTGTGTTAAACAAAAGATAAGATTTTATAGGAATATAAGATAATTAAAATATAAAAAATATTTTTAGTATATTTAGTTATTTTTTATTAAAAAATATTAAATCTTTAAAGGATATTAAATACTGTCTTGACGAAGTTATTTATTTCAAAATTTTAAAGTTATTTTTATTTAACTAGTAATAATTTTAATTTTTTATTTAATTAGCTAAATATAATGCTATTTCATACAGTATTAAAAGTAAAATATTTAAAAAATAAAAATTATCGCGCTATATTTAACATAAAAAAAGTTATTTATGTCAAAATTCAATATTTACTTTAAAAGTTTTATATTTCTTACTATTTTAGTAAGAGCACTGATAAATAATTTATTTTATATATCTAAAAATCAATAAATTATAATTTATCAATAATCTTAATCTTGAATATAATCATATTATAAGTTTTTATAATTTATTTTTTTTAAAATTATGTATTAATATAATCAAATCTTTTATATAAATTCTATAATCTAGTATTAAATAAATTATATATCAGTTCATTAATTATTTAAATTTCATAATATATCAGTAAAAATTAAAATTAATTGAATTAATTAGATTAAAAAGGAAATAAATTTTCATATTAATATCTTTTAGTTTTTAAAAATATAAATAAAAATAATATAATTTTTATTTTTATCTGTAAGGTGTGAGTTTTTTATTAGTAGATAAAAATTAATAATTTCTGTAAATTATATTAAATTAGTTATTTTAATTTTAATTTAATGAAATTTAGGTATTTAGTATAATGAAGAATGCAAATCCTTTTGACTCTATGTTTCCATTCAGCTTAGAGCAAATAGATATTTTAAAAAAATTTGAAAAAGAATGTTCTAATATTCAATTTGCTTGGCTTTCAGGTTATTTTTGGCATTTAGCTTATCAAGATTCTTCTGATCTTAAAACAAAAAAAAATATTTTCTCTTTAGAGAAAAAAAAAATAGATAATCATTCAATTACAATTATATCAGCTTCTCAAACTGGTAACGCTCGAATGCTTGCAGAGCGTCTTAATAAGTATTTGAATGAAAATAATAAAAAAACTCATTTAGTTAGCGCTGCTGATTATAATTTTAAAAAAATTAAAGATGAAAGATTTTTAATATTAATAATTTCTACCCAAGGTGAAGGAGAACCTCCTGAAGAAGCTTTATCTTTATATAAATTTATTATGTCAAAAAGAGCTCCTAAACTATATGATCTTCAGTACAGTGTATTTGCATTAGGAGATAGTTCTTATAATTTATTCTGTCAAGCTGGAAAAGATTTTGATAAAAGAATTAATGAATTAGGTGGTAAAAATTTACTTAATCGGTTAGATGCTGATATTGAATATGAAGACGACTATGTTCAATGGTCTAAAGAATTATTAATTTTAATTGATAAAATAGATATTGCTTCTTGCTCTTCTAGTCCTTTGAAACAAGATTATTTTTCCGATAAAATTAGTATGTATACAAAATATAATCCCGCCATATCTCACATACTAACTAATCAAAAAATCACGGGTCGAAATTCAACGAAAGATGTACGTCATATTGAATTAGATATCACTGACTTAAATATTAAATATACACCTGGAGATGCATTAGGAGTATGGTATCAAAATAATAATGATTTAGTAGAAAAATTATTACAATTATTATCTATAAAAACATCTGACGTAGTTAATATTAAAAATAAAAATATAAGTATTACTGATGCTTTAAAAAATTATTTTGAATTAACTAATAATACCAAAAATATCGTAAAAAAATATGCAGATATTACACAAAATAAATTTTTAAAAGAAATAATGTTAAATGATAAAAAATTAGAAAATTACGTAAAACAAACTCCTTTAATCAATATGATTAGTGATTATCCTCAGAAAATTTCTTCTCAAATGTTTATTAATATTCTTCGACCTTTAACTCCTAGATTATACTCTATCTCTTCATCGCAAAATGAAACTCACGATGAAATTCATATTACAGTTAGTGTTGTAAAAAAAATTATATCTGGGTATATACATTTAGGTGGGGCATCAGGTTACTTATCAGAATTATTAAACATTGATGATCCAGTAAAAATTTTTATTGAGCAAAATAATAATTTTCGATTACCTCAAGATACACGAGCACCAATTATTATGATTGGATCAGGAACAGGAATAGCTCCATACCGATCATTTATACAGCAACGAGATAATGATAATGCTACTGGAAAAAATTGGATTTTTTTTGGAAACCCTAATTTTACTGAAGATTTTTTATATCAAATAGAATGGCAAAAATATTTAAACAAAGGGCTGCTTACTAAAATGACCTTAGCATGGTCGAGAGATCAAGAAAAAAAAATATATATACAAGATAAAATAAGAGAGTATGGAAAAGAAATATGGAATTGGATAGAAGAAAATGCACATATATATATATGTGGTAATGCGTCTAAAATGGCAAAAGATGTTGAAGCAGCATTATTAGATATTATTAGTGAAAATGGCAATATGAATATAGAACATTCAAATGAATTTTTAAATAATTTACGTTTAAAAAAACGTTATCAAAGAGATGTTTATTAATGATAAAAAATTTTAAAAAATCATCTTTAAATCTTACTAAAGAAGAGTATATTAAAGAAAACAGCAATTATCTTCGAGGAACTATTGTTGATGATTTAAAGAATGAGACTACTAATGGTTTTAGTGGGGATAACTTCTCATTAATTCGATTCCATGGTATGTATCAACAAGATGATCGTGATCTTAGAATAGAACGTAATCAACAGAAATTAGAACCTCGTTATGCAATGATGTTGCGTTGTAGACTACCTGGTGGAGTTATATCATCTAAACAATGGATAAAAATTGACTCATTTGCTAGTAAAAATACATTCTATAAAACAATTCGATTAACTAATCGTCAAACTTTCCAATTACATGGAATTCTAAAAAAAAACTTAAAAAGTGTTCATCAAATATTACATAAAATAGGTTTAGATTCTTTAGCAACGGCAAATGATGTTAATAGAAATGTACTTTGTACATCTGATCCCATGCAATCTGAAGTTCACCAAGAATGTTATGAATGGGCTCAAAAAATTTCTAATTTTTTATTACCTCATACAAAAGCATACGCGGAAATTTGGTTAAATCAAAAAAAAATTCTTAGTACTGATCATGAGCCGATTCTTGGAAAAACTTATTTACCAAGAAAATTCAAAACAACAGTAGTTATACCTCCTCATAACGATGTAGATTTATATGCAAATGATATGAATTTTATAGCTATTATAGAAAATAAAAAAATAATAGGTTTTAATGTATTAATAGGAGGAGGTTTATCAATTACTCATGGAAATAAACAAACTTGGCCTTTTCTTGCTTTGGAATTAGGTTACATTACTCTTGATAAAACTTTGTCTGTTGCTAAGTCAATAGTTACAACACAAAGAGATTGGGGAAATCGAAGTAATCGTAAAAATGCAAAAACTAGATATACTATAGAAAACATGGGGTTAAATTTATTTAAAAAAGAAGTGGAAAAAAGATCCAATATAACTTTTGAACCTATTCGTTCGTATTTTTTTGATACTAGAGGAGATAAAATAGGATGGAAAAAAGATATCAATGGTAATTGGAGTTTAACAATATTCGTCCAGAATGGACGTATATATGATAATGATAATCAATTGTTAAAATCAGGATTGTTAAAAATCGCAACTGTTCATAAAGGGAATTTTAGACTAACATCTAATCAGAATATAATTGTTTCAGAAATATTAAGTGAAAATAAAAATCAAATTGAAAAAATTGCTCTATCTTATGGGTTAATTAAAAATACCAGTAAATTACGTGAAAATTCTATGGCATGCGTATCTTTTCCTACTTGTCCTTTAGCAATGGCAGAAGCTGAACGCATGCTGTCTAACTTCATCACTGAAGTAGAAAATATCATGTTAAAGTATAAGATGGAAAAAGAAATAATTATTTTACGTGTTTCAGGATGTCCTAATGGTTGTGGGCGATCTTTACTAGCAGAAATTGGTTTGATTGGAAAATCTATAGGTAGATATAACTTATATATAGGTGGTAATAGAATAGGAAATAGAATTCCTAAGATATACAAAGAAAATATTACAGAAAAAGAAATTTTAGTTCATTTAGATTTTTTAATAAAAAATTGGTCTATATACCGTAAAGCAAATGAAGATTTCGGTGATTTTGTTATTAGAAAAAAAATTGTAAAAGAAGTTATCAATCCTATTCATGATTTCTGGAATTAATAGCGAGAAAAAATGTCTTATTTTGATCATAAAAATATCAATCTGCTAAATTTTGAAAAAAAAAAAGAATTTTTGTCTAAATGTAATATGTTAATATCACAATATTCAGCAGAAAAACGTATATCTTGGGCATTTAAAAAGTTACCTGGTATACATATAATGTCATCTAGTTTTGGTATTCAATCAGTTGTTTTATTACATCTCGTAGTTAAACAAAAACCAAATATTCCGATTGTATTAATTGATACAGGATATTTGTTTCCTCAAACATATCATTTTATTGATTTAATTCAAAAGAAATTAAATTTAAATTTACAAGTTTTTCGCTCAAATATTTCACCGGCATGGCAAGAAGCAAGATACGGAAAGTTATGGAAACAAGGATTAAAAGGTATTGACTTATACAATAAAATTAACAAAATAGAACCCATGAATCTAGCGTTAAAAAAATTATCAGTCCAAACATGGTTTTCAGGGTTACGTCGAGAACAGTCTAAAAGTAGAAGTAATTTGCCATACGTTTCTATTCAAAACGGAGTTTTTAAAATTTTTCCAATCTTGGATTGGTCTAATCATAAAATCTATGAATATATAAAAAACAATAATTTAGATAATCATCCTTTATTAGAAGAAGGTTATATATCTGTAGGAGATGTACATACTACTAAAAAATATACACCTGGTATGCTTGAAGAAGAAACACGATTTTTTGGTTTAAAACGTGAATGTGGATTGCATAATAACAAAGACTAAAATTTAAAATATTTAATTTTATGCATTAATATTTCAAATACTTTTTAAGTATTTATGAAATATTAATGTTTATATTTTTAAAGAGATAATTAACAATTATTCTTTTACAATTAATATAAATTTTTTATTATATTTATAGGTTTAACATGGACTATTTACCTGTTTTTTTAGATTTAAAATACAAAAATATATTAGTAGTAGGTGCTGGTGAAGTTGCTTTCAACAAAATTAAATTATTATTACGTGCACATGCTGTAGTTAATATCATTGCAAAAGATATGTGTTCAGAAATTAGATCTTTATTAGTACAAAAAAAAGTATTTTGGCTATCTAAAGAATTTCAAATATCTTATTTAAAAAATATTTTTTTAGTAATAGCAGCTACTAGTAATACTGAGTTAAATCAAACAATTTTTAAAAAATGTAATAAATTAAAAATGTTAGTTAATGTAGTAGATGATCAATCAAAATGTTCTTTTATTTTTCCTTCTATTATTGATCGTTCTCCTATAATAATAGCTATGTCTTCAGGTGGAACAGCACCAGTGTTACTTCGGTTATTACGTAAAAAAATTGAATCAATACTTCCAATACGATTAGGTAATGTTGCTAAAATTGCTGGATGTTGGAGATCAATAGTTAAAAAACAATTTTCTAATTTATTAGAGAGAAAACGTTTTTGGGAAAAATTATTCAATAGTATTTTTGTTCAATATATTATTAATGGAAAAGAGAAAAAAGCAGTTTCTTTTTTAGAAAGTATTATTAAAAAACCGAATGTATTAATAGGAGAAATTATTTTAGTTGGCGCTGGCCCTGGAAATAGTGATTTATTAACTTTAAGAGCTTTACAGGTAATGCAGGAAGCAGATGTAGTTTTATATGATAATTTAGTTTCTCAAGAGATATTAAATTTGATTCGAAGAGATGCAAAATGTATTTATGTTGGAAAACGTGCTGGATTAAAAAATATTACTCAAGAAAAAATTATAAAATTGTTAATTTTTTTAGCTAATCAAGGTAAAAAAGTAGTTCGTTTAAAAGGAGGAGATTCTTTTATATTTGGTCGCGGAGGTGAAGAATTAGAAGCTGCAAAAAATGCAAATATTAATTTTCAAGTTGTTCCCGGAATTACTTCTGGAATTGGTGCATCTGCTTATTCTGGTATACCATTAACACATCGTAATTATGCTCAAGGAGTAATATTTATTACAGGTCATAAATGTGTTAATAATACTGCTAATAATTGGTCTATACTATGCGATCCTTCTTATACATTAGTAGTTTATATGGGAAGTTTAAATGCTTTAGAAATTTCTGAGAAACTTATTTTATATGGTCGTTTACGATCTACTCCAATAGCAATTATTAGTCAAAGTACTACTATAAATCAAAAAGTTATTATAGGACGCTTAGATGAAATTAACAAACTATTCAAACTTACTATAAGTCCATCTTTACTAATCATTGGACAAGTAGTTTTATTACATCAAAAACTAGCGTGGTTTAAAGATCTTACTAATTTAAACAATACTGAAACTATCTTTTAAATAGTAAAATACGAGGAAATCAAATGTTTAAAAAAAATACTACTCATCTAGGTCAACTAGAATCAGAAAGTATTTACATAATGAGAGAAGTAATAGCAGAATTTGAAAATCCTGTAATGCTTTATTCTATTGGTAAAGATTCTTCTGTTATGTTACATCTTGCAAAAAAAGCTTTTTATCCGGGACGTTTACCATTTCCACTTTTACATGTGGATACTGGATGGAAGTTTAAAGAAATGTATACATTTAGAGATAATATTGCTAAAAATAATCACCTAGAATTAATTATACATTATAATCCGAGAGGAAAGTTATTAGGATTAAACCCATTTCAAGATAATAATTCGAAATATACCGATATAATGAAAACAGAGGGATTAAAAGATGCATTAAATAAATATCATTTTGATGCTGCTTTTGGAGGGGCTAGAAGAGATGAAGAAAAATCTCGTTCTAAAGAGCGAATTTATTCGTTTCGTGATTCTTTTCATCAATGGGATCCAAAAAAACAACGTCCAGAATTATGGTGGAATTATAATAGCCAAATCAATAAAGGAGAAAATATTCGTGTTTTTCCATTATCAAATTGGACTGAATTAGACATTTGGCAATATATTTTTTTAGAAAAAATTGAAATTGTCCCTTTATACTTTGCAGCTATGCGACCAGTTGTAAAAAGAAATAATATTCTTTTAGTAGTGAATGATGAACGTATTAAAATTAATGAAAACGAAAAAATTACTTATAAAATGGTTCGATTTAGAACATTAGGATGCTGGCCTTTAACTAGTGCAATTGAATCAACCGCTAAAACTCTTCAAGATGTTATTACAGAAACAATAACCACTAAAACTAGCGAACGAATAGGTCGATCTATTGATTATGATCAAAAAAATTCCATGGAATCTAAAAAAAGACAAGGTTATTTTTAAAAACATATTTAATATAGGTGAAATTTAAAAAATGAATACTAATGTTAATATAAACAATATCAACTTATTAGATAATTTTCAAAACTGGATATATTTAAATGAGAAAAAAACTTTATTAAAATTTTTAACATGTGGTAGTGTAGATGATGGTAAAAGTACATTAATTGGACGTTTATTACATGATACCAAGCAAATTTATGATGACCAATTATCTTCTTTAAAAAAAGATAGTAAACGTCATGGAACACAAGGTGAAGATATTGATCTTGCTCTTATAGTCGACGGATTACAATCAGAACGAGAACAAGGTATAACAATTGATGTAGCATATCGTTATTTTTCAACTGATAAACGTAAATTCATCATAGCAGATACACCAGGTCATGAACAATATACGCGGAATATGGTTACAGGCGCATCTACTTGTGATTTATCTATTATTTTAGTTGATGTTAAAAAAGGTTTATCAGAACAAACTTATCGACATAGTTTTATATCTTCGTTACTTGGAATAAAATATTTAGTAGTTGCTGTCAATAAAATGGATTTAGTTGATTATAATGAAAAAATATTTTTGAGTATAAAAAAAAATTTTCTTATATTTGCTCGAAAACTTCCTAAAAATTTAAAAATTTTTTTTATTCCTATATCTGCTTTAACAGGTGAAAATATTGTTTTTGCAAGTAAATTAATGTCTTGGTATAGAAGTGAGACATTATTAAGTTTGCTAGAAACAATAGAAATTAAAGATAATCTTTGTTCAAAAGAAATAAGATTTCCAGTTCAATATGTAAATCGTCCCAATGCAAATTTTCGGGGTTATTCAGGTACTCTATTTTCTGGAACGATTGCAGTAGGTCAATTAATAAAAATATT
Organism: Buchnera aphidicola (Aphis nasturtii); assembly: GCF_005083345.1. Classification (NCBI taxonomy): domain Bacteria; kingdom Pseudomonadati; phylum Pseudomonadota; class Gammaproteobacteria; order Enterobacterales; family Erwiniaceae; genus Buchnera; species Buchnera aphidicola. The sequence goes on along the minus strand of NZ_CP034888.1, from coordinate 453,546 downwards.
ACCTATTAACATAACTTCATCTATTTCTCGCATCTTAATGTCTAATCAAGATTTAAAAATAGCAAATGTTGGACAATCAATTACATTAGTTTTAAAAGACGAAATAGATATTAGTCGTGGTGATTTTTTTGTAAATGTCGATTCTAGTTTGCAACCTTCTCAGGAAGCGATTGTTAATGTGGTTTGGATGTCTAATGATCCTTTAAAAATAGGCGAGTCATATAATGTCAAATTATCAGGTAAAAAAACACGTGCTTATGTTAAAGAAATTTTATTTCAGATTAATGTTAACACTTTAGTGAAAAATAAATGTGATGCATTACAATTAAACAGTATTGGTAGAGTTAAACTAATATTCAGTGAGCCTATGTTATTTGATGATTATGAAAAAAACAAATTTACAGGTAATTTAATTTTTATTGATTTTTTAACAAACACTACTGTAGGAGCAGGTATGATAAAAAAATTATTAAATGATAAAAATATTATTTTTAAAAATAAAATCAAAGATTTTGAATTGGATTTATATAATTTAATTTTAAAATATTTTCCACATTGGAAAATAAACAAATAAATGATAGGTTTTTATTAATATGAATAATAGTTTTAAAAAAAATATTATTTTTCAAAAATATGAAATAACTCGCACAAAGCGAGAAAGAAAAAATGGTTATGCATCTAAAGTGATATGGTTTACAGGATTATCTGGATCAGGAAAATCTACTATTTCTAATATATTAGAAAAAATATTATTTAAAAATAATATTTATACCTATGTATTAGATGGAGATAATGTTAGATCTGGATTATGTTCAGATTTAACTTTTTGTTCTATTGATCGAAATGAAAATATTCGACGTATTTCAGAAGTAGCTAAACTAATGTTAGATGCAAATATTATGGTTTTAGTATCTGTTATTTCCCCATATAAAAAACAAAGATTAATGGCTTCTAATATTTTAGGAAAAGATAACTTTTTAGAGGTTTTTGTTGACACTCCTCTTAATATATGTGAAAAACGTGATCCTAAGGGATTATATAAAAAATCTCGTTCTAATGAAATATTAAATTTTACTGGTATAAATTCTTTATACGAAATCCCAGAACATCCTGATATTTATTTAGACGGAACAATCCCAATAAAAGAAAATATCAAAAAATTAATTACAAAGTTATATGAAAATCATATTATATTTTTTCCATATACTCATAAATTATTTGAATATTAAAATAAAATTATTTAGAGTTATGATATGAGAATATTAAAAGTATTTTTACTATTATTATTTTTTTGGTTGCAATATTCTCTTTGGATTGGGAAAAATGGTGTTTTAGATTATATTAAAATTTATAAAAAAATTATAATTCAAAAAAAAATAAATAAGAATCTTGAAATAGAAAATAATAAATTATTACTAGAAATTCAAGATTTAAATGATAAAATTAAAGATTAAAATTTTTTATTTTTATAAAATTATATTTTAAAATGTAAAATATTAGGTATAAAATGATATTTCAGAATAGTTGCAAACCTACAATCTTAGCTGTTGTTCCAGCTGCAGGAATTGGTAGAAGAATGCTATTAGATACTCCAAAACAATATATAAAAATTAAAAATCGTACTATTCTTGAATATACCTTAACAACATTATTATCACATCCTAGCATAGCTCATATTGTTGTTAGTTTGCATAAACAAGATAATTATTTTCATACATTATCTATCGCATCTAATATACGAATTACATCTGTAATTGGGGGTAAAAAAAGAATTCATTCAGTTTTATCAGGATTAATTGTACCTACCAATGCGCATTGGGTGATAGTACATGATGCTGTTCGACCTTGTTTAAGTTATAAAGATTTAGAGAGATTAATTTCTATTATTGGAAAAAATACAATAGGTGGTATTTTAGCTCGACCTACGTGTGATACTATAAAATATGTTATGCACGAAAATAAAAAAGTATCGCATACTATTTCTCGAGAAAGATTATGGCATGCTTTAACTCCTCAAGTATTCCCAATACATTTATTACGATTTTGTTTAGAAAAAATTATTCAAGATAACATTGATATAACAGATGAGTCTTCAGCACTAGAATATTGCGGATATCATCCATTGATAGTTTTAGGTAGTTATAAAAATATTAAAATTACTTTTCCTGAAGATCTTGTTTTTGCTAAAATTTATCTTAAAGAATTATTTAATATTTAGAAGGATGTTGTTTTTATAATATGAGAATTGGATATGGTTTTGATTTACATGCTTTTGGAGGCTTAAAGCCATTAATTATTGGAGGTGTAAATATTCCCAATCATGAAGGTTTAATAGCTTATTCTAATGGTGATGTATTAATACATTCTTTAATAGATGCATTATTAGGAGCAGTTGCAATGGGGGATATTGGAACGTTTTTCCCAAGTAGTCAAAAAGAATATAAAAATATTGATAGTAGAATTTTATTAAAAAAAATTTGGAAAAAAATTTATTTAAAAAATTATTATATATCTAATATAGATATTACTATTATTGCAGAAACTCCTAAGATGTTATCTTACATCTTTTTGATGAAGTCTAATTTAGCAATTGATTTAAATACTAAAATAAATAATATTAGTATTAAATCAACTACTTCTAAGCAAATAGGATGTATTGGAAGAAAAGAAGGAATCGCATGTCAATCTATTGTGATGCTTTTAAAACATAAATAGAATATTTTATTTGAAATAATTTTATTAAAAGTGCTATTTATTAAATGTGTTTTAGTTGTATTTTATATACAATAATATTTTATCAAAATATATTATTTATATAACCAAATGGTGTAATTTAATGAAAGTTAATTTTTTTAAAAATAAATTATTTTTATCAATTTTTATATTATTTTTTTATAATAAATATACGTTTTCAAATCACATATCAATACAAAAAGAAAATTTTTGCTTCAATTGTAAAAAAATTTTATATATCAAAAATAGTTTAAAAAAAAAATATAAAAAAAGAATGTTTTTCATTTTTAAAGATAAATAAACAAGACTCTAAAAAACATTTAGTTATGATTCAAAATAAAAATTGTATTGGTTTTTTAAAAAATAACAATTTTAGTATATTTTATATTGTTAAAAAAAATGATACTCTATATTCTATTTCAAAACGTCTTCAATTAAATTTTAATACATTATTAAAATATAATAATTTTCATAAACCTTATAAAATATTAGTCGGTCAAAAAATATTAGTAAATAATATTTCCATGATTAATAATAATATAAATTATATAATTTATAATAATAAATATAAAAAACATATTTTATATACAAGCTTTTTTAATAAAAAATCCAATATCATGGATATCTTAAATAAAGATACTTCATTAACTGAAATATGTTTTTTTTACAATAAAAACTATATTACAGAAAAAAATATTTTTTCTAAAAATTGGTACTGGCCTATAAAAAATTCTAATATGCAATTTTTTTATAATTATTCTACTGACGACGAAGGCATTGAAATAGAAGGTATAGAAGGACAAACAGTTTTTGCTGCTGATAAAGGAAAAGTAATTTATATCAATGATGTTTTTAAAAATTATGGTAAATTAATTATCATTCAACATAATAATGATTATTTAAGCATATATGGATTGAATAAAAAGATTTTTGTTAAATTAAATGAACAAGTATATGCGTATCAAAAAATATCCACTATAGGAGATTTAAAAGATGGTGTAACCAAATTGTATTTTGAAATAAGATTTAAAGGAAATCCAGTTAATTTATTAAATTTGTTTCCTAAGATAAAATTAAAAAAACATTAATAATTTAATTAGTTTTATAAGATATATAAAATATGACAAATACTACTATATTTAAAGACTTTCAATTCGAAGCTGCACATTATTTACCAAATCTTCCTAAAGAACATAAATGCAGAAGATTACATGGTCACTCTTTTTTCGTCCGATTAAAACTGAAGGGTCAAATTGATAAAGAAAAAGGTTGGATAATAGATTTTAATGATATAAAATTATTATTTCAACCTATTTATAAGCAACTAGATCATTATTTTCTTAACAATATTAAAGGATTAGAAAATCCTACAAGTGAAGTTTTAGCAAAATGGATTTGGGATCGTTTAAAACCGAATTTATTAATATTAAGTGCTGTTATAATTAAAGAAACGTGTACATCTGGATGTATTTATAAAGGATTTTAAAACAATAAAAATTTTATTGTACGTTAAGATATTTATGCAATTGTACTGATAGTTTCCAATTATTTTTGATACATGCACTGATACATATATTTAACGCTTCTTGATTTTGACTAACAGGTTGCAAGGAAATAATACGTTTTTTTTTATCTTTTATATTTAATAAAATATTATTTACATATAATAAATCTTCTTTTTTGAAAATAGGAAATTTTATTTCATTAGAACGTATTATAGATTGATTTAATGGTTTTATATTTTGTTTGGGAGAAAGAGTAATCCAAGTATTAAAAGAACATATAATATTTTGTATACCACTAGTTTCTATTTGACATCGATAACCTTCTGTTTCTAATGTTCTTGTTATATGCGAAAGATTATATAAGCATGGTTCGCCTCCACTTATAACTACATGTTTAGCAGTCCACTTTTTTAAAATTTTTAATATGTCTTTTACATTTATCAAACTCCATTTTTTATTAGCTTTGTTTTTGTTAATCACTTCTTTTATAGAAACATTGTCTTTATCAGAACAAATCCATGTATATTTAGTATCACACCAGTGACAATGTACTGGACACCCTTGTAGTCTAATAAAAATTGATGGTGTACCAGTATAATATCCTTCACCTTGTATGGTTTGAAAAATTTCGTTAATTGGATAATGCATGGTATTTATATCCATAAATTAATTATTAAAGCTCTATTCAATAAATGAGAAACAGGTATATTTATTTTTAAATACCTGATTCTCTTTAAAAATTATAATTTTGAAAAAGATGATTTTACTTCTTTCAAGCCATAAAAAGGAACATTTTTTATACCTAAATGTTCTTCAATTCTTATTAGTTGGTTATATTTTGATGTTCGATCTGAACGACATATAGATCCTGTTTTAATTTGTCCAGATGCTGTTCCTACTGCTAAATCTGCTATTGTAGCATCTTCAGTTTCACCGGAACGATGAGAAATAATAGTACCATAGTTAAATTTTTTAGCCATTTTTATAGTTTTGATTGTTTCAGTTAATGTACCAATTTGGTTTAATTTTATTAAAATAGCATTTCCAATTCTTTTTTTAATTCCTTTTTCTAAAAGTTCTACGTTTGTAGCAAATAAATCGTCCCCTACTAATTGTATAGTATTTCCTAAAATTTTAGTTTGATATAAAAAACCTTCCCAATCAGATTCATTTTGACCATCTTCGATAGAAACAATAGGATATTTTTTGCATAATTTTTGTAAATAATGAGTTAATTCTACTGAATTAAATTCTTGTTTTTCTCCCTTAAATTGATATTTTTTATTACTTGCATTATATAATTCAGAAGCAGCGCAATCTATAGCCAATACAATGTCTTTTCCTAATTGATATTTAGTTTTATTTACTGCATCTTGAATCATATTTAAAGCTTCTTCATTAGATTTTAAATTAGGAGCATATCCACCTTCATCACCTACTGTTGTGCTAATGTTTTTATCTTTAAGCAAATTACCTAATGCATGAAATATTTCTGAGCCCATACGTATTGCTTCTTTAATTGATTTTGCACCAATAGGTTGTATCATAAATTCTTGAAGATCAATATTATTATTTGCATGCTTTCCACCATTAATAATATTAATCATTGGAAGCGGCATGGAATAGGTGCTTGTTGAATTGTTTAAATCTGCTATATGTTGATATAAAGGTATTCTTTTAGAAGATGCAGCTGCTTTTGCTACAGCTAAAGATACAGATAAGATAGCATTAGAACCTAATTTAGATTTATTTTTAGTGCCATCAAGATCAATCATAATTTGATCAATACAGTTTTGATCGTAAGAATTTTTATTGATTAAAGCGTTTCGAATATCATTATTAATGAACTCAACTGCTTTAAGTACGCCTTTACCCATAAAACGATTTTCGTCTTTATCACGTAATTCTAAAGCTTCAAAAGATCCGGTGGAAGCACCAGAAGGTGCAGATGCTAAACCTAATGAACCGCTTTCAAGATGTACTTCAGCCTCTACTGTAGGATGACCCCGAGAATCTATAATTTCTCGACCTATTATGTTTATTATTTTAGACATTTTTTGCCTTCATGTATTTATTATGTTGATTTTTATATTGTTCTGCTGATTTTATAAATCCTATAAATAATGGATGTCCATCACGTGGTGTAGAAGTAAATTCCGGATGAAACTGGCAACCAAGAAACCATGGATGATTAGATATTTCTATAATTTCAACAACGTTATTGTTTTCTGATCTTCCTGTAATTTTTAATCCAAATTTTTCAATTTTTTTTAATAAAATATTATTTACCTCATAACGATGGCGATGTCGTTCTAAAATAATATCTTTTTTATATAACTTTCGAGATAAACTATTAAAAGTTAATTTACAAGGTTGACTACCTAATCTCATAGTACCTCCCAAATTAGGGTTATTGATAATATATTTTATATTATCACTTTGTTTTTTAATTAAATCAATTACAGGAAATTTGCATTTAGGATCAAATTCTGTAGAATTTGCATCTTTAATTCCTATGACATTTTGTGCAAATTCTATAATTGCTATTTGCATTCCTAAACATATTCCAAAATATGGAATATTATTTTCTCGAGCATATTTTACTGATAATAGTTTACCTATTACACCTCGATCTCCAAAACCACCAGGTATTAAAATACCATTAAGATTTTTCAAACATTGAAAATTTTTATTTTCTATTTCTTGGGAATTAATTAATTTTATATTTACTTTAATTTTATTTTTTAAACCTGCATGTTTCAGTGCTTCTATAACTGATTTATATGCATCTGGTAATTTAACATATTTTCCAATTATACCGATAATAATCGTATTATTAGAATGTTTTTCTTCATAGATAACTTTTTCCCATTCTTTTAAATTAGCTTCAGGAACATTCAATTTAAAATATTTACAAATATAATTGTCCAATTTTTGATCTTTTAACAATTTTGGAATTGTATATATCGAATTAACATCTTTTAATGATATTACTGCGTTAACTGGTACATTACAGAAAAGTGCGATTTTTTTTCTTTCATTGATTGGTATATCTTTTTGAGATCTACAAATTAAAATATCTGGTTGTATTCCGATAGATAGCAGTTCTTTTACTGAATGTTGTGTAGGTTTAGTTTTAATTTCTCCAGCTGTTTCGATATAAGGTACAAGGGTTAAGTGTATATAAATTACATTTTTCCTACCAATATCTACTGCTATTTGTCGAATCGCTTCTAAAAATGGTAAAGATTCAATATCTCCAACTGTTCCACCTATTTCTACAAGAATAACATCACTGTTTTTAGAGCATAAAATAATTCTTTCCTTAATAGCGTTGGTAATGTGAGGTATTACTTGAATAGTAGCACCTAAATAATCTCCTCTTCTTTCTTTTCTTAATACTTCAGAATAAATACTACCTGTCGTGAAACTATTCAAATATGTCATTTTTGTTCGAATAAATCTTTCATAATGTCCTAAATCTAAATCAGTTTCAGCTCCATCTTCAGTAACAAACACCTCTCCATGTTGAATAGGACTCATAGTTCCTGGATCCACATTGATATATGGATCTAATTTCATAATTGTTATTTTAAGATTTCTTGCTTCTAATATAGCCCCTAAAGAAGCTGCTGCAATACCTTTTCCTAAAGATGAAACAACACCACCAGTAATGAAAATATAATTTTTAGTCATGCCAAATGTAAAAATATTAGTTAAAATAAAAGTAATTTAAAGATTAAAATCTTTAACTGAATTAATTGTGATAAACAAAATTAGTTTATTCATTGAATTATGTATATAATTTTAAAAAATTATATTAATTGTTTTTTGCTTTTTTGTTATTCCATGTATCTCGTAAACTAACAGTTCTATTAAAAATTAATTTATTTTTTTTTGAATCAACTAAATCTACGCAAAAATATCCGACTCTTTCAAATTGAAAAAATAAATTTTTGTTTTTTATTTCAATGTTATTTATTTTTGTTTGTATTTTTTCATTTATTTTTTTTTCAATAAAACCATTTTTAACAATCATTGAGTTAGGATTTAAAAAAGACAAAAAGTTTTTTTCTTGCTCTGGATTATGTATATTAAATAATTTTTCATATAATCTAAATTCGGATATATGTGAGTTTTTTACTGAAATCCAATGAATGACTGCTGGATTTTTTCTGTTAATTGGTTTTTTTCCTAATGTATTAAGATCGCAAAAGCATATTATTTGTGTAATATTTCCATTTATATCTTTTTCTATTTTTTCTGCTTTAATTATATATGCATATCTTAAACGTATCTCTGATCCAATTTTTAATCTTTTATAATTTTTTTCATATTTTTCTTTAAAATCTTCTTTTTCAATATATATTGTATTAGTAAAAATAATTTCATGAGTACCTAATTCTGGCTTTTTAGGATGATTAGGAACAGTAAAAATTTCTTGATAATTATCATCAATGTTATATAAATATAACTTTATCGGATCTAATACAGCCATTGTGCGTATAGCTTTAGCATTTAGTTCGCTTCTAATGCAATATTCTAACATAGAAAACTCTATTAAATTATTTTGTTTAGTTATACCAATTTTTTTGCAAAACTCTCGAATAGAAGATGGCGTATATCCTTTTCTTCTTAACCCAGAAATAGTTTGTATTCTAGGGTCATCCCAATTATTAATTATTTTTTTTTCAATAAGTATTTTTATTTTTCTTTTTGATAAAATTGAATATTTTAAATTCAATCTAGCAAATTCATATTGTTTAGGGTAATGTGAAACACTAGTGTTTTCTAAAATCCAATTATATAAACGTTTATTATCTTGAAATTCTAAAGTACAAAAGGAATGTGTAATACCTTCTATTGAATCAGAAATACAATGTGCAAAATCATACATAGGATAAATACACCATTGATTGTTTGTTTGATGGTGTTTTTTATAAATAATTCGATATAAAACAGGATCGCGCATAATAATATATGGAGAACTCATGTCAATTTTAGCACGTAAACACGCTTCTCCTTCATTAAAATGTCCTTTTTTCATTTTTTCAAATAATTTTAAATTTTCTTCAATATTTCTGTTTCTATAAGGACTATTTGTACCTGCAGTAATTAATGTACCCCTATATTTACGTATTTGTTCTTTTGTTAATTGATCTACATAAGCTAAATCTTTTTTAATTAGTTCTTCTGCATATCTATATAATTGTAAAAAATATTCAGAAGAATAATGAATTTTTTTATTCCATTGATAACCTAACCACTTAATATCATTTTTAATAGAATTAATGTATTTAATATTTTCTTTAATGGGGTTGGTATCATCAAAACGAAGATTACAATATCCATTGTATAAATTTGCAAGTTCAAAATTTAAATATATTGATTTAGCATGTCCAATATGAAGATAACCATTTGGTTCTGGAGGGAAACGAGTATGTAATAACAAGCATTTATTTTCTTTTAAATCTTGTTTAACAATATTATAAATAAAGTTATTATTATATTTATTATTTTTATTATTCATTTTTTCCTACAATGTAATTTGTTTAACATACACTTAAAAGCAAATATTAATATTTTTTTTAATATAAAAATATTGATAAATTCATTAATTATATTGATAATCTATTTTATTTATTATAGAATAAAAAAAATAATTATTTCAAAAATGTTAAAATAATAATTTATATTATATTTAATACGGCTACGTAGCTCAGTTGGTTAGAGCACAGCACTCATAACGCTGGGGTCATGGGTTCAAATCCCGTCGTAGCTACTACTATAATTAGTAAAATTTTATGCGGGAGTGGCGAAATAGGTAGACGCACCAGATTTAGGTTCTGGCGCCGAAAGGTATGCGAGTTCAAATCTCGCCTCCCGTATATTTCATGTTTATCCTTTGCTGATTTTTTGGGGTATAGCCAAGTGGTTAAGGCACCGGTTTTTGATACCGGCATCCCTGGTTCGAATCCAGGTACCCCAGCCATCTGATATATTCTTTTTAATTTTTCAATAAAAATAATTTTATAAATAAAATAAAAACTGTTTTTATTTGATATAGCTTCTAGTATATTTATTTTTACAGAACATTTCTCCATTTTATTTTAGAATATTTATGTAAAATAAAATAGGTTTTTATTATTATGAATCTAAATGAATTTAAAAAAAAAGCAGCATGGGCTGCATTAGATTATATTTCTCCTGGTACTATTATTGGAATAGGAACAGGAAGTACTGTTTTTTATTTTATTGAAGCTTTAAGTACAATAAAGCATTTAATATCCGGAGTAGTTTCTAGCTCAATTTCTTCAACAAATTTATTAAAAAATAACGGAATTAATAATATTTTACATTTAAACGACTTTAATTCGTTAGAAGTTTATATTGATAGTGCTGATGAAATAAATAACAATATGCAAATGATTAAAGGTGGAGGCGCGGCTTTAACTAAAGAAAAAATTATTGCGGCTATTGCTAAAAAGTTTATTTGTATTATAGATGAGACAAAAAAAGTAAACATATTAGGATCTTTTCCACTACCTATTGAAATTCTTCCTATAGCTTTATCATTTATTTTAAATGAAATAATTAAATTAGGCGGAAAGCCTAAAGTTAGAAAAAATGTTATTACAGAACATGGTAACATAATTATAGATATATATAATTTAAATATTTACGATCCTATTGCTATAGAAAAAAAGATTAGTTTATTACCAGGAGTTGTTACTGTTGGTTTATTTGCTTTAAGAGGAGCAGATATAATATTAATGGGTACTAAAGATAACGTAAAAATTATAGAAAAATAGATTTTTTACATATCAAGTATTTTTTTGATATATTATTAATTAATAGTTTTTATTAAATTTTTTTATGTGATTAATTGGATAAATCACCAAATTTCATTTGTAAAGCAGTGACTGCTGCAATTGCAGCTGTTTCTGTTCTTAAAATTCTTGGTCCTAATTTTACTTGGATAAATTTATGTTTAATAATTTTTTCCATTTCTAATGATGAAAACCCACCTTCAGAACCAATTAATAATCGTATACAATTAATATTTTTTGGTAATTGATTAACATTAGTTGAAGATCTCGGATCTAAAACAATTTTTATTTCATTTGTATTTGATTTTGTACACCATATATTAATATCTTCTGCATTATTAATTTTAGGAATAATATTACGTTTACATTGTTGACATGCGGAAATGATTATATTTTTCCAATAAATATTTTTTTTCAAAATATTTTTTTTATTTCTATTAATATTACAATATTTTGACAGTATCGGCGTAATCATATGAACACCTAATTCAACAGACTTTTGAATAGCAAAATTCATTTTTTCATTTTTTGAAATAGCTAATCCTAGATGAATTAATAATAAAGATTCAATATTTTTTTTTTCTTTTTCTAATACTAAAATAGTTGCTATTTTTTTTTTAATTTCGATAATTTTAGATAAAAAAACATAATTTGTATCATTAAATATTTCTAATTTCTCTTGAATATTCATACGTAATACTTTGATGATATAATGCGTATTAGATACATTTAATATCACTTTTTCATGAATTTTTAAATCTTTATTAATATAAATACGTGGAATTCGATTTTTCATTTTTTAAAAGAATCACTCTTTATTTGTGACATTTTTTATAAACATAATTATTATGATTACCTTGTACTTTAAATATTAAATTTTCTCTTATACATTCCCATTTAGTGACTGGAAAGGTATTGTTCCATTTTATAAATAGTTTTTTTTCTTTCGCAGATAATTTAATATTATATATTTCACTCATATAAAAATAAGTTCTAGCTATTGCACCACGAGCTTTTTTAGGTGGTTCTACTAATTTCTTTTTGAAATCTATTTTCACGCTACATTTTCCATATTGTTTAATATCGCTGCTAAATTCACTATACATAAAATTAGAACGATCTGCGTTGATTTCCCCAATAGAAGGCTGTAAGTTATGCAAATCAAATTCAATATTTTGATAGTTTCTATCTTTAATGCATTTTTTTCTACCTCCTTTTTTCCAACATTTTTTTTGATGTCCAAATTTCCATGCTGGAACAACATGTTCCCATTCAATTCTCATTGCTCGATTTTTATTTTTACGGATTTTATATCCACATGATGATAAGTTAGGAATACCTTTTTTATTATTCCAAATAATTTTACATCCGCAATAGAATGTTCCAGGGGCGTTTTTATGTATTTTAATCGCTAAAATTTTAGCTTGATAAAAATTTTTTATATTATTTTTTTTTATGTCATTTTTCTTAATAATAATTAAAAAAAAAACATACTAATTAAGATAAGAAATATTTTTTTAATCATTTTATATTAAAAGTTACATTAAATTGTTATTGTTTATTTTTTATTTTAAGAATATTTTATTTGAGTGTTATTTCAGATAAAAATATTTAAAATATATATTAACATATATTTGAAAAAAAGTGTTTTGTTTAAAAATACTAAATTATTTAATTAAAAGGAATCTAAAATATAATGAATGAATACCTATTTACATCAGAATCAGTTTCAGAAGGTCATCCAGATAAAATTGCAGATCAAATTTCTGATGCTTTACTAGATGAAATTATTAGACAAGATGTCAAAGCAAGAGTTGCTTGTGAAACTTATGTTAAAACAGGAATGGTTTTAATTGGAGGTGAAATTACAACGACTGCTTGGGTAGATGTTGAAGAAATTACTCGAAATACTATTAATAATATTGGTTATATTAATTCGGAAACAGGTTTTGATGCTAATTCTTGTGCTATATTAAGCGCTATAGGTAAACAATCACCTGATATTAATCAAGGGATTGATCACTCTGATCCTTTAAAACAAGGTGCTGGAGACCAAGGTATTATTTTTGGTTATGCTACTAATGAAACGGAAGTGTTCATGCCTGCTCCAATTACTTATGCACATTTATTAGTTAAAAAACAATCTGAATTAAGAAAAAAAAATATTTTATCTTGGTTAAGACCTGATGCTAAAAGCCAAGTAACATTTAAATATAAAAATGGAAATATAATGGGAATTGATACAGTTGTTTTTTCAACTCAGCATAAAGAAAATATTAATCAAAATATTTTAAAAGAAGCTGTTATGGAAGAAATTATTAAACCAGTTTTACCAAAGAAATGGTTAACAAAAAATACTAAATTTTTTATTAATCCTACTGGAAGATTTGTTATTGGAGGACCAATGGGAGATTGTGGTTTAACAGGTCGAAAAATTATTGTCGATACCTATGGTGGAATGTCTAGACACGGTGGAGGAGCTTTTTCTGGAAAAGACCCATCTAAAGTAGATCGATCTGCAGCATATGCGGCTAGATACGTAGCTAAAAACATTGTAGCAGCAGGTTTAGCTGATCGCTGTGAAATTCAATTGTCATATGCTATTGGAATAGCGGAACCTACTTCTATTATGATTGAAACATTTAGAACTGGAAAACTTAGTAATAAAGCGTTAATTAATTTAGTACGAGATATTTTTGATTTACGTCCATACGGATTAATTAAAATGCTTAATTTACTTCAACCTATTTATCTTAAAACATCTGTATATGGACATTTTGGAAGAGAAGAATTTCCATGGGAAAAGTTAGATAAAGTAGATGAATTATCTCGATAAAAATTTTATAAGATTTAATATATATATTTTCGGAAAAATCATTTCTGTTGATATCTTAATAGTAACATGGATAATTATATTAAATTATTAATAATTTCCCATGTTAATTCAGCATGGGAGAAATTTATTTTTTTAGATAATCTTTTAAAGATAATTTTTCATTTTTTTCTATTTCTATTTGTTTTTGATGAGAATTCATAGCTTCGTCTTCAAAAATTTTTTTATGTGAATTATAAAAAAATTGATGTATAAATTTATTGTGATATATTTTAGCTAAATTTAACCCTGTTTGTTTTGTTTTGTTATTTTCAATAAATAGTTTTAAAAATTTAGCTGAATAAGTTAATTCTGGATATTCAAAGAAAAGTATTTTTTTATCACATACTTTTTGATATTCTGAACTTTTTAGTTGATCGTCAAGAATAGTAGCAATTTTTTTTAAATCTTGAAATATTCTTTTACCAATTTGTTTTAATTTATACTGTTTATTTGCATTCACATAAATTTTTTGATTTGGTTTTCTTCCTTCAAAAATAGTTTTTTTCCAGTTTTCCGTAATAAAATAAAAATCTGTTTTTTTTACCTTAGGAGCATTTATTAAAGAACACCAAATTAAAAATAAATCCAATAAAAGTATTTGATTTTTATTAATTCCAATTGATGAAAATGGATTGATATCTAAAGAACGTATTTCTACATATTCGATTCCTCTATTTTTTAGAGCATCTAAAAGTGATTCTCCATGATTAGTTTGTCTTTTAGGTCTTATTTGCGTATATAACTCATTTTCTAACTGTAATATATTAGTATTTAATTGTTGAAATTCTCCACGTTTATTTTTTAACCCTAAATTAGAAAATTTTTTAGATGGAGTTTGCATTGCTTTTTTTAAACATCGAATATACGACTCTAGATCATTAAATGTGATATTTAGATTTTCAATAGAAGTACTTGTATATCCTATATCACTTAGCCTCAATGAGGTTGACCAAGGTAAATATAATATACCTTCTTTATTTTTTTGAAATTTATATTCTTTATTTTGTAAGAAATGTTCTAATATTGCAGGGGATGATCCAAATAAGTATGGAATAATCCATCCAAATCTATAGTAATTACGAATTAAATTTAAATAACCTGATGAGATATTATCTATGTTATTTTTGTTTGTTGTTTCCCAAAATGTTATTGGTAATGAAAAATTGTAATGTATGCCTGCAATAGTATTTTTTAAATCACCATATCTTGTTTTCAAACCTTTCCTGTAAAGACTTTTTAATGCTCCGTAGTTTGAAGTTCCATACCTTGCTATTTGAATTTTTGTTGATTTTTTATAGTTATATGGAATACTAAAAGGCCACATGAATTCTTTTGGGTTTTTATATGCTACGAAAGAATGAAGATCTTTCAAAAATGTTAATAAATCATTTATATTATTAGTATTTGGTGTAACAAATTCTAATAAATTTTCAGAAAAATCAGTTGTAATCCATGGGTTAGTTAATGCAGAACCAATTTGATATGGGTGTGGATCATTTGAAAAATCTCCATTTTTTTTAATTCTTAGAGTTTCTCGTTCAATGCCCCGACAAATATTTTTTAATATTGATGAATTTTTTTCTAGCCAAGTAATTTTTTTTGAGATATCCTCTATCAACTTTTTCTCCTAAGTTTCAATTTTTAATTTTTTAAAAAACGTTTTTATCAAGGATAATAAATTCTTGGTTAGATTTTTGCATCCGGAAGGATTCGAACCTCCGACCTCTCGGTTCGTAGCCGAGTGCTCTATCCAACTGAGCTACGGATGCAATTTTCCGCCGGTGAAAGAGGGATTTGAACCCTCGATGCAGAGTTTTTCTGCATACTCCCTTAGCAGGGGAGCGCCTTAAACCACTCGGCCATTTCACCTATTTTTTATTATTTTAATTTTACTTTCTTTTAAGTATAAGTCAATTTTTTTTTTAAACAAATAAAAAACTACAAAAAATTGTTAACGTATAAAATGCATCTTACTTGATTATAGTAAGATGCAATATTTACTATTAATTTTTTTGTTGTTTTTTTTCAGCTTGAATACGTTGATATATTTCTTCGCGATGTACTGAAATTTCTTTAGGAGCATTTACACCAATACGAACTTGGTTACCTTTTACTCCCAATACTGTTACAGTGATTTCATCGCCAATTATCAATGTTTCGCCAACTCGACGAGTTAGAATAAGCATTCTTTGTTCCTTGAAATAAAAGAGTTCATCCTATCTGATTCCTTGAGTTAAATAATATAGAACTAAATTTAAACTTTAAAATACTCAAATAATATAGTATTATATTATATTGAAATATATTACATGATTATATATTAATGTAGTTTTAAATTAAGTATATTTTTCAATATAATTATTCACGAACATGATTTTTTTTATTTTCTAACTTTAAAGTAACCCATAATTTAATAATTTTTAAAATCTTAGATAGATTTATTATATTAAAACTTCCACCTTCAGCAATTTCTTTTTTTCCTCCTCCCTTTCCATTAGTATGTTTAATAAAGATTTTAATAATTTCGAGTGCAGTTAAATAATTAGTTAAATTTTTAGTCACTCCGGTAATGATGTTGTAATGATTATTATTTTTATTTATAAAAATAATAATTATATTTTGAAAATCTTTTTTTAATTTATCAATCATGAATCTTAATGATTTATGATTATAATTATTGAATATATTAATTAATAATTTTACTCCTTTTATATTTTCAATATTATTAATTATTTTTTGAACTTGATATGTATTTTCTTTTTCTTGAAAAATATTTACTTGGGTTTCTAAGCTTTTAACTTGTGTTATTAATTTATTTATTTTTTCTTTAAAGTTGATACTTTTAGTTTTTAAAGCAGTGGATATATTTTCTATTTCATTTTCTTTGATATGTAAAAAATTTATTGCTTGGGATGATGTTATAGCTTCTATTCTTTTTATACCAGACGATACACTTGATTGTTCTATTATTTTAAATAATCCAATATTCCCAGTTCTACTAGTATGTGTCCCCCCACAAAGTTCTATAGAAAATTTTTTAATTGATATAACTCGAACAATAGCATCATATTTATTTTCAAATAATGCCATTGCTTTTGTTTTTTTTGCTTCTTCTAAACTGCAATATTGAACTTTGATTAAATTGTTTTTGCATATTTCTTCATTTACAATATTTTCAATTTTTTGTATATCAGATAAGCGTATAATGTTAGGATAAGAAAAATCAAATCTTAAACGTACATTAGTAATTAAAGATCCTTTTTGAGTAACTATATTCCCTAAAACTTGACGCAATGCAGCATGAAGTAAATGAGTAGCAGAATGATTTATTTGGATTTGATTCCTATAAAATTTATTAATTTTAGTATATAAAAAATTATTAATTTCAAATTTTCCTATAATTACTTTTCCAATATGTCCAATTGTATTTCCATATTTTTTTGTATTTTCAACTATAAAACATGAACTTTTATAATGTAATTTTCCGATATCACCTATTTGTCCTCCAGATTCTGGATAAAAACACGTTTTATCAAGAAAAATAATACCTTTTTCACCTTCTGAAATTGATGAAACTGATTTTTTATTAATATAAATATGTTTGATCAATGCTTTAATTGTATTTTTTTTATAGCCTTCAAAATTGCAAGTATCATTAATATTTATTATTTGATTACAATTTTTATAAAATTTACTTCCTATATTCGATCGTTTTTTTTGTTTTTCTTTTTCTAAATAATAACTATTAAGATCTACTTTTATTCCTTTTTCACGACAAATATCTAATGTTAAATCTACAGGAAACCCAAAAGTATCATAAAGATAAAAAATAGTATTTCCAGAAATTTCTTGATTAGATGCTTTTTTTATTTCTATATTTAATATTTTTAATCCTTTTTCAAGAGTTTCTGAAAATTGCATTTCTTCTATTTTTAATATTTCTTTAATTTTTTTTTCTTTTCCTTTTAAAAAATTAAAATTTTCACTGATATTTTCAACAAAATAAGGAACAATTTTATAAAAAAAATTTTTCTTTATGCCAATTTTGTAAGCATGTCTTAACATTCTTCTAATAATTCTTCTTAAAATATATCCTCGATATTCATTTGATGGGATTACATTTTCATAAATAAGAAATATACAGGATCTAATATGATCTGAAATTATTTTTAAAGATATATTATTTAAATTAGTTGTTTTGCTAAAATACGAGATTTTTTCGATTAATTTTTTAAAAATATCAATTTTATAATTTGATTTTACGTTTTGTAAAACAGAAGCGATTCTTTCTAACCCCATGCCTGTATCTATAGATTTATATTTTAGAGGAATTATTTTTTTTGAAGATACACGATTATATTCTATAAAAACAATATTCCAAATTTCAATAAAATATTCGTTTTTATTTTCTAAGAATTTAGAAAAATCATGATTTTTTTTTATATCATAATTATAAAATATTTCAGTACATGGACCGCATGGTCCGGTTTCACCCATTTGCCAAAAATTTTCAGAATTATATTTACAATTATTTTTATCACCTATTTTAATGATATGTTTAGGAGAAACTTTAATAATATTAAGCCATATTTCATATGTTTCTTCATCATTTTGATATACTGAGATCCATAGCTTATTTTTATCAATATTAAACCATTTTTCAGATGTTAATAATTCCCATGCATATATAATCGCTTCTTTTTTAAAATAATCATTAAAGCTAAAATTACCAAGCATTTCAAAAAATGTATGATGTCTTTCGGTATATCCTACATTTTCTAAATCATTATGTTTTCCTCCTGTTCTCAAACAACGTTGTGAAGTAGTGACACGAGAATATTTTTTTTTTTTAGGATTTAAAAAAAAATCTTTAAATTGATTCATTCCTGCATTAGTAAATAGCAATGTAGAATCATTTTTTGGAATTAAAGAACTGCTTGGAAGAATAGTATGCCCTTTGTTTTGAAAAAATTGTAAAAATTTTTTTCGTATTTCATTTGTTGTATTTTTCATATTTTTTAATTTTTTAAAAATAATATTTACGCTATTAAAGTATTTTAAAATATAATTTCAATTTATTGTAAATTAAAATTATTTTATTAAAAATTAAAATATAAAAATATTTTTATATTTTATTTCATAAAAAATTTTAAATTTTATTTAGTAAAATAATTTTAGATATTTTTTGAGCAGTATTAAATATTTTTAATTTAATAAAAGATTCTTGCATATACTTTAATGCTTCTTTTGCACATAGAATTTCTGGATATTTTTGAAGTATTTCTTCACCTCGGTTAATAACCGCTATATATTCTTTTTGTTTGAAATAATATTTTAATATTTTCAAATCATGATTTGACAAACGTTGTTTTAAAGTAAATAAATCGTTTTTTACATTTACAATATAAATACTTTTAGGATAACGATATAAAAAATTTTTTAATTGAAAAAAAGCTTTTTTTGCGTAAATAGGATCACTTTTATAACTTTTGATAGTTAAACATTTTAAAAAAATATTTTTATCAAGTGATATATCTATTAAGCTTTGTAGATAAAAAATATAATCAATATTTGGATGTTTCGGATATAGTTTTATAAATTCATCTATATTTTTTTGCGCCATATTAAAGTTTTCAACTTTATAATAAGCATAAATTAAATTAATCTGAATTTTATCTGAGTAAAAATTAGAAATATTTTTTTTTTTCATTTTTTCTAAATGAAATATTGCACTATTAAATTTATTTTCTTTGAGTTCTTTGCGACAATATTCATAAAATATTTTTTCTTGAATAAATATTTTTTGTTGCGTATTTTGAGAATTCGCTGAAGAATATATAAATAGCAGTATTAACATGACTAAAATGTTTTTTTTAAGTATCATAATATGTTTTCTATAATTTAATAAAATTTTATATTAATAATATTTACTATATTAATATATATTAGAATATCATATTCTATAAAAATTCAAGGTTTAGATTAAATATATTTTTAAAATAAGGGTTTTATATTGAAAAAAAAAATAAGTATACTAGCTCCTTATTCTTCGATTTCGGGAAAGAGATTAGATCAAACTATTTCTAAATTATTTCCACAGTATTCTCGTTCTTGCTTAAAAAATTGGATTCTTATGAATCTCGTGTATATTAATGGTCAAATAGAAAAAAGACCTGATAAAAAACTATTAGGAGGTGAAATAATCACTATTTATCCCATTATCAAAAAAATCACCTCTAATTTACCAGAAAACATTTCTTTAAATATTATATATGAAGATAATAATATATTAGTCATAAATAAACCTTCTGGTTTAGTTGTACATCCTGGGGCTGGAAATGAAACTGGTACAGTTTTAAATGGATTATTGCATTATTATAAAAATAGCCAGTATTTACCTCGATGTGGTATTGTTCACCGATTAGATAAAAATACAAGCGGTTTAATGGTCATAGCAAAAACAGTTTGTGCATATTATTATTTAGTACAATCATTAAAAGATAAAAAAGTTATTCGAAAATATCAAGCTATTGTTAAAGGAAATATGATTTCTGGTGGGATTGTTAACTGCCCTATAATGCGTAACCCTAAAAATAGAATATCTATGATAGTCCATGCATCAGGCAAACCTGCTATTACACATTATAAAATAATTCAGCGTTTTAAATTTTATACACATATCTTATTAAAATTGGAAACAGGTCGAACTCATCAAATTCGAACTCATATGCTACATATTAAGTATCCCTTGTTAGGCGACCCGTTATATAGCGGGATTAACTATTCTAATAATTATTTAAAAAAAAAATGTTTTTATGAAAATCAATTTTTTTCTCGTCAAGCACTACATGCGCATTATATTAAATTTTTACATCCTACTACTAAAAATACAATGAGTTTTGAAATTAGTTTACCTAAAGACATGGAAGCTCTTATTTTAGATCTAGAGCAAGAACTATAAATTTTTATATAATAAAAATATTATTTTTTATAGAACACATTTAAATGTTTGAATAATCTTAATTTCATTTAAAATATACAAAAAGATTAAAGAGTTGATAATTTTATGTCAGAAAATTTAATAGATACAAAATTTTTAGTAAATTATACTAAAGATAATCAAAATATAAAAAAGCCTTTACGTTTATTAATTAAAAAATCTTTAGAAAATTATTTATTAAATTTAGATAATACTATATATATCAATAATTTATATCCATTAATATTATCTGAACTTGAACAACCATTATTAGATGTAATTATGCAGTATACACGCGGAAACCAAACAAAAGCTGCTTTAATGATGGGTATAAATCGAAGTACTTTACGAAAAAAATTAAAAAAATACGGTATGAATTAATTTTTTGAAAGTTTTATAGGTTGTAGATTTAATTGCACTTTCGACAAGTTTAT
The DNA here is from genome assembly GCF_005083345.1 of Buchnera aphidicola (Aphis nasturtii). Classification (NCBI taxonomy): domain Bacteria; kingdom Pseudomonadati; phylum Pseudomonadota; class Gammaproteobacteria; order Enterobacterales; family Erwiniaceae; genus Buchnera; species Buchnera aphidicola. The sequence continues at coordinate 432,190 of NZ_CP034888.1, read as the reverse complement.
AACAAAGAAGGTGCAAAAATTAAAATAAAAATTTTATTTTTTTATTAAACATCTTTTAGAAATGGTTTTTAATGCCCAATAGTAACCTTCTAAACCTAATCCTGTAATTACACCTTGTGAGATATCAGAAAACCATGAATGAGAACGAAAGTTTTCTCTACTATAAATATTAGAAATATGAACTTCAATAAATGGTATGGAAATTGCAATTAAAGCATCTCTTATTGCTATACTAGTATGTGTGAAAGCTGCCGGATTAATTATAATATAATTAATATTGTTTTTTTTAGCAGAGTGTATTTTTTCAATTAATTTATGTTCTGCGTTTGATTGTATATGACTTAATAATATATTTAATTTTTCTGATTTTTTTATTAATGTTTTTATTAAGTCTGATAAAGTATTATTTCCATATATATGAGGTTCTCTCGTTCCTAAAAGATTTAAATTAGGTCCATTTATTAGTAAAACATTTATTTTTTCTTTCATGTTCGACTCGATAAAGTAATTAAATTAATTTAAAATTTTAAAATTATATTTTATAACAAATTTTTAAGATTATATATAATATTTTTATAAAAAATATTTTTTATTTTTTATTTTTATATTTTATAATACAAATATAATAATATTTTAAACATTTAAGTGAGTTCAAATGACATTGGAATCAGTTAGCGAATCTTTATTGACTTTAAATAAATTAAATCGTCAAGATCTTTTTGAAATATTGGAAGATATCTCTTCTCATAGTTTAGATTATGGAGATTTATATTTTCAATCTCGTATTTGTGAATCTTGGGTTTTAGAAAATCGAATTATTAAAGAAGGATTCTATCATTTCGATCAAGGCGTTGGTATTAGAGCTATTTCCGGAGAACAAACAGGATTTGCATATACAGATCAAATATCAATAGAAGCTGTTAGAAAAAGCGCTCAAATGGCGAAAAGTATAATTGATGGAAAACAGAAAAAAATAAAATTGAAAATGTTTGTAGATCAAAAACAAAATTCTTTTTATGATGTTTTAAATCCGTTAGAAAAATTCACTTCTAGTGAAAAAATTAATTTACTTCATAGAGTAGATTATATTGCTCGTAATTTTGACAGCCGTGTAGCACAAGTCAACGCTACTCTAACTGGATCTTATGAAAAAATTTTAGTTGTTTCTACTGATGGAAATTTATCTACAGATATACGACCATTAGTTGAGTTTAGAGTTAGTGTTTTAGTTGAAGAACGCGGAAAAATAGAACGAGGAAGAAGCGGAGGGGGGAGCCGTACTAATTATAATTTTTTCTTAAATAAAGATGATTTTTTTGAAGAAACTAGAGTTGATTATTGGACTAAAGAAGCTGTTCGTATAGCTTTATTAAATTTATCTTCAAAAGAAGCTCCTTCTGGTACTTTTCCGGTAGTTTTAGGAGCGGGATGGCCCGGTGTTTTACTCCATGAAGCTGTAGGACACGGTTTAGAAGGTGATTTTAATAGAAAAAGAACATCAGTATTTACTAATATGATGGGGAAAAAAGTTGCTTCAGAATTATGCACTATTATTGATGATGGAACAATAAAAAACCAACGTGGATCGTTGAATATTGATGATGAAGGAGTTTTCGGTCAGTGCAATATATTAATTAAAAATGGTATTTTAAATAAGTATATGCAAGATAAACTTAACGCTCGTTTAATGGGCACTGAATCTACTGGTAACGGTCGGCGTGAATCCTATTCTCATTTACCAATGCCAAGAATGACAAACACATATATGTTACCTGGTACATCTAAAATAGAAGATATTATTAAAAGTATTGATTATGGAATATATGCTGTTAATTTTTCAGGTGGTCAAGTAGATATAACTTCTGGGCAATTTGTTTTTTCGACATCAGAAGCATTTTTAGTTAAAAAAGGAAAAATTTCAACTCCTATTAAAAATACTACATTAATAGGATCTGGTATCGAAGTTATGAAAAAAATATCTATGGTTGGTAATGATTTAAAAATGGATCAAGGTATGGGAATGTGTGGAAAAGAGGGTCAAAATATTCCAGTAGGTATAGGACAACCTTCTATTAAAGTAGATGAATTAACTATAGGTGGAACTATTTAGAATTTTAAAAAAATATAAAATTACTCTAGTGCAGTCAAGAATAACGTCGTGACTGCATATTAATTATTTTAAAAAATTTACTTAATTTTTTCTTTAATTCTAGCAGATTTTCCAGTACGTGTTCTAAGATAATATAATTTTGATTTTCTAACTAATCCTTTTCTTTTTACAATAATATTATCAATGTTATAAGAATGAGTTTGAAAAACTCGTTCTACAGCTTCTCCATTTGAAAATTTACGTATAGTAAAAGATGAATTTAAAGATCGATTTTTTATTGCAATTATTATACCTTCAAAAGATTGCAAACGTTTTTTAGCTCCTTCAATTACCCATACTTTCACTTCTACTGTATCTCCAGGACGAAAATTAGGTATATTTTTTTTGAGTTGTTCTTTTTCTATATTATTTATTATATTTGTCATTTTTACCTCTAAATAAAATTATTAAAAGTGAATGATATTTTTATTTTTTGTTTTTTTTAAATGTATTTAAAATAATTTTTTCTTCTTTCTGTAAAATTTTTTTTTCTAATAAATCTGGTCGTTTTTCTAAAGTTTTTTCTAAGGATTTTTTTAAACGCCATAAACGAATTTTATCGTGATTACCAGAAAGTAATATTTTTGGAACTGTCATATTATAAATTTTTTTTGGTCGAGTATAATGTGGGTAATCAAGTAAATTATCATAAAAAGATTCCTTTTCTAGTGATTTTTTTGTATTAATCACACCAGGAATAAATCTGGAAATAGCATCTATCATTACCATCGCAGCAAGCTCTCCACCGCTAATTATATAATCCCCTATCGACCATTCTTCGTCTATTAAAGAATCTATGATTCTTTCATCTATACCTTCATATCTTCCACATACAAAAATAATTTTTTTTCTTTGAATTAACTGAAAAATATTATTTTGATTTAATTTTACTCCTTGTGGAGATAAATAAATCACTATAGCGTCTTGTAACAAAGATTTTGCATGTTTAATTGATAGATATAATGGTTTTACACTCATTAACATTCCTGGCCCTCCTCCGTAAGGACGATCGTCTATAGATTTATATTTGTGTTCAGTAAAATCTCTTGGATTTAAAAAACTAAGATCAATAATTTTTTTTTGAATTGCTTTTCCAGTTACCCCATAATTTGAAATTGCAGTAAACATTTCTGGGAAAATGGTAATGATATAAAATGATATTAATGTTTGATTGTCTTTTTTTTTGATTGATATATCATATTTTAATTCCATTGGACTTTTATAATTTTATTTGTGATATCTATACTTTTTACTATTTTTTCAGCAATAAATGGAATCATTATTTTTTTATTATTTTTTGTAAAATCATTCTTTATAAGAAGAGTATCATTATATTCATGACTGATTAAATCAGTTACTATTCCTAGGTATTTATTTTGTATATTAAATACTTTACATTTGATAATATCATTCCAATAATATTCATTTTTTTTAAGTTTTGGAAGTTGACTTTTATCAATAAAAATCTCAGTATTAGTCCATTTACTAGCTAATGATCTATCTACAATATTATTAATTTGAATAATAAAATGATTATTATGTTGTTTCCAATTTTTTAGTTGAATAGTTTCCCATGTTTTATTTTTTAAAATAAACCAGGGAAGATAACTAAATATTTTTTCTTTAGTTTCTGTAAAAGAAAAAAAATTTATCCAACCTAGTATTCCGTAAACTTTTCCAATCTTACCAACTAAAATAGGATCGATTAGTTTATTTAATTTTATATTTATAATATTTCCTTATTTTTTTTGAATGATTTAATTAGTTTTTTAGATCGATCTGATAATTGTGCTCCATTTTTGATCCAATACATAATACGATTAATATTTAATTTTATAGAAGTAGTGATATCTTTCGATAGCGGATTAAAGTAACCTAATTGTTCAATAAAACGACCATCTCTAGAAAAACGACTATCTGCTGCTACTATTTTATAAAAAGGACGTTTTTTATTTCCATATCGAGCTAATCGAATTCTTACCATTTTTTTCTCCTTAAACTTGTTTAATAATGAAAATATACTTTTCGTTTAATTAATAAATTCAATTATTTTAATATATTTTAAAAACTTTTGGGCAACATATTTTTGATATTTCGAATAATTTTTCCAATTCCGTTACTTTTAATTTTTTTCATAATTTTTTGTATATCATTAAAATTTTTTAATAATTTATTTACATCTTGAATTTTTGTTCCAGATCCTAAAGCAATTCTACGTTTACGAGAGCCTTTTATAATTGATGGATCACTTCTTTCTTTAGGTGTCATTGAATATATTATTGCTTCTATTTTATTTAGATTATTTTTATCGTTTTGTAATAATGGGTTGTTATGTGGTATATTATTATTCGTAAACTTATCTATAAAATAATTTAATCCTCCTATTTTCCTCATTTCTTTAATTTGAACTAAAAAATCATTTAAATTAAAATTATGACCTTTTTGTAATTTTTTAGTTAAAATTTTGGCTTGAGATTGATTAATTTTTTCTTCAATATCTTTAATAATAGATATAACTTGGTTCATCCCTAAAATTTTATCAGCTATACGTTCTGAATTAAATATTTCCAAATTTGTTAATTTTTCTCCTGTTCCTATAAATTTAATAGGTTTTTTAGTAATATATCGCATTGACAATGCAATTCCACTTCTTGCATCGCTATCAGTTTTAGTTAATATAATACCTGATATAGATAAATATTTACTAAAATTTTTTGCCATATTAATTGCATCTTGACCCATCATGGCATCGACTATTAATAATGTTTCAATAGGTTGAGAAAAATTTTGTATTTGCTGTATTTCCTCCATCATTATTTCATCAATATGTAAACGTCCTGCTGTATCTATTAATAAAATATCGTATAGTTTTAGTTTTGCATATTGAATTGCTTCTTCTGTTATATTAATTGGTTTTTGATGAATATTAGATGCATAAAAATTTATATTAATTTGATTAGATAAAATTTCAAGTTGTTTGATTGCAGCGGCACGATAAACATCAGTTGATGTAATAAGTATTTTTTTTTTATGTTTATCTTGTATCCATTTAGCTATTTTTGCTGTAGTAGTAGTTTTCCCTACTCCTTGTAAACCAACTACTAATATTACTGCTGGTGGACAAATAGATAGATTTAAATCATTGTTTTTTTCACCCATAGCTAAAATCAATTCATGTCGTACAATTTTTATAAATTCTTGTCCAGGAGTAAGGCTTTTGTTGATATCCTGACCGATTGATTTATTTGTAACATTTTTTATAAATGTTTTTATTACTGATAATGTAACATCAGCTTCTAAAAATGCTTTTCTTACTTCTCTTATGGTATCTTTAATATTTCCTTCTGTGAGTCTTCCTTTATTGATAATATTACGAAAACTTTTTGAGAGACGTTCAGTTAAGCTACTAAACATATTTCTTACTCTTTGATAAATTAATATTAAATTATTTGTAGTGTTATAATTAAAGTATTTTAATTAATTTTTAAAATATTTTAAATTTATAAATGTTTACGAATTATATAACTAAAATAGTTGTTTGCTTCTGTTAGGATAGCAACCTAATATTTTTATAAATTTAGTAATTTTTTGTATTTTATTAAGAATATTTTGTATTGTATTAGATGATAAATTTTTTTCAATATCAAAATAAAATATTTTTTCTTTATTATTAGGATTATAAAAAGTTAATATTTTTACAATAATTCTTTTTTTTTCTAAAGTTAAAATTATTTCAGAAAGTTCTTTTGTTTTTTCTTTTAAAGCAAATACAATTGTAGTTTTGACTTGTATATCTGAATAAATTTTGCAAGGTTTTTTCGATAAACAAATAAATCTAGTTACATTATTGGTTTTATTTGATATATTTTTACATAAAATTTTTAATTTATAAATTTGACTTCCTATTTCACTTCCTAAAACAGCATTAGTAATTTTATTGTGTTTAATAATTTTTTTCATTGCATCAGTTGTACTATCAGTATATTTAATTTTCCAATTTGGAAATTTACTAATAAAATTACTACATTGTTTGAATGGTTGAGGATGACTATATACTTTTTTAATAATATTAAATTCAACGTTTTCTATTGCTAATAAGCAATGATTTATATCAACATGAACTTCTCCAACAATCAACAAATTTGTACTTTTTAAAATGTTAATTATCTCATTAATAGGACCGGAACAATTATTCTCTATTGGTAAAATAGCATAATTTGACTCATTGTTTTCAACCGATTGAACAACTTCTTCGAAATTTGAACATTCTTTTCTAATAATTTTTTGTGCATTCTGTTTTTCATATTTAGATACAGCACTATGTGAATAAGATCCTTTAGAGCCAAGAAATGAAACAATAATTGTATTAGTGTTTTTTTTATTTTGAAATTTCTCTAATAATATTTTTTGAGTAAGTATAGATTCTTCAATTATTAATTGAAATAAACGTTTTATATAATTAGTGTTTAAATATTGTTTTTTTCCTAAACTAGTTAGATTAGATAGTAAATTTTTTTCACGATCTATATCACGTATAGGTTGATTATTTTGTATTTTAGACTGAGCAATTTTTAATACTAATTTTTTTCTTTGTGCAAGTAACATAACTATTTTTTTATCAATATTGTTAATTTCATTGCGAAAGTTTAATAAATCATTTTTAGACAACATAGTATATTTTACCTGTTTTCACCTATTAAATATCTAATATGTTTCATATTAAAATTAAAATAAAATATTTTTTACTTAATTAGTGTTCATTTTTTGATATAAAAATAACAATAGAATATATAATATACTATTTTTTATATAAAAAAATGTGTTGTTTTTTAAAAAAAATGTTAAATATTTTTTTAAAAATATTTTAATAGGTATTATAGATGATAATATAATTGCTCTATCTTATTAACTTTAATCATAGTATTATTTTTAAATATATTATTTTTAATTGGTGATGTAATGAAAACTTTTTCAATCAAAGAAAAAAATATTAAGAGAGATTGGTTTTATGTTGACGCTACTAATAAAGTCCTAGGAAGATTTGCTAGTGCCTTGTCTTTACGTCTTAGAGGAAAACATAAAGCTCAATATACACCGCATCTTGATGTTGGGGATTATATTATAGTTTTAAATGCCTCTAAAGTATTAGTTACAGGAAAAAAGAAGAGCAATAAAATTTATTATCATCATACAGGTTATATTGGTGGGATAAAAAAATTGACATTTGCAGAAGTTATATTAAAAAATCCAGAAAAAATTATTAAAGTAGCAGTAAAAGGGATGTTACCAAAAGGACCCTTGGGGCGCTTAATGTTAAAAAAGTTAAAAGTTTTTTCAGATGAAAAACATAATCATATAGCGCAATGTCCTCAATTTTTAAATATTTAATAGGGTTATATTAAAATACATGATGAAAATTCAAAATTATGGAACTGGTCGTCGTAAAAGCTCTTCTGCTAGAGTCTTTTTGAGACCTGGAACAGGTCAAATAGTTGTAAACAAACGTTTGTTGAAGGATTACTTTGGTCGAGAAACTTCTTGTATGATTGTTCGGCAACCTTTAGTGTTAATAGATATGATGAGTAATTTTGATTTTTATATTACAGTAAAGGGAGGAGGAATTTCTGGACAAGCTGGTGCAATTAGACAAGGAATTACTCGTGCTTTAATTGATTATGATCAATTATTACGTAGTGAATTAAGAAAGTCTGGATTTGTTACACGTGATTCACGACAAGTAGAACGAAAAAAAGTCGGTTTTCGTAAATCCAGGAAACGAATACAATTTTCTAAACGTTAAAATTAAATAATAATAGTTATCTTAAAGAACTTGGTTTTTTATAATAAACCGAGTTCTTTCATTGATTTTTCATAATTTTTATATTTTTATTTTAAAAAATTAAAAATTAAACAAATGAATTTAAAAAAATTTTATTTTTTTAAATAATACAGGATATCGGAACATAATTTTTTTGTTCCTATTTTTTGGAGAGAAGAAATTAAATAGTATGGTTCTTGTATATTTAAATCATTTTTAATTTTTTTTATAAATTCATTTATTTGTAAAGTTGTCATTAAATCAATTTTATTAAAGATTAAGAATCTTGGTTTTTTGTATAATTTTATACTATATTGCTTTAATTCATATAATACAGATTTAATATTTTCTATTGGATTAGAAAAGTCCGAAGGAAACAAATCAACAATGTGAAGTAATATTTTACATCTTTCTAAATGCTTTAAAAAATGAATACCTAGTCCTTTTCCCATAGATGCACCTTGAATAATACCTGGAATGTCTGCTATGATAAACTTTTTATTTTCTATTTCAACACTTCCTAAAATAGGACTTAGTGTAGTAAATGGATAATCTGAAATTTTTGTTTTAGCACCAGATATATTTTTTACCAAAGTTGATTTTCCAACATTGGGCATACCTAATGTCCCAACGTCGGCTATTAACAATAATTCTAGTTGTATATGTCTTTTTTCTCCTATTGAACCTAATGTTCTTTGTCTTGGTGTTCTATTAATTGAAGATTTAAACCGAGAATTACCTAAACCATGCCAACCTCCTTTTGCGATAAGTATTTTTTGTTTATTTTGTATTAAATCATCTATTATCTCACGTGTTTGATAATTAATTATTTTAGTACCAATAGGAACATAAATGGTGATATCATGTCCTTTTTTTCCAGAGCAATTTCTTTTAAATCCATCTGTTCCATGTTCAGCTTGAAATATTTTTTTAAATCTAAAATCTATAAGAGTATTTAAGTTATTATTTGATTCTATCCAAATATTTCCTCCATCTCCGCCATCTCCACCATCTGGACCCCCTTTAGGAATATATTTTTCTCTTCTAAAATGAATACACCCATTTCCCCCATTACCTGCTATAACTTGAATAATAGTTTGATCAATAAATTTCATGTAAATTCCTTATTTTAAAAAATAATTATAATTTTAAAAAGTATTTAGAAAAAAAATAATACCCCTCAGCAAAGGGGTTTTTGGAAATAGTAATTTTTTGATGTTTTTTAGTTAATAATATTAATATATGTTCTTTTTTTTATTCCTTTTTTTTTAAATTCTATTTTTCCTTTAATCATTGCAAAAATAGTATGATCTTTGCCACAACCTGTGTTTTTTCCGGGATGAAATTTAGTTCCTCTTTGTCTTACAATAATACTGCCTGCTGATACTAATTCACCTCCAAAATGTTTTATTCCTAATCGTTGAGCATGAGAATCTCTTCCGTTTCTTGTAGAACCACCAGCTTTCTTATGTGCCATGTTATTTCTCTATATGATTAATATTTATAATTTTTACACTAGTAAAATGTTGACGATGCCCTTGTTGTTTTTTATAATGTTTACGACGATTAAATTTTATTACTTTAATTTTTTTAGATCTCCCATGATTTTCAATACACGCTTCAACCTTAGTTCCATTTAAAAAAGGACATCCTATTTCTGTTTTATCTTTATTTGAAACCATTAGTACATTTTTAAATTCAACTATTGAACCCGTTGGATCGTTTAATTTTTCTATTTGAATTACTTGATTTTTTTTAACTCGATATTGTTTACCGCCACTTAAAAAAACTGCATACATATAACACTCCAATGATGTTTATTTGTTTTTAATTAATAAAAGATTAATAATTCCTTGTATAAATTAGAAAGTTGAAATATTATTATATATATTTCATATCATATTGAATATTTGCACCTAATTGATTTAATTTTTTCGGAAATGATTCATATCCTCTTTTGAAATGATGAATATTATTCACTACTGTAATTCCTTTTGCAATACATCCGGCTAAAATTAATGTAGCGGAACCTCTTAAATCAGTAGAGAAAAGATTTTTAGAAGATAATTTTGAAACTCCTTTACAAATAATATAATTTTTTTTAACTTCTATTTTAGCACCCATTTGAATTAATTCATTCGCATAAGTAAAACGATTTTTAAATATGTTTTCAATAATAATACTTTTACCTTGAGAAATACTATTTAATAAAGTGAATTGTGGTTGCATATCAGTTGGAAATCCTGGATATGGAGATGTTGAAATATTTACTGCTTTCGGTATTTTTCCTTTCATATCTAATTTAATCCAATCTTTTCCAATTGTAATATTTGCGCCAGTTTCAGATAGTTTTTTTAACACATTTTTTAAGTATTTTGGTTCAGTTTTGTTGCATATAATTAATCCTTTAGAAATTGCAGCAGCTATTAAAAAAGTTCCTGTTTCAATTCTGTCTGGCATCACTTTATGATAACCTCCACGCAACCTAACAACACCTGTTACATATATTTTATTACTTCCTGCACCACTAATATTAGCTCCTAAGGTATTCAAGAACGTCGCTACATCAATAATTTCCGGTTCTTGAGCGGCATTTTCGATAATTGTTAAACCTTCTGCTAACGTTGCTGCGCTCATAACAGTAATAGTTGCTCCAACGCTAATTTTTTCCATATAAATATGCTTTCCCTGAAGAGGTTTTTGAGCAATTGCAATAATACAATTCTCTTTTTTTATGATTTTAGCTCCTAGTGCTATTAAACCTTTTAAATGAAGATCAATAGGTCTAAAACCTATGTCACACCCGCCCGGAAAAAATATCTTAGCTTTACCAAAACGCATTAAAAGAGGGCTTAACATCCAAATAGATGCTCTTATTTGTTTTATTAGATGATATGGCGCGTAATATATATTAATATTACTTGTATCAATATATAAAATTTTATTTTTATTTTTTATTTTTGCTCCTAAAGATTTAAGTAATTTAACTGCTATGCTAATATCTTGGATTTGTGGAACATTATTTATTTCAATTTTTTCTTTTGTTAATATTGTCATAAATAAAATAGGTAAAGCAGCATTTTTAGAACCAGAAATTAAAACATTACCATTTAATTTTTTATTGCCTTCTATGTATATTTTATTCATTCATTATCGAATCTCTATTAATTTTTAAAATACTTAACTAAGATTTTTTTTGTTTTTTTTCCATTCTTCTATTGTATATGTTGTGATAGATACAGCATGAATTTTTTTTTCTATAATCATATTTATTAAAGGCGAATAAATTATTTGTTGTCTTTTTACTTGGTTCATTCCCTTAAATATATCTCCTACTGCGATTATTTTGATATGATTACTATCTCCTGTGGCATATATTTTTTCTAAGGTTAATTTTTGATTTAATATTGATATTATTTTTTCATTATTCATTTTAAATATACTGTAAATTAATTTTGTTAAAATATAAAAATTTTTCAATTTTATATATAGGAATATATTTTAAATCTTTTTCGTCAACTTCTTTACTCAGGCTCAATAAATAGCTTGTTCTTAAAAAAATTGAAATTTTTGATAAATTTTATTTTTTACATTAAGATAGATACATTTATTTTTCGGTTAATATTTTATTAAAAAATTCATGCTTTTAAAAAGATTATAAATTATTTAGATTTAAAACAATTTAATAGGAAATAATTTAAATGTTATCTAGTATGTAACAAAAAGTATGAAAATTTTTAATTTTTTAATTTTATTAGATTTTATCAACGATAAACTAATATTACTAACTTTCTTTATTAAAATATATGAATAATTTAATTTTAAAAAAAAATTGAATCTTTTTCAAAAATATATTTTATTTTAAAAAAAATTAAATAAATATTTTTAGTATTGTTTAAATAATATTTTTATATTCTTGAACAAAAAAGACGAGGTATATGTTACATGGTTAATTTAATTCCAATGACTATTAGAGGCGCCAAAAAACTTCGTAAAGAACTTGAACAATTAAAAAATAAAAAACGTCCTCGTATTATTATTGAAATTGCAAAAGCTAGGGAGCATGGTGATTTAAAAGAAAATGCTGAATATCATTCAGCCCGTGAAGAGCAAAGTTTTTGTGAAGGACGAATAAAAGAAATAGAATTAAAATTATCTCATTGTCAAATCATAGATATCACTAAGATACCTAATGATGGAAGAGTTGTATTCGGTTCTACAGTAACTGTTTTAAATATAAAAAATAATGAAATATTCACTTATCAAATTGTTGGTGATGATGAATCTGATTTTAAAAAAAATTTAATCTCAATTAACTCTCCAATGTCAAGAGGTTTAATCGGTAAAAATATTAATACTATTGCTACTATATTGACACCTTCTGGTAATGTTGAATATAAAATTTTAAAAGTAGATTATGTTTAAAAATAATTTATTTAGATAAAAAAATTAAATTTGTTATAAATAATAAAACAATTAAATAATATGATTGCTAAGAATAAATCAAATAGTTCTAAGCGTTGGTTATTAGAACATTTTCAAGATTCATGTGTAAAAAAAGCGAAACAAAATAGAATTCGGTCTAGATCTTGGTTTAAATTAGAAGAACTGGATAAGCATAATAAATTATTTAAACCTGGAATGAATATTATTGATTTAGGTTCAGCTCCAGGAGGTTGGTCACAGTATGCTATTAATAAAGTTGGAAAAACAGGATCGGTTATAGCATTTGATATGTTGCCTATGGAAAAAATAAAAGGCGTTAAATTTTTTCAAGGAGATTTTCGTGATGTACATACATTAAATTTTATATTAAATAACTTATCTAATAATACTTTTAATATAGTTATGTCTGACATGGCTCCTAATATTACAGGCTATTGGTCTATTGATATGCCACGTATCATAGAAATTTGTAAAATTGCTCTTACAATATCTACATATTTATTATCAGAACACGGTATTTTTTTAGTAAAATCTTTTCAAGGAGAAGGTTTAAATGAATTGTACACAGAAATTAAAACGTTATTTTCAAGAATTAAAATTTGCAAACCAAAAACTTCTCGATCAAGATCACGAGAAATATTTATCCTAGCGACTAAATAAAAATATTATTTTTTATTAATACAATTTTAAATCTATGTTATTTTTTAAAATAGATGTAATGAGAGGTTGTTCCCTTGAGTGATATGGTTAAAAACCTAATATTTTGGTTAGTAATTACAGTAATTTTAATGTCTGTTTTTCAAAACTTTAATGCTAGTGATTCTAATAATCACAGAATTGATTATTCTACTTTTTTATCAGAAGTTAATCAAGATCAGATCCGTGAAGTATATATAAATGGACGGACAATTAGTGTTACTAAAAAAGATAGTAATAAATACACTACTTACATTCCAATGAATGATCCTAAGCTATTAGATAATCTGATAACAAAAAACATTAAAGTGATAGGGGAAGTTCCAGAAGAACCAAGTATTTTATTTTCTATATTTGTTTCCTGGTTTCCTATGTTATTGCTCATTGGTGTTTGGATTTTTTTTATGCGCCAAATGCAAATGGGCGGTGGAAAAGGAGCTATGTCTTTTGGTAAAAGTAAAGCTAGAATGCTATCAGAAGATGAAATTAAAACTACTTTTGATGATGTTGCAGGATGTGATGAAGCCAAAGAAGAAGTAAGTGAATTAGTTGAATATTTAAAAGAACCTAGTCGATTTCAGAAATTAGGAGGAAAAATACCTAAAGGCGTACTTATGGTTGGCCCGCCTGGGACTGGAAAAACATTACTTGCTAAGGCAGTTGCAGGAGAAGCAAAAGTTCCTTTTTTTACAATCTCCGGTTCGGATTTTGTTGAAATGTTTGTGGGAGTAGGTGCATCTAGAGTTAGAGACATGTTTGAACATTCTAGAAAAAATGCTCCATGTATTATATTTATTGATGAAATTGATGCAGTAGGCCGGCAAAGAGGCGCTGGTTTAGGTGGAGGGCATGATGAAAGAGAACAAACACTTAATCAAATGTTAGTAGAAATGGATGGTTTTGATGGAAATGAAGGCGTAATATTAATTGCTGCTACTAATAGACCTGATGTATTAGATCCGGCTTTATTGCGTCCAGGTCGATTTGATCGTCAAGTTATTGTCGCTCTTCCAGATATACGTGGAAGAGAACAAATTTTGAAAGTACACATGCGTAAGGTTCCTTTGTCTCAAGATGTTGATCCAATAATTATTGCTCGTGGAACACCAGGTTTTTCAGGTGCAGACTTAGCTAATTTAGTAAATGAAGCAGCATTATTTGCAGCTCGTTTAAATAATCGTGTTGTTTCTATGATTGAGTTTGAAAAAGCAAAAGATAAAATTATGATGGGTTCTGAACGTAAATCAATGGTCATGAGTGACTTTCAAAAAGAATCTACTGCATATCATGAAGCTGGACATGTCATTGTTGGAAGATTAGTTCCAGATCATGATCCGGCTCATAAAGTTACGATTATTCCTAGAGGTCAAGCATTAGGTATTACTTTTTTTTTACCAGAATCAGATACATTTAGCATTAGTAGGCAAAAATTAGAAAGTCAAATATCAACTTTATATGGTGGTCGTTTAGCAGAAGAAATTATTTATGGTTCTAAAAAAGTATCTACTGGTGCTTTTAACGATATTAAAGTAGCTACAAATTTAGCAAGAAATATGGTAACTCAATGGGGTTTTTCAGATAAATTAGGTCCTTTATTGTACGCAGAAGAAGAAGGAGAAGTATTTTTAGGTCGAACAGTAGCAAAAGCAAAACATATGTCTGATGAAACCGCTAGAATTATTGATGAAGAAGTAAAGTTATTAATAGAAGTAAATTATAATCGAGCTAGAAATATTTTAAATGATAATATTGATATTTTACATTCTATGAAAGATGCTTTAATAAAATATGAAACAATTGATTCCTTTCAAATTGATGATTTAATGGCAAGAAGAGAGGTTAGAAAACCAAAAGAATGGTCTGAAATAACGCAACATTGAAATATATTATTAATATTATAATTATATAGATAATGTCGTTATATTAAGTATTAAGTATATATTAAATTATATAAAAATTTAATATAGTTAATCTTATATTTTAATACAATACTAAAATGAGATGAAGTAATAAAAACGATTATAACTTCATCTTGTTTTTAAAAAAATCAAATTTTTTATAAAAATTATTAAATATTTTATAATTTTTTATTCTATAAATATTTTAAAACAAGGATCAATTGATATGAAATATTTGCAATACTTTAAAACAGATGGTATACGTGGGATAGTAGGCAAAAAACCAATTACTCCAGATTTTATGTTAAAATTAGGACAAATTATTGGAACTATTTTAGGTGAAGATAAAAAAAAATTGTTATTGGGCGAGATACGCGTATTTCAGGATGCATGTTACAGTATTCTTTAGAGTTTGGAATTTTATCAAAAGGAATTTCTACTTTATCAGCTGGTTGTATACCTACTTCTGCAATTGCATATTTAACAAGATCTTTAAATGTTTCAGCAGGTATTATCATTTCTGCTTCTCATAATTCTTTTGAGGACAATGGGGTAAAAATATTTTTTAAACATGGAATTAAAATAACTAGAGATATTGAAATTTTAATTGAAAAAAAATTAAATGATATTTTTTATGATTTTTCTTATTTGAAAAATTTTGGTATTCCTAACAAAGTTAATAATGCTGAAAAAAAGTATATTAATTTTTGTAAAGACACTTTCCCTAAAAGTATGAATTTATCTAAATTTACTATTGTGTTAGATTGCGCTAATGGTTCAACTTATAATATAGCACCTAAAGTTTTTCAAGATTTAGGAGCAAATGTTATAACTTGTTCTATTTATCCTAACGGCGTTAATATTAATAAAAAATCAGGATCTACTAATACTTCTAAATTAAAAAAATTAGTTATTTTAAATAAAGCTGATATTGGATTAGCATTTGATGGAGATGGAGATCGTGTTATCATGATAGATCATTTAGGTAACGAAATAAATGGAGATCAAATAATTTATATAATTGCAAAACAATATTTAAAAAATAATAAGTTAAATGGCGGTGTTGTAGGTACTGTAATGACTAATATGGGTATTGTCTTAGGTTTTAAAAAAATTGGAATACCATTTTGTGCTACAAAAATAGGAGATCGTTATATATATCAAAAAATTAAAGAAAAAAATTGGATACTTGGTGCTGAACAATCAGGACATGTTATTTTATTAGATAAACATTCTACTGGTGATGGTATTATAGCTAGTTTACAAGTATTATTAAGTATGATTCAAAACAATGCATCTTTATACTGTTTATCTAATCAAGTAACATTGTTTCCTCAAATATTATTAAGTTTTTTTTTAAAACAAGATCAAAATTTTGAAGAAAATAAAAAATTCCAGTCTGTTCTTAAAAAATCAAAAAATATTTTAAGAAATACTGGTCGTATTTTGATACGAAAATCTGGAACTGAATCTTGTCTTCGTATTATGCTAGAAGATCAAGATTATAGTAAGATAAAAAAAGTCGCTCGTACAATTGAAAATGTAATGAAGTTAATTTGATAAATATATAAAATATTAGTTGTTAATGTAAAAATTTAAAAAACATTTATAAGTTTTGATAAAATTTTTTTAATAAAATAGCAATAAATAATTATTTCAATTTTATATAAAAAGGAAAAATTTTTTTTTATGTATTTATTTTTTTTAGTCTTTTTAATTTTTATTTCTGTTTGTTTAAATTTTTTAATTTTATTACAACCAGGAAAAAATGTCAGCAATATTATACATTCAAATACATCTACTAATATTAAATTTTTTAATAACTTCCGAAACAATAGTTTTGCAACAAATATTATTAGATTATGTGCTTGTTTATTTTTAATAATTAGTCTTATTTTATGTAACATTAATGATAAAAAAATAAATTCAAGTGTATTTGAAAATCAAGATAATAGCTTAAATAAAACAATGTTAAATTTAAAAAAAAATAAGATATTAAATACTGAAATACCTCATTAGATTTAAATGTTAAGTTTTTAAAATTTTTTAACTATAATAAAAAATATTGCATACACCGAGGTGGTGAAATTGGTAGACACGCTATCTTGAGGGGGTAGTGCCTTAAGGCATATGGGTTCAAATCCCATCCTCGGTATTATTTTTCAAAAGATAAAATATTTTATATTAAATATATTAATAACATATTATATTAAAAAAAGGGTGGTATTACCTAGAACCCCGAATTTTCGGGGTTTTTTATTAGAACATTTACAAATATTTATTCAGAGGTTTACTAAGATGAATAAAGAAATATTAGCTGTTGTAGAAGCTGTTTCTAATGAAAAATCACTACCACGTGAAAAAATTTTTGAAGCTTTAGAAGTTGCATTAGCAACAGCTACAAAGAAAAAACACGAACAAGAAATTGATGTTCGAGTTAGTATTAACCGTAAAACTGGTAATTTTAGTACTTTTCGACGATGGATGGTAGTAGATATTGTCAATCATCCAACAAAAGAAATTACTTTAGCAGCAGCTTCTTTTGAAGGTGATAAAGTGCAACTCAATGATTACATAGAAGATAAAATTGATTCTGTTAATTTCGATAGAATTACAACACAAACTGCTAAACAAGTAATTGTTCAAAAAGTACGAGAAGCAGAACGTGCTATGTTAGTTGATCAATTTCGACAACATATTGGACAAATTGTAATTGGTGTTGTAAAAAAAATTAATAGAGATAATCTTACGTTAGATCTAGGTAATAATGCTGAAGCTATTATTTTAAAAGAAGGTATGTTACCTAGAGAAAATTTTCGTCCTGGAGATCGTATTCGTGGTATTTTATATGGAGTATATCCTGAAGCTCGTGGTGCTCAATTATTCATGAGTCGCTCAAAAACTGAAATGCTTATAGAATTATTCCGCATAGAAGTTCCTGAAATTGGTGAGGAAATTATTGAGATTAAAGCAGCTGCACGTGATGCTGGATCTCGAGCGAAAATTGCAGTAAAAACTAATGACAAACGTATTGATCCAGTAGGTGCATGCGTAGGAATGAGAGGAGCTCGGGTACAGGCAGTATCTAGCGAATTATGTGGTGAACGTATTGATATTATTTTATGGAATGATAACCCAGCTCAATTTGTTATTAATGCAATGGCTCCTGCAGACGTTACCTCTATTATAGTTGACGAAGATCGTCATACTATGGATATTGCTGTAGATTCTAATAATTTAGCTCAAGCTATTGGTAGAAATGGTCAAAATGTTCGCTTAGCTTCTCAAATTAGTGGGTGGGAGTTAAATGTAATGACTACAGAAGATTTAAAAATCAAATATAAAGAAGAAGCATCTGCTGCATTTAATATTTTTAAAAAATATTTAAATGTTAGTGAAAAAATTATTACTATTTTAGTTAAAGAAGGTTTTTCTTCTCTTGAAGAATTAGCTTACATACCTATTGATGAACTATCATCAATTAATAATTTAACTGAAGCAGAAGTAAAATTAGTTCGAGAACGCGCAAAAAATGGATTAAATTTAATTGAATTAGATCAAAAAAATATGATAAATAAACAACAAACAGAAAAAGAGCTTTTAAATATACAAGGTATGAATGAATCATTAGCGCTAAAACTAGCTGAAAAAAATATATTTACTTTAGAAGAATTAGCTGATCAAGGAATAGATGATCTTATTGATATCGAAAATCTGAATTCTGAAGAAGCTGGAATGTTAATTATGACTGCTCGTAATATTTGTTGGTTTGATAATAAAGTTTAATAATAGGAAAATAGTATGATTGATATGAGTTTAAAAGTATTGTCTAATACAATTAAAATATCAGTAAAAGAGTTGATAAAAAATTTTTCTGAAATTGGAATTTCTAAAAATGAAAATGATTTTATTAGTACTTCAGAGAAAGCATTTTTATTGAAACATCTAAGAAAAAAAGAACACGTTTACGAAAATACTTTTATTTTACAAAGAAAAACTCGTAGTACTTTAAATGTTGCTTTATCTGGAGGAAAAAATAAATCTGTTCAAGTAGAAGTTCGAAAAAAAAGAACATACACTAAAAATACTATACCAGAAAGTCAAGACTTATTAAAAGATAAAAAGTTATCTCAAAATACAGAAAAAAACTTTTTAAAACCCTTTTTACATGAATCTGTAAAAGAAAAAAATTTTCAAGAAAATATTAATCCTTTATCAAAACATAAATCTAGTAAAGATTTTACAAATAAATTAAATCGATTGAATCATTCTTATAACCTTCAAAAAAATGAAAAAAATAAAGTTTTAAAAAGAAGTATAGATTTGAATAAATATTTGTCTACTTCAAAAAAAATAATCAAAGAAACTGCGGTACATAAAAAATTTCATGAAGAAAAAAAAGATTATAATTTAACTACACTTTTTCATACTCATAACATAGAAAATGATGAAACTAGTAACGCAGTTGAAAAAAATAAAAAAAATTACAATCGAAATTTAAAAAATTATCGTCAAAAGAAAAATAATAAACAAAATATTAACACAAAAAATAAAAAAGAAGATAATCGAATTTATAAAAACAAAAAAAATATTAAACAAAAAAATCAATCTATTTTGCTACAACAAGTTTTTAAAAAACCTGAATCTTCTATTAATAGAGATATAATTATTCATAGTACTATTACAGTATCTGATTTATCTAATAAAATGGCAGTAAAAAGCTCTGAAGTTATTAAAACTATGATGCATATGGGTATTATGGGAACAATTAATCACATACTTGATCAAGATACCGCACAATTAATTGCAGAAGAAATGGGTCATAAAGTCATTGTATACAAAGAAAATGAATTAGAAGAATTAATCATGCAAGATCGTGATTTAGGTAATTCTATATCTATCATGAGATCTCCAGTAGTTACTATTATGGGGCATGTAGATCATGGTAAAACATCATTATTAGATTATATTCGTTCTACGAAAATAGCATCTAATGAAGCAGGTGGAATTACTCAGAATATTGGTGCTTATCACGTAAAAACAGAATTAGGATCAATTACTTTTCTAGATACACCAGGTCATTCAGCTTTTACTGGCATGCGTGCTCGAGGGGTAAAAGTGACTGATATTGTTATATTAGTCATTGCTGCTGATGATGGAGTAAAACCACAAACTATTGAAGCTATTCAACATGCGAAAGAAGCTAATGTTCCCATTATTGTTGCTATTAATAAAATAGATAAAACAGGTTCTGATATTAATCAAATCAAAAATGATTTAACAAAACATAATATTATTTCAGAAGAATGGGGTGGTGAAAATATATTTGTTTCTATATCTGCAAAAACTGGACAAGGTGTAGATAAATTATTAAATGCAATTTTATTACAAGCAGAAATGCTAGAACTTAAAGCAATATCTACAGGTATGGCAGAAGGTATTGTAATAGAGTCTCGTTTGGATAAAGGTCGAGGACCAATAGCAACTGTATTAGTTCAAAAAGGAAATTTAAAAAAAGGAGATGTAATATTATGCGGTTTAGAATATGGTCGTATTAGATTATTACGCAATGAAACTGGAAAATTATTAAAAAATGTAGGACCTTCTATACCTGTAGAAGTTTTAGGTTTATCTAAAGTTCCCTTTGCTGGTGATCAAGTCACTGTTGTACGTGATGAAAAAAAAGCTAAAGAAGTTGCATGCTATCGAAAAAATAAATCTCGTGAACTAAAGTTGGCTAATCAAAATAGATCAAGCTTAGAAAGTATGTTTGATAATATTAAAAAATCTAATTTTTCAGAGTTAAAAGTTATTATAAAATCTGACGTTCAAGGTTCTTTAGAAGCTATTTGTGGAGCTTTATTAAAATTATCTACTCAAGAAGTAAAGATTACTATAATAGGTTCAGGTATAGGGGGAATTACAGAAACAGATGCTTCGTTAGCATTAGCATCAAATGCTATTATTTTAGGTTTTAATGTTCGAGCAGATGTCTCTGCTAAAAAAATTATTGAAGTAGAAAACTTAGATCTTCGTTATTACTCTGTTATTTATGATTTAATTGATGAAGTAAAATCTGCTATGACAGGATTATTATCTCCTGAGTATAAACATAATATCATTGGTTTAGCAGAAGTACGAAATATATTTAAATCACCTAAATTTGGATTGATCGCTGGATGTATGGTAATTAATGGTATTATTAAAAAAAATAATCCAATTCGCGTACTCAGAGATCATATAGTAATCTATGAAGGTGATTTAGAATCTTTACGTCGTTTCAAAGAAGATGTAAACGAAGTACGCAATGGAATGGAATGTGGTATTGGAATAAAAAATTTTAATGATATAAAAGTTAAAGATAATATAGAAGTATTTGAATTAAAAGAGATTAAAAGAATATTATAAATTTATAGATAAATTCATATTTTTAATACATATAAAATATTGGTAATAAAAATGGAAAAATCATTTAGTCGATCTTCTAAGATATCTCAAGAATTACAAAAAAAAATTGCAATTATTATACAGCATTTTCTTAAAGATCCACGTTTTAAAACCCTTATCACGATATCTGAAGTTATTGTATCTAAAGATTTATCTTATGCTCAAGTGTTTGTAAGTTTCTTAGAAATACATAATAACTTAAGTGTAGAGAAATTATTAAATTTATTAAATAAAGCATCTGGTTATATTCGAAAACTATTGTGTAAACAATTAAAATTAAGAATTATACCGAATATTGTTTTTTATCATGATGATTCTTTTATAAAAGGTAGTAGAATTTCTTTATTATTAAATAAATTGACGGAAAAAAAAATATTATTTAACAAAGGATAGTTCAATGTTCTTTTATAAAAAACGTAATATTAATGGTTTTTTATTAATAGATAAACCTATAGGAATATCCTCTAATAATACTTTACAACAAGTAAAAAGTATTTTTAATGCTAAAAAAGCAGGTTATATTGGGACCTTAGATCCATTAGCGTCGGGAGTTTTACCAGTTTGTTTTGGAGAAAGTACAAAATTTGCTCATTATTTAAATAGTTCTGACAAAAGATATACTGTTACTGCTAAATTAGGTGAAAAAACATCTACATTTGATTCTGATGGAATTATTATAAAAAAAAGAACGATTTCATTTACATGTCTTGAATTATATAAAGCTTTAAAAGAATTAACCGGTTTAGTTGATCAAATACCTTCGATGTATTCAGCTATTAAGTATCACGGTGTTCCGTTATATAAATACGCAAGAAAAGGATTTGATATTCCACGTAATGTAAGACAGGTTAAAATATATCAATTAAATCTTATTGAACAAAAAAATAATTTAATTAGATTAAATATACATTGTTCAAAAGGAACATATATTAGAACGCTTATTGATGATTTAGGGGAAAAATTAGGTTGCGGTGCTCATGTTATTTCATTGCGTCGCATACAAGTAGGATTACTTTCTTGTTCTAAGTTAGTGAAAATACCTTATTTAAAAACATTATTGCATAAAAATAATATCAAAGAATTAGATAATTTATTAATGCCTATTGATACTCCTGTTTGTTTTTTACCAAAAGTATATCTATCTAAAAAACAGTCTTTTAATTTTAAATTAGGACAAGAAATTGGTTTTGAATCTAATATTAAAAATAGTTTGGTGCGTGTTTTAGAAAAAGAAAAAAAAGTGTTTCTTGGGTTAGGAAAGATTGATACTCAAGAAAAATTAATTCCATATCGATTAATATCTACATGTACTAATTAAGTTATTTTCTATTCAATTTAAGAGTAGCATGATATTATTTTTAAATAATTTTACTAAAATATTAGTTTAATATCATTTAAAATATATGAGGTATTGCATGTCTCTTAGTACATTAAATATAAAAGAAAAAATCTTAAAATATGGAAAAAACGATAAAGACAGTGGAAATACTAAAGTTCAAATTGCATTGTTAACATATCAAATTAATCATCTACAATTACATTTTTCTCAACATAAAAAAGATCATTCGAGTCGAAGAGGCTTATTAAAAATGGTTTCTAAACGTCGTAAATTATTAAATTATTTAAAGAAAAAAAATATATCTAGTTATAGTTTATTAATTGACAAGTTACATTTGAGACGGTAAATAATTTTTGATTTTATAAGATTATGAAAATATTTTAATTGTTTAATTAATTTATCAGATATAAAATTTTTTTATAAAGGGCTTGATTAGCCCTTTTTTTTGTAATCTAATTAAAATGTTTTTTAATAAAACAATGAAAATAAATTTATTATCATTAAAAATAGATATTTAATTTATAATTCGTAGATAATTTTTATAAAATATATTGATATTTTTATTTTTGAATCAATTAATTTATAATTAATACAAAATTAATTTTATATTAAGGATATTATTTTGCTGAATCCCATTGTACGAAAATTCCAATATGGCCAACATACAATCACGTTAGAAACAGGTATAATGGCGCGACAAGCAACATCAGCTGTAATGGCAAGTATGGATGATACTGCTGTTTTTGTTACTGTTGTTGGGGATAAAACAGTTCATCCTGGGCAAAAATTTTTTCCTCTTACAGTTAATTATCAAGAGAGAACATATGCTGTTGGTCGAATACCTGGCGGTTTTTTTAGGAGAGAGGGTCGCCCTAGTGAGAGTGAAATACTAACTGCTCGATTAATTGATAGACCAATTCGACCTTTATTTCCTAAAGGATTTTTTAATGAAATTCAAATTATTGCTACAGTAGTATCAGTTAACCCACAAATAAATCCTGATATTATTTCTATTATTGGCGCTTCAGCAGCGCTTAGTTTATCCGGAATCCCATTTTATGGTCCAGTAGGAGCTGCTAGAGTTGGTTTAATTGACAATCAGTATATTTTAAACCCTACTACTGAAGATATGAAATCTAGTTTTTTAGATCTAGTTGTATCGGGAACTCAAAATGCTGTTTTAATGGTAGAAGCAGAATCAAAAATATTAAGTGAAGAAAAAGTACTTGGAGCCATTATTTTTGGCCATCAACAACAACAAGTAGTTATTAATAATATTCGATCTTTATCAAATGAAGCTAGAAAACTGCCGTGGACTATATCTTATCCTGAAATAAATACCGCATTAGAATCTAAACTTATAACATTAGTTGAAAAAGATATAAGTAATGCTTATTTAATATTTAATAAACAAGACAGACATGAAAAATTAAATTTTCTGAAGGATAATGTAACTAAGTTGCTTTTGAATGAAAATTCAAACATTGATATAAGTGAAATTGATGAAATCTTTCAAAAAATCGAAAAAAATGTTGTAAGAAAACGTATATTAAATAATGAACATCGCATTGATGGTAGAGAAAAAGATATGATTCGAGCATTAGATGTGAGAACAGGTGTTTTACCTCGTACACATGGCTCTGCTTTGTTTACTCGAGGTGAAACACAATCTTTAGTTGCTGTTACTTTAGGAACATCTCGAGATGCACAAAATTTAGATGAATTATTAGGTGATAAAATAGATAATTTTTTATTTCATTATAATTTTCCACCTTATTCTGTAGGGGAAATAGGTATGGTAGGGTCGCCTAAAAGAAGAGAAATTGGACATGGTCGTTTAGCTAAAAGAAGTCTATTAGCAGTAATGCCTAAAATTGATGATTTTCCATATACTATTAGAATTGTATCTGAAATTACTGAATCTAATGGTTCATCTTCTATGGCTTCTGTTTGTGGTGCATCATTAGCTTTAATGGATGCTGGAGTGCCAATAAAATCTGCTGTAGCTGGAATATCTATGGGTTTAGTAAAAGATGGTGATAATTATGTTTTGCTTTCAGATATTTTAGGTGATGAAGATCATTTAGGAGATATGGATTTTAAAGTTTCCGGAACCAAAGAAGGTATTACAGCTTTGCAAATGGATATAAAAATAGAAGGTATAACTAATGAAATTATGCATATTGCTTTAAGTAAAGCTAAGTCTGCTCGATTACATATTTTAAATGTTATGCAACAAGCGTTAAGTAAGCCTAGAAAAGAAATTTCTGAATTTGCACCAAGAATTCATACAATTAAAATTAATCCAGAAAAAATTAAAGATGTAATAGGAAAAGGCGGATCTGTAATTAGAATGCTCACAGAAGAAACAGGAACAATCATTGAAATTGAAGATGATGGAACAGTAAAAATATCTGCTGCAATTGGAGAAAGAGCAAAGAATGCAATTCGTAGAATTGAAGAAATTACCGCGGAAATTGAAGTTGGACGTATTTATTCAGGAAAGGTAACTCGAATTGTTGATTTTGGTGCTTTTATTGCAATAGGTTTTGGAAAAGAAGGATTAGTACATATTTCTCAAATTTCTGACAAAAGAGTAGAAAAAGTTTCTGATCATTTACAATTAGATCAAATTATACCTGTAAAGGTATTAGAAATTGATCGACAAGGACGTTTAAGACTTAGCATTAAAGAAGTAAAAGATTCTATTGTATCTAATAAATCTATAAATAATATTTTTATCTGATATAATTATTGTAAAAATAAATTACTTTTAAATTTTTTAAATAAAAAGTTTATTTTCATAAAACTTAAATTTATTTTTTAAAATACTATATTTAAAATATAATATACAATTAATAGTGTTATTATTCGTTTAGTTGATTTTTCTTGTCTAATAAATATATACTTTATTTTTTAAAATTTTAAATTATTTGCTAATGTCATATCTTGATTGATTATTAGTAATAAATTTTATTTATTTTGTATCTTATTTATTAGATTATTTAATTGGAGCCGGTTCACACTTTTCAATGAGAATAAATAATATATATATTTTCATAATGAGCTATGTAGACTGGCTAATGTAACTTAAAAGGCATATCTATTGCATGACTCATACTGAAAAAACATTTTCTTTTCTTGGTTTAAATCCTTTTATTATTCAATCTTTAAATGAGATGGGATATGTTAAACCATCTCCTATTCAAGCTGCTTGTATTCCATTACTTTTACAAAGAAAAGATGTATTAGGTATGGCACAAACTGGAAGTGGAAAAACAGCTGCTTTTTCATTACCATTATTGCATAATTTAAAAATTAATTTAAAGGCACCACAAATTTTAGTTTTAGCTCCTACAAGAGAATTAGCTGTTCAAGTAGCTGAAGCTTTTTCTATTTTTTCTAAATATATAGTAGGAGTTAATGTATTACCTTTATACGGAGGTCAACGATACGAATTGCAATTACGTGCATTAAAACAAGGCCCTCAAATTGTTGTAGGTACTCCAGGACGTTTACTAGATCATTTGAAAAGAGGCACTCTTAATCTTTCTAATTTACATGGTTTAGTTTTAGATGAAGCAGATGAAATGTTAAGAATGGGATTTATAGAAGACGTAGAAACAATTATGTCAAAAATACCAAAAGAACATCAAACCGCTCTATTTTCAGCAACTATGCCAGAAGTAATACGACGTATTTCTAAAAGATTTATGAACAATCCTGAAGAAATAAAAATTAAATCTAATATAACTACACGTCCTGATATTAAACAAAGTTATTGGATGGTATATGGTAAAAAAACAGATGCTTTAATTCGTTTTTTAGAAGTAGAAGAATTTTCAGCTACAATTATTTTTGTAAAAACGAAAAATGCTACCTTAGAAGTTGCCGAGGCATTAGAACGACATGGATATAATAGTGCAGCATTAAATGGAGATATGAACCAAGCATTGCGCGAACAGACTTTGGAACGTTTAAAAAACGGTAAATTAGATATTTTAATTGCTACAGATGTTGCAGCTCGAGGTTTAGATGTTGATCGAATCAGTTTTGTAATTAATTATGATATTCCAATGGACTCTGAATCTTATGTTCATCGTATTGGACGGACAGGACGAGCAGGACGAGCAGGACGAGCATTGTTATTTGTTGAAAATCGTGAACGTAGATTATTGCGTAATATTGAGCGTACAATTAATCAATCTATTCCAGAAGTGCAATTGCCAAGAATTGAGTTATTATGTGAAAAACGTATTCAACAATTTTCAAAAAAAGTACAACAACAACTTGAAAGTAAAGATTTAAATGAATATATATCTTTATTAGATAAGTTATATTTTTCTGATGATTTAGATCTAAAAACTCTTGCAGCAGCTTTATTAAAAATGGCTCAAGGAGGTCGTCCTTTAATTATTAAAAAAGATTTATTAAAGCGTCCTATGAAAGAAAGTTTTTATAAAGATGATCGTAGACGAGAAGAAAATAGAAATAATCGATATCGTCGTGATCGAAAAGATATAAAAAATATAGACTTATATCGTATTGAAATTGGTCGTAATGATGGAGTTGAAGTACGTCATATAGTTGGTGCTATTGCTAATGAAGGGAATATAAATAGTCGTAATATTGGTAATATAAAATTATTTTCTTCATATTCTATTATTGAATTACCTACAGGTTTATCTAAAGAATTATTACAGCATTTAGTAAAAACCAGAATTTTAAATAAACCAATAAATATAAAATTATTAAGAAATTCTAGGTATCATCAAAATAGATCATATAATCGATCCATCGCAAATAAAGATATTAATACTAATCGTCGTTTTTCTGAAAATTGTTTAGCAAAATCTCATTCTACTAAAAATGAAATAAGATCATCTTTTTTTCGTCGTAAAAATATTTAATTTTTTATGCCGCTTAGCGGCATATCGAAGAATGATAAATAATTTCAAATATTAATGGTTATTTCTTTTTTTTTCTATATGCAATAGCTTCCATTTCAATTTTAACATTTTTTGGCAATGCTTGTACTTCTACGCAAGATCTTGAAGGAAAAGAAGATTCATTTTTTAAAAAAAAGTTTTTATATACCTCATTGATTATCTGAATTTTTTTTAAATCAATAGTAAAAATTGTTATTTTAATAATTTCGTTTACTTGATATTTTGATTCTTTTAGAATATATTTTATATTTTTTAACACTATATATGTTTGTTCATGAATGCTGTCCGGTATAATGCCAGATTTTACATCAATTGGTATTTGACCAGATGTAATTAAAAAATTATCAAATTGTATAGCTTGTGAATATGGACCAATTGGTTGAGGAGCTTTTTTTGTATTAATAATATTCATATGACACCATTATTTTTAATCAAATTTATCTATGATAAAACTATGTTTTTAGAAAATTCTTTTTCACAGTATTGACATTTTAAATTCATATTGTTATTTAATTTTTTTATAAAAATAAAACTAGAATTGATAAAATTATCATGAGTAATACAATTACTATTTGGACAAACTAAAACACGATCTATTTTTTTAGGTAATTTTGGGAATATTTTTCCTACTAAGTTGTATTGGTCAATATAATTTACTGTAGCACAGGGTGAATAAATAGCTAATTGATTAATTTGATCTGCACTTAAAAAAGTATTTTCAATTTTGATAATATCTTTTTTACCTAATTTTTGAGAAGGCAAATTTAAACCAATGGTTATTCGTTTGTCTGTTTCTGTAAATCTAAATAAAGATAATAGTTTAAAACCGATTTGAGATGGAATGTGGTCAATTACGCTGCCACATTTTATAGCTTCTACTTGTAGCTTATTTATTTGCATATTTGTCTTA
This sequence comes from Buchnera aphidicola (Aphis nasturtii), assembly GCF_005083345.1. Lineage (NCBI taxonomy): Bacteria > Pseudomonadati > Pseudomonadota > Gammaproteobacteria > Enterobacterales > Erwiniaceae > Buchnera > Buchnera aphidicola. The sequence continues at coordinate 403,538 of NZ_CP034888.1, read as the reverse complement.
TTAAAAATGATTTTTTATTAATACTAATGATAATATTGCTTGACGGGCATAAATTCCATTTGCTGCTTGTTTAAAGTACCAAGCATAAGGTGTATGATCAACATTATAATCAATTTCGTCTATACGAGGTAAGGGATGCAATATTTTTAAATTACTACGAGCATTTTTTAAGGTTTTAGTATTTAAAATAAATTTTGATTTAGCATTTGCATACTCGGTGGATTCAAGTCTTTCTTTTTGAACACGCGTCATATAAAGAATATCAATTTCAGATATAATCTCTTCTATATTTTGACATCTTGTCCAACTAATATCTTTTTCTAAAAGCATATCATTAATATAATTTGGCATTGTTAATGCATCAGGGGAAATAAAAAAAAATTTATTTTTATTATATTTAGCTAATGCTTGTGTTAAAGAATGCACAGTTCTTCCATATTTTAAATCTCCTACCATTGCAATATTTAAACCATTAAGTCGATACTGAGTTTCTTTAATAGTAAATAAATCTAAAAGTGTTTGAGTAGGATGTTGATTTGATCCATCTCCAGCATTAAATATAGGTACATTATTAGAAAAATTTGCAGCTAAACGAGCTGATCCTTCTTGAGGATGACGAATAATAATAGCATCTACATATGAACTAATTACTGAAATAGTATCTGCTAACGACTCTCCTTTTTTTCCTAAAGATATATTTTTTCCATCAGAAAAACCTATTATTGAAGCACCTAATCGGTAAATTGCTGCCTCGAAAGATAATCGTGTACGAGTAGATGCTTCAAAAAAGCAGCTAGCAATAATTTTATTTTTTAGTAAACTAGGTTCCGGTTTTTTTTTTAAAATAGCGGATTTTTTTAAAACTAATTCTAGTTCATCACGTTGAAGATCATTTATCGAGATTATGTTTTTTTTATATAGAGAATTTCTCAACTTCTAAATTCCTTGATTATAGAAAAAAAGTAGTTAGTGTTATTTTTTATAAAAAGATGAGAAACAATAATAAATAATTTTTTATAAATCATATATTTGTGTTTTAAAACCAATATCTTGAATAAGAGTAGATATGAGAATAGCTTTTATAGTATGTAATCTATTTTCTGCTTGCTCAAAAATAATATCTTTATTTTTTTGAAAAATACTATCTGTAATTTCTACTCCATCTTCTAAATAATATTCTTTTAACATCGATGCAACTATAGTATTTTTTTGGTCGTGTAGCGCAGGAAGGCAATGTAATACTTTTATAAAAGGATTATCAGTTAGATCTATCATGTTTTGATTGACTTGGTAATTTTTTAATAATGCTATTCTTTCTTTCCATATTTTTTCTGGTTCTCCCATAGATACCCAAACATCTGTATAAATAAAATCTACATTTTTTACACCTTCTTTTATATTTTCAGTACATATTATTTTGCTTTTATTTTTTTTTGCTTTTTCTTGACATACATTTAAAATATTTTTTTCAGGCCAATACTTTTTAGGAGAAACTAAACGGAGATCTATTCCTAAAATTGATGAAGCTTCTAACAAGGTATTTGCTATATTATTATGTGAGTCACCGACATATGCGCATTTGATTTCAAAAAATGATTTTTTTGGAAAAATTTCTTTCATTGTTAATAAATCTGCTATTATTTGTGTAGGATGAAATTTTTCAGTTAATCCATTCCATACGGGAACACTAGAGTATTTTGCTAAAATTTCTATTACTTTATGATTATGACCTCGATATTCAATTCCATCATATAAACGGCTAAGAACTCTTGCTGTATCTTCAATTGATTCTTTTGTACCAAGATGAGTACTTCCTGGTCCAAGATAAGTAACATGCGCGCCTTGATCAAATGCAGCAATTTCAAATGAACATCTTGTACGAGTTGATTCTTTTTCAAAAATTAAAGCAATATTTTTTTTTTTCAATAACTGAATTTCTTGATTATTTTTTTTTATTTTTTTTAGTTTTTCAGATAGTGTGATAATATTTTCTAATTCTATATCAGAAAAGTCTAATAATCTTAAAAAATCACGTTGATAAAGATAATTCATAGTTTAAGTTCTCTTAAAATTAGATGAAAATTTATATATAACAATTAAAATTATAAATAAAAATAATAAAAAATATTAAACGATTTAAATTTTTAATACTATTATAGTATATAATATTTTATTGTTTTTTTTGCTTAATTAAATTATTTATAATCATTTATATATTATAAACTTTAAAAAATAAAATTATAGAGATATATTATGAAATTTTTTTTAAAACACTTTGATTTAAATGCAGCAAAAACAGATTGTATAATTATTGGTGTTTTTAAATTTTGCGAATTAACAAGTTCTGCACGTATTTTAGATGCACAAAGTAACGGCTATATCACTCAATTAGTTCAGCAAGGAGATATCGATGGTGAAATAGGAACATATTTATTATTGTATGATGTTCCAAATGTTACATCTAAGAGAATATTACTAGTAGGGTGTGGAGAAAAAAATAATTTCAGTTTGTGCTTTTTAACTAAAATTATGAAAAATACTATTCAGATATTAAATAAAAGTTCTATTCAACATGTGATTTTTGCTTTAACTGAATTAAGTTCTCATAAAGATCAAATATATTGGTTTATTCGAAAAATAATTAGTGATATTCAAAAAGAAGTTTTTAAAATACATACATTTTTTAAAAAAGATATTTACTTAAATTACATTGCATTTAATATAAATAACAACTGTTTTTTATCAGCTCAAATCGCTTTAAAACATTCTATAGCTATTAATTTAGGATTAACTGCTGCAAAGAAATTAAGTAATTTACCTCCTAATATTTGTAATCCGCTATATTTATCTTTACAAGCAGAAAAATTATCTGAAAAATACAAAGATCATATTAAAGTAAAAACTATTGATATGAATAAAATGAAAAGTTTAGGTATGTATGCGTATTTAGCAGTGGGTAATGGTTCAAAAAATAAACCATATATGTCAGTTATTCAATATAATAAAACAAATATTTTTAATAAAAAAATTATTGTACTAATAGGAAAAGGATTAACATTTGATTCTGGAGGTATTTCTATAAAACCATCCCAGAAGATGCATGAAATGAAATATGATATGTGTGGTGCAGCTGCTGTTTATGGGACGTTAATTATGGCTGCAGAATTAAATCTACCTTTAAATATTATTGGAGTTTTAGCTGGATGTGAAAATATGCCAGGAGGAAGTTCTTTTAGACCTGGCGATGTTTTAACTACTATGTCTGGTAAAACAGTAGAAGTGTTAAATACAGATGCTGAAGGACGTTTAGTTTTATGTGATGTTTTGAAATATATAGAACGTTTTTCACCTGACATAGTTATTGATGTTGCTACATTGACTGGAGCTTGTGTTGTAGCATTGGGGCATTATGCTACTGGTTTATTTTCAAATAATAAAGATTTATTGAATGATTTAAAAAAAGCTGCTCAACAAACAGATGATAAAGTTTGGCAATTACCTTTATTGAAAGAATATGAAAAAGATATAAATTCTAATATAGCTGATTTTTCTAATGTTGGAAATCAAGGAGCTGGAGCAATCACAGCCGCTTCTTTTTTATCTCAATTTGCAAAAAAATATTCTTGGGCACATTTAGACATCGCTGGTACTGCTTGGGAATCTGGTAAAAATAAAGGATCAACTGGACGTCCTGTTGAGTTATTATCTCAATTTTTATTAAATATATCAAACTTAACTAAATATTAAATAATAATTTAAATATTTTACACTGGATTAAAAAATTACTTTTTTAATAGAAAAACGACTAAATAAAATGGAAAAAACTTATAACCCTAAAGACATTGAAGAATCTTTGTATAATTTTTGGGAAAAAAATGGATATTTTAAACCTAGTAACGATTTAACTCAATCATCGTTTTGTATTATGATGCCACCTCCTAATATTACTGGAAATTTACACATGGGGCATGCATTTCAACAAACTATTATGGATATATTAATTCGTTACAATAGAATGCAAGGAAAAAATACATTATGGCAAGTTGGGACAGACCATGCTGGAATAGCAACGCAAGTTTTAGTTGAACGTCAAATATATCGTACAGAACGTAAAACTAAAAAAGATTATAATAGAGATGATTTTATTCAAAAAATATGGTCATGGAAAAATAAATATAATTTAATTGTTACAAAACAAATGCGACGTTTAGGTAATTCTGTGGATTGGGATCGTGAAAAATTTACTTTAGATCCTGATATTTGTAATTCTGTTAAAGAAGCTTTTATTATTTTCTATAAAAATAATTTAATATATCAAAAAAAAAGATTAGTACATTGGGATTCGATATTAGAAACAGTTATTTCAGATTTAGAAGTAGAGCATCGTTTAATAAAAAGTAAAAAATGGTTTATTCGATATCCTATTTTTTTAAACTCAAAAAAAAATAATAATAAGATCCAATACTTAACAGTTTCTACAACTAGACCTGAAACACTACTAGGTGATACAGCTTTAGCTGTGAATCCAAAAGATAAAAATTATAATCAGTTCATTGGTCAATTTGTTGTATGTCCGTTAGTTAATAGAATTATACCTATTATCGGAGATAAATATGCGGATATAACAAAAGGAACAGGTTGTGTAAAAATTACACCTGCACATGACTTTAATGATTATAAAGTTGGATTACGCCATAAGTTACCAATGATTAATATTTTTACATTTAATGGAAAAATTAAAAATAATTTTGATATTTATGATTATAAAGGTCAGATATCTGATACATATAGTGCATTGGTACCAATTAAATTTCAAAATTTAGATATTATCGCTGCAAGAATAGAAGTTATTAAGGAAATAAAAAAAATCGGACTTTTAGAAAAAGTAGAAGAATGTGAGATTCTTACACCTCATAGTGATAGAAGTGGTGTAATTATTCAGCCTATGCTAACTAATCAATGGTATTTAAAAACATCAAAATTAGCTAATTTAGCTATTTCTGCAGTTAAAGAAAAAAAAATTAATTTTATTCCATCACAATATGAAACTATGTATTTATCTTGGATGAATAATATTGAAGACTGGTGTATTTCACGTCAATTATGGTGGGGGCATCGTATTCCAGTTTGGTATGATTGTAAAAAAAATATATATGTTGGACATAATGAAAGTGAAATAAGAAAAAATTACAATATATTACATAATATACAATTAACTCAAGATGAAGATGTTTTAGATACTTGGTTTTCTTCTGGATTGTGGACTTTTTCTACATTAGGTTGGCCTAAAAAAACAAAATTTTTAAATATTTTTCATTCAACTGATGTATTAATTAGTGGTTTTGATATTATTTTTTTCTGGATTGCTAGAATGATTATGCTAACTATGTATCTTGTTAAAGATAATTTTGGTATATCTCAGGTACCTTTTAAAAATGTTTACATTACCGGTTTAATACGTGATGAAGAAGGTCAAAAAATGTCAAAGTCGAAAGGAAATGTTATTGATCCTTTAGATATGATAGATGGTATTTCATTAGATAATTTAATTAAAAAAAGAACAAATAATTTATTACAACCACAATTATCCGAGAAAATTAAAGCACGTACTATAAATCAATTTCCTAATGGAATTAGCCCAACAGGTACAGATGCATTACGTTTTACGTTTTGTGCTCTGGCTTCTAATACACGTGATATTAAATGGGATATGAGTCGATTGAAAGGATATCGAAACTTTTGTAATAAACTTTGGAATGCTAGTCGATTTGTTTTAATCAATACAAAAAATCATCATTTTTCCGAGTTGAAAATAAATAATAATATGCTTTTTATAAATAAATGGATTTTAATAGAGTTTAATAATGTAATAAAATTATATAGAAATTCATTAGATAGCTATCGATTTGATATTTCAGCAAATATTTTATATGATTTTACTTGGAATACTTTTTGTGATTGGTATTTAGAATTTGTAAAATTAATTATAAAATTTAATCCGTCTAAAGATGTGTATTCCACTAAAAATGTTTTAGTTGATATTTTAGAGCGACTTTTGAAATTGTTACATCCAATTATTCCTTTTATTACTGAAACTATTTGGCAACGTATCAAAATAATTAAAAATATTAAAGAAAAAACAATTATGCTTCAGCCTTTTCCAAAATATAATAATTTGTTTTTTAATAAAACAATTTTATTACATATGGATTGGATAAAAAAAGTAATAATTTTTTTAAGAAATATTAGGTCTGAAATGAATATTGGTTCCAAAAAATTGTTATCTTTATTTTTAAAAAATGTTTCTTTTGATCGAGAAAAAATTATTCAAGAAAATTTTTTATTATTAAAAAACATAGCTTATTTAGAAAAAATTGAAATTGTTTCTATAAAATATAAAGAACCTTTATTATCTATAAAAAAAATAATTGATAAAGTAGAAATTTTTATTCCTATGCTTGAAATAATAGATAAAAAAATAGAATTAAAAAGATTGAGTAAAGAAATAAATAAGATAAAATTAAAAATTATAGCTACAGAAGAAAGAACTTTAAATAAAAATTTTTTACGTTGCGCTCCTCAACATATTATAAAAAAAGAACAAGAAAAATTAAAAAATTTACATCAAATATATTCAAAATTATCTCATAAAATAAAAATTTTTAACAATTTATTTTATAAAAGTGAAAAATAATTACTCTTTTAATTAAATACGATATTTATTTTGAAAAAAATTGTAGGTTGATCATGCTAACTTTGCATAATAATAACAATAAAAAAAAATTAAAAAATGATATGTTTTTAAAAAATGAACCTCGTTTAATTCTTTCATTTTATAAGTATTTTCATATTAAAACACCGAAAGATTTTAGGGATAAAATATATAAAAATTTTGTACAATATAATATATTAGGTAGAGTTTACATCGCTCATGAAGGTATAAATGCTCAAATTAGTATTCCTATTTACATGTATTCGAGTTTTAAAAGATTTTTATATCAGTTTGACCTACAATTAAATAATTTACGTATTAATAAAACATTTAATTTTAATAATATACATGCATTTTGGCTTCTTTCTGTAAAAGTTAAAAAGAATATTGTAAACGATGGCATTAAAAATCCTTTATTTAAATTTCAAAATGTTGGAGTATATATTAATGCAAAAAAAGTTAATTTAATGTTGCACGATAAAGAAACAATATTTGTTGATATGAGAAATTCCTATGAATATAAAATAGGTCGATTTCCTAATGCTTTAGAAATTAAAAGTAATACTTTTCGAGAACAGTTAACAAATGTAATCAAAATTATGAGTTATGCTAAAAACAAAAGTATAGTAATGTATTGTACAGGTGGAATTCGTTGTGAAAAAGCAACATCTTGGATGATCTTCAATGGTTTTAAGAATGTTTATCATATAGAAGGCGGAATTATTGGATATGTAAATCAAGCAAAAAAAATTGGATTACCTATTTTATTTAAAGGTAGTAATTTTGTATTTGATAATCGTATGCGTGAAAAAATATCAGAAGATGTTTTATCTTTTTGTAAGCAATGTAATAAACCTTCAGATAATTATGTCAATTGTACTTTTGATTTATGTCATTCATTGTTTATTCAATGTCATAATTGCGCAATTAATTTTAAGAATTGTTGTTCTTTTAATTGTATGCAACATATATAATATTTTATGAAGATAAATAATATATTTAATTATATATTATCTATCTAAGTTTCTGATATTTTTTTCTAAATTTTCCCAGCATATTATTTTTTGTTTTAGTTTCTTTTCTTCGGAATTTAGTTCTTTTAATAGAGGCAATTTATTAACAATATTTTTTTTAAAAAATTTAGGTTCGTTTATTTCATCTTGCAAAATTTTAATGTTTTTTTCTATGTTTTCAATTTGATATAATATTTTTTCTATTGCTTTCTTTAGTGTACTTTTATTTGGTAATTTTAATTTTTTATTTAAATTATATATATTTTTTTTGGTTTTATTTTTATTAATTGCTTGTTCTGTTAATTCATTATAGATACCTAAATGTGTAGTAATTAATCCATTTCCTTTAAATAACCAATATTTGTTTACCGTATTTTGAATAAAATTTCTATCATGGCTTACTATTAAAACAGTTCCAGAATATTGAATAATAATTTTTTCTAATAATTTTAATGTATCTAAATCTAAATCATTTGTAGGTTCATCGAAAATTAATATATTATTTTCCTTTAAAAATAATTTGGCTAAAAGCAGCCTGTTGCATTCTCCTCCAGATAAAGTTTTTACTAATCGTTTTAACTCATTTGGTTGAAATAAAAATTTTTTTAAATAGCCTATTAAATATTGTTCTTTTCCATGAATTAAAATTTTATTTTGTCCTTCATTTACATTATCTAAAATAGATTTTTGAGAGTTTAATATTGATCGATTTTGATCAAAATATGCTATTTTTAGTTTCTGACCTGAATAAAAATATCCTGTTTGAATTTTATTTTCTCCTGTAAGTATTTTTATCATAGTGCTTTTGCCAGAACCATTTTTACCAATTAATCCTATTTTATCACCATACTGTATTACTGAAGAAAAATTTTTAATAATAGTTTTATTTGCTATACAAAAATTTATGTTTTTTAAATTAAACATAATTTTTCCAGCATAATCTTGGGTTTCGTTAACTTGAATATTTTGAAATTTTTCTATTTTTTTATAATTTTCATTTTCTTTTCTTAATTTTTCTAAATTTTTCACTCTACCTTCATTTCTTGTGCTACGTGCTTTAATTCCTTTTTTAATCCAAATTTCTTCTTTTTCTAATTTTTGATCAAATAATTTTTTTTGAATTTTTTCAATATGATAATTTTTTTGTTTTAATGTAATAAAATTTTTATAATCTCCTGGGAAAGACATTAACTTTCCTCGATCAAGATCAACAATTCTTGTGCATATATTATGAATAAAACATCTATCATGTGATATGAATATAATACTTCCAGAAAATTTTTTTAAAAAATTTTCTAGCCATTGAATTGTATTCATATCTAAATGATTAGTAGGTTCATCAAGTAACAATATATCAGGTTGATTTACTAAGGCAGCGCCTAACGCAACTTTTCTTAAAAATCCACCAGATAATTCTGAAAGTAAAGTATCTTTTTTACATTCTAATGCATCAATTATTTTTTCTATTTTTATTGTTTCATTGGTGTAAATTTTTTTAAATTTTTTTTTAATAAATTCAAAAATAGAAATATTTAAATCATTTAAATTATTTTGTGATAAATATGATATATTAATATTTTTTCTATATACAACAAAACCTTTATCTAAGTCTTGTTTTTTATTAATTACTTTCAACAAAGTTGATTTTCCAGCGCCGTTTTTACCAGTCAAACAAACGCGTTCGTTTTTGTTTAAATAAAAAGAAGCGTTTTTCAGTATTTCTAAATTACTAAATGATAAAGAAGCATCTTGCATGCTAATTAAATTCATAGTTTTCTCATTTAAAATTTTTTATATATGTTTTATTAACCAGGAGTAATACTTTTTGTTAAAACAATCTTTTGATTGAACTGAATTAGTGATGTTTTTAACATGCAGTTTTATTTTATTAATTTCATTAAAATTTAGTTTAAAATTATTTGTAGAACTTGAAAAAATAATGTAACCATTTTTTCGTAGATTTTTTTTTAAACTATTTAGTAAATTAAGATAATCTTTTTTTAATTCAAAAAATTTTTTCATTTTTTTTGAATTTGAAAAAGTTGGTGGATTAATAAATATTAAATCAAATTTTTGATAATTTGACTCAATCCACTCTAAACAATTTGATTGAATAAAAGAATGTTGCTTACCAATTAAATTATTAATTGACATATTTTTTATAGACCATTTTATGTATGTATTAGATATATCTACAGTAGTTGTACTTTTAGCACCTCCTAGTCCTGCATAAACACTTGCGCTACCAGTATATGCAAATAAATTTAAAAAATCTTTATTATGAGACATTGTACTTATTAGTTTTCTTGTGCATCGATGTTCTAAAAATATCCCAGTATCTAAATAATCAAATAAATTTATTAATAATTTGACATGATATTCTTGAATTATAAAAAATTTTTTACTATTAAAAAGCTTTTGATATTGTAATTTATATTTTTGTTTTTTTCTTGTCTTAAATACTATATTATTAATTGGAATAGATAGTATTTCTTTAGTGCAATAAATAGCATAACATAGTCTTTTGTAAGAATAATGTATATTTATTTTTTTCGGCGCTTGATACTCTTGAATTACTAACCAATTTTTATAAATATCTACAATAATATTATAATTAGGTATATCTCTATCATATATACGGAAACATTCTATTTGCTTTAAGTCATTCCATTTTTTTAATTTTTGAATATTTTTTTTTAATCTATTTTCATATTCTTTATTTTCTTGATTTAGTATCTCTGAAAATATTTTATAATTTTTTAAAAAGCAATTTAATGGACCATTCTTAAAAAATAATTCTTCATAAGCTTGCATTTGTAAAAAATTTGATAAAAATTTTGATGCAGTAAATATTGATAGTTTCCAATTTTTAAAATGTTTTTTAAATATAAATCCCATTTGAACATATAATGCTACTAGTGAGTTTTCAGTGTGCTCTCTTTCTCCATATGGTGGATTGCTTAATAATGTTCCTATTTCCTTATTTTTATATGGATTAGTAAGGTTATTTAAATTAGATGTTGAAAATTGAATAATTTCTAGTACATTGGCATTAAATGCATTTTCTTTTGCTTGTTTTATAATTGTATTGTTATAATCGTATCCTATAAACAAATTTTTATTACATTTTTTTATTCTTATTTTAAATTTTGTATTTGCTTCGTTAAGAATCTTATTCCATAAAAAACTATTGTATCCTTTCCAAAATTTAAAGCTCCATTTATCTCTTTTGAGTCCTGGCGCTCTATCAGAGTAAATCATTGCTGCTTCAATTAACAACGTTCCAGAACCGCACATGGGATCTATTAAAGGAATATTTTTTGTCCACGTCGAACTTAATACAATTGCTGCACCTAAGTTTTCTTTTATCGGTGTTATATGAGAAAATTTTCGATAACATCTTTGATGTAAAGAATTACCACATAAATCTAACATAATATTTATTTTATTTTTAATTAATAACGCTTTAATGCGAATATTAGGATTAATAAGGTCAATATTAGGGCGCATGGAATATTTTTTGTAAAATTGATCCACAATTGCATCTTTTATAGTTAATGATCCAAATAAACTATTTTTAATAATATTATTTTGTCCTTTAAATTTTACCAAAAATGTATTATGCAAATATAAAATTTTATCCCAATTAATTTGAGCAATATTACTATATAAATCGCTTTTGCTATTAATAATAAAATTTTTAATACATAGATAAATTCTAGAAGCAATTCGACTCCATATTAAACTTCGATATAATAATAAATCTTCACCCTCATAATAAATACCTCCTTTAATAATATGTAAGTTTTTTGCTCCTAAAAAAATAAGTTCATTTTCTAATAATTTTTCACATCCTAAATTTGTACTAGCATATAAATAGTTCATTATCTTTTTTGTTTCTTTATAGTATAAATTATTTTTAAAAAATATAATTTTTTTAAATATAAAATATTTTATAATTTTTTAATTATATTTCTAATAAGTTTTGGACCATGATATATTAGTCCAGAATATATTTGTATTAATTCAGCTCCTAATTTAATTTTTTTTTTTGCTGAATGTAAAGAATTAATTCCTCCAACTCCAATTATAGGAATTTTTCTTTTGAGTTGCTTGTGAAGTATTGACACTACATCATTACTCTTTTTTTGTAAAGGTAGACCACTTAGCCCTCCTTTAATTTTTTTTTTGTTTTTTTTGTATAAATGATCTGAAGTTGTATTTGTTGCGATCACTGCATCTATTTTAAATTTAATTAATTGGTTAGAAATATAAATTATTTCATTTTTTGATAAATCTGGTGAAATTTTAATAGCTATTGGTACATATTTAGAATATTTTTGATGCATTTCTTTTTGTTTTATTTTAATATTTTTTAGTAAATTTTTAAATAATATTCCATATTGTAAATTTCTTAGATTTTTTGTATTAGGAGAAGAAATGTTAATAGCTATATAACTAGCATAATAATATATTTTTTCTATACATATTAAATAATCATTTGTTGCATTTTTAATAGAAGTATTTTTATTTTTTCCTATATTTACCCCAATTATGCCTTTAAATTTTGATTTTTTAATATTATAAATAAGATTATCTATACCAAGATTATTAAATCCCATATTATTAATAATTGCTTCCGATTGAAATATTCGAAACATTCTTGGTTTTTGGTTGCCTATTTGAGGTAATGGCGTAACTGTTCCTAGTTCAATAAAACCAAACCCTAATTTAGAAAAAAAATTTATATATTCTCCATTTTTATCCATTCCAGCAGCTAAACCAACTTTATTAGGAAATTTTAATCCCATACATTTAATAGGAATTGATGGAATAGGTTTTAAAAATAAACCTATTAATATTTGTATATACTTCACATTAAGATATTTGAATACTAATGTATGTGACTTTTCAGGATCTATTAAAAATAAAAGTTTACGTATTAAATAGTAAAACATTATAATTCCTTTTTAATTATTACATAAGATATGTGTTTTTAACTATTTTTTATTGATATTGAAAAAAATTATAATTGTTTTATTATAATTCTAATAAACATTAAAAATTTGACATGATTATTAAATTATAATAGAACAGATATTTTTTCAAAATTGATAACTTTTTAATTTATGTTATATTTTTATATGAATTTATACATAATTTGATATTAAAGATTATATAGTAATTATCGTAATATAAAAAAGCACTATAAAATAGATATACTATGAAAAAATATAATTATCCAATAGTAAAAACATTGCTAGACACTGATGCATATAAACTTCATATGCAGCAAGCTGTATTTTTTTATTATAAAAATGTTAATGTTGTTGCAGAATTTATTTGTAGAGGTCCTAATATTCTAGGGTCTTATTCACATGTTTTATTGGATCAAATTAATATGATGGAGTCTTTATCTCTGAGTAATGAAGAATATCTATATATGAATTCTTTTCCATTCTTTAAAAAAGAATATTTACATTGGTTAAAAAATTTTCGTTATAATATTACACAAGTCAAAGTAAATAATTATTATGGTCAATTACATATTCGAATTACTGGATTATGGAAAGAAGTAATTTTATGGGAAGTTCCTATTTTGTCTTTAATTAGCGAAATTTTTCATAAAAATCATTATCCTAAAGTCACACCAGATATTGCAGTAGATTACTTAAACGTAAAGTTAAAAAAATTTTTTAATTATACTAAAAATTTGGATCTATCTCGTTTGAAAATTATTGATTTTGGGACAAGACGTAGGTTTTCATATGATGTACAATATTCTATTATTAAAAGATTAAAAAAACAATTTCCTTTTTTAGTTGGATCTAGTAATTATCATATCTCTCGTATTTTAAAATTATCCCCAGTAGGAACTCAAGCACATGAATGGTTTCAAGCACATCAGCAAATTAGTTCTAATTTAAAACATAGTCAATCTTTAGCTTTAAAAATATGGTTATGTCAATATAATAATCATTTAGGTATTGCTTTAACAGATTGTATTACTATGGATGCTTTTTTACGTGACTTTAATTTATCTTTATCGAAATCATATCAAGGAATGAGGCATGATTCAGGTGATCCAATACAATGGGCTGAAAAAGCTTTAAAGCATTATACAAATTTGGGTATCGATCCCTCTACTAAAACATTGTTATTTTCAGATAATTTAAATTTTAAGAAAATTATAACTTTATATAGAAAATTTGATAAGAAAATTAATATTATATTTGGTATTGGAACCAAATTAACTTGTGATATTCCACATGTAAAACCGCTAAATATTGTAATTAAATTAGTTAAATGTAATGGAAAACCAGTGGCAAAAATATCTGATAGCCCTGGTAAAATGTTTTGTTTAGATCAAGAATTTATGAAATCTTTATTTAAAGCATTTAATTTACCTTTAAAAAATATAAAATAATATTAGTAATTTTGATTAAACTTATTTCTATAGCTATTCTTTAAGAAATAAGGTATAAGGGAAAAAATTATGAATACAGTATCAATATCAAAAATATATCAAAATGATATTATGTTAAATGATTTAATTACTGTATGTGGATGGGTTCGAAGTCGTAGAAGTTCAAAATCTGGGTTTTCTTTTATTACAGTTTATGATGGCTCTTGTTTTCATTCTATACAAGTTATTGCTAAGAATATTTTATGTAATTATTATAAAGAAATACTTCGTTTAACTATTGGGTGTTCTGTGTTAATTAAAGGCAATCTTGCTTTATCTTTAGGAGGTAAACAAAAATATGAGATCACAGCTATAGAAATTCAAGTATTAGGATGGGTTGAAAATCCAGATACTTATCCTATTTCTGCTAAAAAACATAGTTTAGAATATTTGAGAGAAGTAGCACATTTACGTAGTAGGACAAATTTAATTGGGGTTATAGTAAGAATTCGGAACCATGTATTTCAATTATTACATAAATTTTTACATAATAAAGGTTATTATTGGATTCCGACACCTATCATCACTAGTTTTAATGCTGAAGGCGCTGGAGAAATGTTTAATGTTTCAACATTAAACATGAAAAATATTCCTAAAAGAGATAATGGTTCCGTTGATTTTAAAAAAGATTTTTTTGGAAAAGAATCTTTTTTAACTGTTTCGGGACAACTTAATTTAGAAACATATGCTTGTTCTTTATCTAAAGTATATACTTTTGGACCAACTTTCAGAGCTGAAAACTCAAATACTATTCGTCATTTAGCGGAATTTTGGATGTTAGAAATTGAATCGTCTTTTTTAAATTTAGATGAGATATCTCAATTTTCAGAAGAAATGTTAAAATATGTTTGTAAGTCTGTTTTAAAAAACTGTATTACAGATATTAAATTTCTTAAAAATTATATTGATAGTGATATAATTAATCGTCTTCAAAAGTTTATATCATTAGATTTTATACGTATAAAATATATTGAAGCGATAAATATTTTAATAAATTCTCAAAATAAATTTGATAAAATTGTTTGTGCAGGGATTGATCTAAATTCTGAACATGAACGTTTTCTTGTTGAGAAGCACTTTAAAAGACCTGTAATAATAACTGATTATCCTAAAGAATTAAAAGCATTTTATATGAGATTAAATGACGATAAAAAAACTGTTGCAGCTATGGATCTTTTAGTGCCGTCTATTGGTGAATTAATAGGTGGTTCTCAACGTGAAGAACGTATTTCAGTTTTAGATTTACGTTTATTGGAATTAGGGCTCAAAAAAGAAGAGTATTGGTGGTATCGAGATCTGAGACGCTATGGTACTGTTCAACATTCAGGTTTTGGTATGGGATTTGAGCGATTTGTTTCTTATATTACTGGGGTTTCGAATATAAGAGATATAATTCCATTCCCACGTACTGTTAAAAACTCTCATTTTTAAATAAATTTTATATCAAATTATTTTTATAATTGTTTAATTTATATTACATTTACTAATAAGGTAATTTAAAAGTATGAACAAAAAAAAATCTTTATCAATCTTAATACCGATATTATTTGCCACTAGCAGCGCAGTGCAAGCTGCAGAAGTTTTCAATAAAAATGGTAATAAATTAGAATTGTATGGAATGATAAATCCTAATCATGAATTTTCTAATAGTTTTTTATCTACTAAAATTACTTCCAAAGAAGATAATACAAACGCTGTTTTAGGTTTATCAGGAAAAATTAATATTACTAATAAACTTTCTAGTTATGCTAAAATTGAATATAAAACTGATTTTTTTATGCCTGAAGAATTAATGAATCAGCAACAACCCAGTACTATACGTTTAGGATATGCTGGATTAAAATATGGTAATCTAGGATCCATAGATTATGGTAGAAATTATGGTGTTATTCATGATGTAGAGTCTTTAACTAATCATGCTCCATACATTACGAATGATAGTGTTTTTGCATATAATGATAATTACATGGTAGGTAGAAATAGTAGTTTGTTAACTTATAGAAATGATAATTTTTTTGGTTTAGTTGATGGTGTTAGTTTTGCGTTGCAATATCAAGATGAAACTAAAAATAGACAGCCAAATCAAAAAAATAATTCAGGTTGGGGTGCATCTTTAAAATACGAAAGTGATTCAGGATTAACTGCTATTGGATCTTGTTTTACATCTAAAAGAACTCACTCTTCAACAAATAATAAAAGTTTAACACATGAATCTGTCAACTCATATGGATTGGGTTTTAAATATGATGCTAATAATGTATATGTTGCTGCTTTCTATGGTGCTGCAAGAAATTTAACACCTCACGATGTGCGTGGTAGTAGTTATATCAATGAAACACAAAATATTGAAGCAATTGCGGAATATACTTTTAAATCTGGATTTCGTCCTTCTTTAAGTTATTTAGATTCTAAAGGTTATAATATGCATGGTTCTGGAAAAAGTGAATTAGGTTTAGCGAAACAAATTAATATTTCAACTCGTTATGCATTTAATAAAAATATTTCAACTTATATGAATTATAAAATTAATTTATTAAAAGAAAATAATTTTATTAAAACAAATAAAATTTCTACAGATAATATTATTGGTGCTGGATTAGTTTATCAATTTTAACTGTTATATTAAGTAATTTTTTAATTAAATTTTTTAAAAAATTTTTCGTATTAATAATTAATAATTAGAACTTTCTACTGATTTATAATAAGTAAAATATATTTTTAAATACTGAATATATGTTTTATACCATGTATTTCAGTAGAAAGATCTACTTTATTAAATATTACAATAATGATATGCAATCAATATATGTTTTAAAAAATAAAAATTTTTTTTGAAATATGATTTTTCCTGTTTTTATCAGTATTAATTGAATCGTTAACAATAATCATTGATTGTTACTAGAAATACTACTTATCAAGGTAGTTATGTTGGCTTATTATTTTTTGAACTATTGATATTATAGTATTCGTATTTAAAACTTGATTTTTTAGATAACCCTATTTTTTTGTTTTTATTAATTTAATTATTATCAATAATATGACATACATTGATTTTTTAAAAATTTTTTTATAGCATTTATTAATTTTTTATTTTCTAAAAAAATATTGCTTTTATTTTTTAAAATATTAATGTACAACGATATTTTTTTAGAAAAAAGATACTTTTTATTGTGAGATATTTCTAAAATAATACTTTTTACAACATTTTTAAAGTTTAGAAAAAAAATTTGTATTTTCTTCAGTGCTATTTATTTTTTAAAAAACTTTTTACTTTTTAAAAAAGTGAACAGCTATTTGTAAAAAATAAAATAATTAAATAAAATACTACATTTTCATTCAAATTATTACCTTTTAAAAAAATTATATTTTAATATAATGTTTTTAGTTTAGTTCCACCTAATAAATGCATATGGAAATAATTAATTTCTTGTCCCCCATTTTTATTGCAATTAATAACTATCTTATATCCATCTTCACTAATATTTTTTTGTTTAGCAATTTTAACTGCAATATAAAACATATGTGCAATAATATTTTTATTTTTTTTATTTATATCATTTGCTGTTTTTATTAAATAGTTTGGCACAATTAATATATGTATAGGAGCTTTTGGATGTATATCGTCAAAAGCGGTTACTATATTATCTTGATATAGTATATTTGACGCAATTTCTTTTTTTATAATTTTTTGAAAAATTAAATCATTATTCATAATAAAATATTCTTATTTAAATATGTTTTGCATAAAAAATACTAGTTATTGGGCGAGTGAAGCGTTACTCACCCCCTTTTTTTATCTATTTTTTATATATTCATCCATCGCTGTTTTAATGTTTTCAGATCTAGTTCCAAAAACAGCTTGTATTCCTGATCCTGATACTACTACTCCTGCTGCTCCTAGATCTTTTAAAGCAACTGTATTTACTTTGGATGATTCTAATACTGTGATTCGTAATCTAGTAATACATGCGTCTAAATTTTTAATATTTTCTTTTCCCCCTAAAGCATTAATAATATAAGGTGCTATCTCAATATTGTTTTTTATAACAGTATTATTACTATGATATTCTCTTCCCGGAGTTTTCAAGTTAAATGTAATGATTAAGAAATAAAATATAATATAATATAAAGTACCATACAAAATACCAACAACTGGAAAAAGAAACAATTTACTGCTATGTCCACTTAGTACTATAAAATCTATAAATCCGTGAGAAAAACTAGTTCCTGCGCGCATATCCAACAAAATACATAATGGAAAAGATAAACCTGCTAAAAAAGCATGAATAACATATAGTATTGGGGCAACTAATATAAATGAAAATTCAATTGGTTCTGTAATTCCAGTTAAAAAAGCCGTTAATGCAGCAGAAACCATAATGCTACCTATTTTCTTTTTATTTTCTTTTTTTGCTGCATGCCAAATTGCTAAAGCAGCGCCAGGAAGGCCATACATCTTAAAAATAAATCCTCCTGATAAATTTCCAGCAGTAGCATCTCCAGCTATATATCTTGCAATGTCACCGTGAAATACTTGTCCAATAGAATTAGTATACTCTCCAATTTGCATTTGAAATGGAACATTCCATATATGATGCAAGCCAAATGGTACTAGTGCTCTTTCTACCAAACCATATAAAGAAAAAGCAAAAATTGGGTTTTGATAGGCAGCCCATTGAGAGAATATTTGAATTTTTTTAGCAATTGATGGCCAAATAAAAGATAATATTAATCCTATAAATATCGCAGACAAACCTGAAATGATAGGAACAAATCTTTTTCCCGCAAAAAACCCTAAATATTCAGGTAATTGAATTTTATAAAATTTATTAAACATATATGCAGAAATTCCTCCTGCTATAATACCTCCTAATATTCCTATATCAGAAAAATTGTTATTTTTTATTGCATCAATATTTTCATGTAATATAGTATTGGATCCAACTACAGATAAAGTCTTAATTAAAATACTATATGCAACTACCGCGGCTAATGCTGCTACGCCATCATTATTACTAAAACCTAAAGCGACTCCAATTGCAAAAATTAATGGCATATTTGAAAAAACAGACCCTCCTGTTTGTGCCATAATTTCAGAAATAGTATCTGGTATTAAACTAAAATGAGCTGATCCTATACCAAGTAATATTCCTGCTATTGGTAATACTGAAACAGGTAACATAAGTGATTTGCCAATTTTTTGAAGGCTTGAAAATATATTTTTAAACATATTAAAAACTCCTAAGCATATATAAAATATAAAATTAATTAAATAATATATTTTATTTTAAAATCTAAATAATGTATAAAAATTATTTTTTATAATTTCAGCAAATTTCTCTAAATGTATTGCTTTTATTAAACAAATATATTTTGCTATATCAATTAAATACGCCGGTTGATTTTCTTTTCCTCTATATGGAATGGGTGATAAGTATGGAGAATCCGTTTCGATTAGTAAATTTTTTAATGGTATTTGCTTTAATGTATTTCGTAATTCAATTGAATTTTTAAAAGTAATAATTCCAGAAAAAGAAATATAAAATCCTAGATCTAATAATTTAAATGCTGTTTCTTGATTTTCAGTGAATGAATGTACAATACCTCCGCATTTCTCTGCATGTTCTTCTTTTAATATTTTTATTGTATCGTTTATAGCATTTCTTGTATGTACTATAATAGGTTTATTTAATTTTATTGCAATTTGTATATGTTTCCGAAAAAAATATTGTTGTATTTTTTTTGTTTCATATGAGTAATAATAATCTAAACCTGTCTCACCTAATGCGATAACACGATTATTCTTTGATAGTGATTCTAATTTATTAAAATTGTTTATTTCCTCTTGACAATGTAAAGGATGTACACCGCAGGAATAAAAAATGAAATTATATTCATCAAATAATTTTTTTATATTATAAAAATTATTAATAGAAGTAGATATTGTTAAAAATTTTTTTACGTAGTTTTTATTTGACTTTTTTAACATATCTTCTATATTTTTATGTAATGAATGATAATTTAATTGATCAAGATGACAATGAGAGTCAATTAAAAACATAATTTTATCTCTTTCATTTAAAAATTATATAGAAATTAAAATTAAACAATAAAACTTAAAATTTTTTCCCATTTAAGCAACTGTTCTAATAATAATAATTCGTTATTAATACCAGGTATATTTAACAATCTATATCTACATTTATTCCATGTATAAATACTTTTATTTAAAGTAGAATAATTATAATTATGGGAAAAAAATTGAATTAATTCTAGTTCATCAAAATTAGTTAATTTTTTTTTTTGATTAAAATATAGTTGTATAGCATCAAATAACAATAGACAAATCCAATCTATTTTTATTAAAGTATTATTTATAGATAAGATTGGTAATATTTTTAGTAGATTTTGATTTTTAATAGATTTGAAAAAACATAAAAATAAATTTTTTCTTTCTTCCCAAAGACCGTTATTAATAAATTTTTTAGCAGATATTGGTGAGCCTTGATTGATACGTAATGAAATTAAATTCAATTTTTTATTCAATAAATTTTGATTTTTTAACCAATGTAAACTCTTTTTTTCCCGTGGAGGAAATAGTTGATATATCAAACAACGACTATGTAGTGTAGAATTTACTGTTATATTGCTATAATCTATTAAAAAAAACCAAGTGTTTTCTGGTGGTTCTTCCAAGGTTTTTAATAATGCATTTTTTGCAGATTCTGTTAATTTTTTAATATTTGATAAAAATATTATTTTATTTTTTCCTTGTTTTGGATATTTAAATGTTTTTTCATTAATTTCTCGAATATGATCAACAGTAATCATTTCATTTTTATTTTTAATATAATGATGCCAGTCTGGATGGTTCCCAGATGACATTAATTCGCAACTATGACATTTTTTACAATATTTAATTCCATCTTTTTGATTACATAACAACCATTTGCTAACTTTCCAAACTAATTTGTATACTCCTAATCCTTTTATAGTTTTTATTAAAAATGCATGATGTGTTTTTTTAATTTGATGCTGTTTGATAATTATTTTATATGGATTTATTAGCCAAGGATAGCATTTCATGTGGACTGTTTTTGAAGCCATTTTAATAGTTGTTTTTTAATATTTTGATTAACATTTTTAATATCTAAATTAGCATCAATTTTAATAACTTTTTTATCGAATTTGACATTATTTAAATAACTTTTTCTTGTTTTTTTAAAAAATTTTAAAGATCGATTTTCTATTCTATCTAGTGTATTTCGTTTGAATGCTCTCTTTAAACCAATTTCAGGTGTTACATCTAAATATAATGTTAAATCAGGGATAAAATCTTTTAATAATAAATTTTTTAATTGATTAATCATATTTTCACTAATACCTAATCCTCCTCCTTGATAAGCTAATGAAGACAAGTCATGACGATCTGAAATAACCCAGTCTCCTCTTTTTAATGCAGGTTTTATAATTGTTTCAACTAGCTGCATTCTTGCTGCGTATATTAATAATAGCTCTGTTTTTTTTGTAATTTTTTCAGTATAATATGTTTTAATGATTTTTCTTATTTCTTCTGAAACAGGCGTACTACCTGGTTGGCGAACTAATATAACATTTTTAATATTATGTTTTTTTAGAATTTTTTTTACATAAGTACATGCGTGTGTTTTTCCTGCGCCTTCCAATCCTTCAATGACAATAAATTTATTTTTTATCATTATTTTTAAGATATCTAATATAAATTCATTTTAAGTGGTATTTAATAATTTTATTTTTTAATTTTACTATGAATTAAATCCACGGCATTTTGTACAGTTTTAATTTTTTCTGCTTCATGATCAGATATTTCTATATTAAAATCTTCCTCTAAAGTCATAATTAATTCAACAATATCTAATGAGTCAGCTCCAAGATCCTCTAAAAATGAAGCGTTATTAGTAATGTTTTCTGTTTTTATATCTAATTTTTGAGAAATAATATTTTTTATTTTTTTTTCAGTATTTTTCATTTTTTTCACTTTTAAATATTTTATATAAAATAATATTTTACATTACATATACATACCACCATTGATATGTAATGTTTGTCCAGTAATATAAGCTGCTTTTTGAGAAGATAGAAATATTACAGCATCTGCTATTTCTTCCGCTGTACCCAATCGTTTCATTGGAATTTTAGATAAATAATTTTTGTATTGAAATATGTTTAAATCTTTAATGAAATCTGTTTTAATAAGCCCTGGGGCAATAATATTCACAGTAATACCTTTTGAAGCAACCTCTAGCGCTAATGTTTTATGAAATCCAATAAGGCCTGCTTTTGAAGCGCTATAATTAATTTGACCTTTATTCCCTGTATAACCAATGATAGAACTAATTGTTATTATTCGTCCTTCTTTTTTTCTAATCATAGAACGAATAACTGCTTTGGAAGTATAAAATATAGACGTTAAATTAATTTTTATTATATCTTCCCATTCTTTATCATTCATCTTAATGAATAATTTGTCTGATTTTGCTCCAGCGTTATTAACTAATATATCAATAGAATATTTTTTTTTATAAATTTTTTTAATTGTTTCTGTGATAGAATCAGTATCTTTTAAATCCAAAATCAAACCAAAACCGTTTTTTTTTAAATATTTATTAATTATTTCTACCCCATATTTAGTAGTAGATGTACCAATAACTCTTATCCGTTTTTCTGCTAATTTTATAGCTATTGCTTTTCCAATCCCTTTATTTGCACCGGTTACTAGAGCTGTTTTCTTAATAGTCTTCATTATTTTTTAGTTAATTATTTTAAAAGCTTGTGAAAAACATTGTTTATTACTTGTATTAAGAGAGATTAAATTAATATTATTTTTATTTAAATTAGTTAGAATATTATTTGGTCCAATTTCTAGCATAGTGAAAACACTTTTTGATTGTATAAAATCTATTATTTCTTTCCATCTTACTGTTTTATATATTTGTTTTATTAATGCTTTTTTAATATTTTCACTATTATTTTCGCATTTTACATCTACATTATTAACAACTGGTATTTTAGGTTTTTGAATTTTTATTTTTTTTAGTATATTTTCCATTTTTTTAGCAACTGGCTTCATTAAATAGCTGTGTACTGGTATGTCAAGGTTAACATTAAAGATAAATTTAGCCCCATGTTTTTTACAATCTAAACTTGCTTGGTATACATCTAATTTATCTCCTGAAATTATTATTTGATTGTCTGAGTTTATGCTTGCAATAGAAACAGTTTTAGATATATATTTTTGGCAAATTTTTTTAATAGTATCTTTATTCAAACCAATTATGGCTTTTACTAAGCATGATCTATTTAAAATTACCTTTTGCATGTATTTTCCACGTAAAGAAACAACTTTTAATGCATCTTTGAATTTTAAAGCTTTAGAACAAACTAATGCAGAATATTCACCTAAACTATGCCCGGACATAAATGATGGATTTTTTCCGTTACATTTTCTCCAAAATTTATATATAGCAATTGATGAAGTTAATATTATTGGTTGTGTATATTTACTATGATTTATTTTGTTTAATGGACCTTCTTTGATTAATTTTAGTAAATTACATCCTATGTATTCTGATGCTTCTTCAAAGATATTTTGAAAAATTTTTTCTTTTTTTAAAAAACAAGATAACATATTTACATATTGAACACCTTGTCCTGGAAATAACATAGCAAATAAATACATTAGATAACCTTTTTATTGAAAAAAATTTTTTTAAAATAAGTAAGTAAATTTTATGAGTAAAATAAATTATAATCGAATAATTTATTTTTATAAAACGGTACTTTTTAAAATACCGTTATTATATATTTTTAAATAACTTTTTTACCTTTATAAAACCCTTTTTGAGTGATATGGTGTCGAATATGTGTTTCTCCAGACGATTTATCTATAGATAATGTCATATATTTTAAACTGTCATGTGATCGACGCATTCCTCTTTTAGAGCGAGTAGGTTTATTTTTTTGAACAGCCATATAATTTTTCTCTATACATATTTATAAATTAAAATGAATTTTTTTTTTAATATGTAATACATTATACAAGATTTTGTAAAAAATTTCTAACATTCATATCTAATGGCGCTTCTATATGTAATATATTGCTGCTACTTGGATGTACAAAATCAACTGAAAAAGCATGTAATAAAAGTCTAGTAGAATTTATTTTATTTTTTATTATTTGATCTAAATTTGAATTTCCGTAACGCTGATCAAATAATATTGGATGCCCTACATGCGATGTATGTGCTCGAATTTGATGTGTTCTACCTGTTTTTGGGAAAATAGACATTAATGTTGTACAGGAATATTGTTTTTTTATTTTAAAATAAGTTTCAGAAATTTTTCCATTATTATTAATAAACATTTTTTTTTGTTTATTTTTCAAACAAACTTTTAATAAAGGTTCTGATATTTTTTTTAAATTATGAGGCCATAAACCATGCACTAATGCAATATATTCTTTTTTTATTTTTTTTTCTCTTATTTGTTGATGCATCGATATAAGAGATGTTCTTTTTTTTGCTAAAATTAATATACCCGATGTATCTCGATCAATACGATGGACAAGTTCGAGAAATTTGTCTAGTGGACGAATACTTCGGAAATATTCTATAACTCCAAAATTAATACCACTGCCACCGTGTACTGCAATACCAGAAGGTTTATTTATAATTAATAAATAGTTATCTTCATAAAGTATATTATTTAATAATTTTTTTTCATAATTATTAATATAAAAGCATTTTTTTTCTTCTATAAAAATTTTTATCGAAGGAACTTTTAGATTATCGCCAATTTTTAATTTATAATTTGGTTTAATTCTTTTTTTATTAATTCGAATCTTTCCTGTTCTAATAATACGATAAATCATACTTTTGGGTATATTTTTAAATTTTTTTTTCAAAAAATTATCAATTCGTTGATTTATCATGTCTTCATTAATATATATAATAGATGAAGATAATATTTTATATGTCATTAAAAAAATCTCTGTAATTAAGTCATTTTTTTAATTTTTATTAATTATAATATAATTAAATATATAAATATATTAGTATAAATAATTTAATTATTTATAATTTTAAATTATAAAAAATAATTTTTTTAATTTTTTAAAAATTTTATTCATTAATTTTAAGTTATTTTTTATGATATTTTAAAACAACTTATTTTTATATATATTTTAAATAAAAATCATAGTTAGATAAAAAATATTAATTTGTTTAAAAGTATATATTTGCTGTTGATGCATTTACTTATTTATAAAAATAAGCGAGAAAACGTTATAATGAAAAGAATGTTAATTAACGCAACTCAGCAGGAAGAGTTGCGCGTAGCTCTTGTTGATGGTCAACGTTTATATGATCTTGATATAGAAAATACTGGATCAGAACAAAAAAAATCAAATATATATAAAGGAAAAATTACCCGAATAGAACCTAGTTTAGAAGCTGCTTTTGTAGACTATGGAATAGAAAAGCATGGTTTTTTACCGTTAAAAGAAATTTCTGAAAAATATTTTCCAAGAAATTATAATAGCAATATCCGTTTAAATATTAAAAATATCTTACAAGAAGGACAAGAACTTATAGTTCAAATAAATAAAGAGGAAAGAGGTAATAAAGGTGCAGCTTTAACAACTTTTATTGCTTTAGCAGGAAGTTATTTAGTTTTAATGCCTAACAACCCTAATATTGCTGGTATATCTAGACGAATTGAGGGAAATGATCGAATCGAATTAAAAGAATTACTATTATCTTTAAAATTACCTAAACATATGGGTTTGATTATTAGAACAGCAGGAGTTGGAAAATCTATAAAATCCTTACAATGGGATTTATCGCTTAGATTAAAACATTGGGATGCGATTCAAAAAGCTGCAGAAAAAAAATCTGCACCATTTTTAATTCACCAAGAAAGCAATGTTATTTTTCGTGCTTTTAGAGATTATTTACGCCAAGATATTGGTGAAATTTTAATCGATAATCCTTCAATATTAAATATAGCTCGAGAACATATTGCTGCTTTAGGGCGTCCAGATTTTATTAATAAAATCAAACTTTATACTGGAGATGTTCCTTTATTTAGTTATTATCAAATTGAATCTCAAATAAATTCTGCTTTTCAAAGAAAAGTACGACTTCCTTCTGGTGGTTCAATTATGGTAGATAGTACAGAAGCTTTAACAGCTATTGATATTAATTCAGCTCGTTCTACACGTGGTGTAGATATTGAATCAACTGCATTTAATACAAATTTAGAAGCAGTTGAAGAAATTTCAAGACAATTGAGATTACGAGATTTAGGTGGTTTAATAGTAATTGATTTTATAGATATGACTCCTTTAAGTAACCAAAAAGCTATTGAAAAAAAACTACGTGAGATTGTTCGTGAAGATCGAGCACGTATTCAAATTGGAAATATTTCTAGATTTGGCCTATTAGAAATGTCTAGACAAAGATTAAGTTCATCTTTAGGTGAATCTAGTCATCATATTTGCCCTAGATGTACAGGAACAGGTACTATCAGAGATAATGAATCTTTGTCTCTATCAATTTTACGTTTAATTGAAGAAGAAGCATTAAAAGAAAATACATATGAAGTGCATGCGATTGTTCCCATAGAAATTGCCTGTTATTTATTAAATGAAAAAAGAGACGCAGTACATGCAATTGAAAAACGACAAGCAGGTGGAAAAACAATCATTGTTCCTAACAAAAATATGAAAACTCCTCATTATCTTGTTTCCAGAATTAGAAAAGGAGAACAGATACCATCAATGAGTTATTACCTTTCTGGCATTAAAAAGAACAAAAATTTAAAAATTAATAAAAAGGACATCGTAGAAAAAAAAATTAAATCTAAACCATTTTTAAAAAATCATAAATTATTTAATTATTCTGTTAATTCAAAAAAAATTATTCAAAACCAGCTTTCTAAAAAAAATATTAACAATAATGTTTTTATTAATTTTATATCTTGGATAAAAGAATCTTGTTTTATAAAAAATATTTTTATCAAAAGTGAAATATTAAAAAAAAATATTTTTAATTATAAAAACAACATTTTCTTTAAGAAAGAAAAGCATTTTTCAATAAACAATACTAAAAATAATAAAATTAAAAAAAATATAGATAATAAAAATGATTGTGAAAATAAATTAAATTTGTTTTATGATAAATATAAATTACCTTTTAATAATAAGTATTTAAAAAAAAATAATATTATTTATTATATAAAACAATTTAATTTTTTTAAATTGAATTCGTATAATACAAAAAATAATATTTTTTTAAAAAAAGAGAAATTATTTAAAAATATTATTGCTCAGAAAAATAATGCTTGTGATAACAAAAATCAAAATATTAATTTCATTAAAAATGAAAATGCTATTATTTTAAAAACTTATCAAAAATATAATATTAAAAATATTACATCTTTAAAAAATCAATTTATTGATTTATATTTTATTAATTCTTCAAAAGAAATAAATAATATTATTTTTTTATTAGAATTAGCGCTGAAAAAAATTTGGTTGAACAATTCATTAATAACAGTGAATATGATAAATCAAAAATACATCTTAAATATTAAAAAAAAAATAAATATTTCATCTATCTGTATAAACGATAAAAGTATTCAAAAAAATATATCATTGAAAAAAATTAATAATTTAAAAGAAAATAAAAAAAGCCATTTTTATAAAATTAAAAAAAACTTTACAAATGAAAACATAATTCGAAAACGAAAAAAATTTCACTTATCTCTTAAGAAAAATCATATATTAATATTAAATCAAAAAAAAATTTTAAGTAATCAAAATTTTAGAAAAGAAACAACAAAAAATAAAGCTCATGCACCTATTACTAAAATTTTTAATAATACTTTTTCTAGTAACAATAAAAAAACAATAAAATCTTCAATTTTTTTAAAAAAATCAAATAAAAAAAAGAGTTCTGCTGGAGCACATTCTGCAACTAATGTTTCTACTTCACCTATTACTAAAATTTAACAAAATTATTTTTTTGATAGATTAATGATTTTTATATGTAATATTGTTTAAAAAATTAATTTTTTATATAAAGCATTAAATAAAAAAATAAAAACTTACTTTTAAAGTAAGTTTTTATTTTAAAAAATTTTATAAACATTAACTATAACAATCAATAATATCATTAAAAATACTTTCAGCCATTTTTAAAATTTTAACATTTGCAATATAGCATTTTTGTTCGTAACTAAGATTTTGATAATCCTCATTGATATCATCAGACATTGACAATTTTTTGTTTTTTAATATTTGAATCATTTGACGCTTAAAGGGAACTTTTTCTTCAAGGTCATTGCATTTATAAGATATAGATTTTAAAAATTTCAGGTAAGACATACCTAACGTATCTTTTTTATTTACCAATTTATCTTTGTTTAAATTATATATAATAATTGCATTGTTTCTATTTTGCTGGCTTACGTCATCTGTTGAAGAAAATGCAAATGGACTATTTTCTACAATTAACAACTCTAGTTCATCTAATGTTTTATCATATGGTTTAATCATATACATATTACCTTCATTATTATTTCCCTCAATTTTTAACTCCATGCCGTCAAAGGTAAGATATACATTATTGTTATTGTGATATATTTCTGGTTCAAATGTTGTTTTATCGCTTAATCTTTGCACCGTCCAATTATTATTTCTCATATATACTATATAGTTACTATCTTGTGCATTACTTGTGGATATCCATTGGATAGATGTAAAAGGATTAGATTTGTTATTTGAGCTAGATATAATTTCAGGTGTACTAATATTGAATACTTGTTTCCCAATATTACCAAGCATATCATACCCTAATGTATGATTTTCATTAATACTGTCAGCAAAATTTACAGTTAGTTGTCCAAGCTTGTTTCTAGCATTTTGTAATTCTTCTCTTCGAAACGCAAGAAGACCTCCTAAAGATCCGCTTGGAATCATATGTTCCATTTTTTTCAGTGTTTTTTCGTTATCATCCCAATATCCAACACTAATATATTTTTTGTCAGTATCAGATGTAAGGATCATTAAATTTTTCTTTTTATCATTATTAATAAGACACATTCCACTATTCAAACGTACTTCAAAGTTATCATTTTCTTTAACTACTGTAACACCGATAATGTCATTTAATTCATCAACTAGTTTATCTCTTTGATCAATGTATTTATAAATTCCGTTAGGAGCTTGCTTGACTGGAAAATAATGAATATCAATATTAAGATTATAAATTTGATTAATTAAGATATTTGCTTTTTTTATTTTCTCTGATATAATATTTTTAATGTCATTTTCTAAAAATGTTAATTCGGTATTAAAATTTTTCAATTCATCTACAACATTTTTTAAATTTCTCTCTATTTCTTCATTAAATACGTTTTGATTTCGATTTGAAATATTTTCTTGAATAGAAGAATATAATTTGTTCATTAAGTCATTAAAAATATGTATTTTTTTAACAAATAAATCTTCTAGTTTTATATATTGTTCAATTCTTGTTTCTTCATCTTGCACTCGTTCACTGGTTCTTCGCTTTTCTTCTTCAATAAAATTGTTATATTCATCATATACCTTTTGTATTTTTACTCCTGCATTAGCATTAGATGAATCTACATTATTTTCTATTGAAATACGTTCTGATGAATTTCTATAATTTGGATTTAAAACTTTTTCTGATGTATTGTCAATTAATATTTTAATAGCATCAATACTTGAAATAGTAGCAGTTAGTATAGAACTCATATAGTCTCCCTTAAGAAATTGTTATATATATAATTTTTTTTGTTCGATTTGTTTTAAAATAATATTTGTTAATCCAATGCCTTTTTTAGTTAATTCTTTTGAAATTTGTTCATCATATATTTCAGTATATAAGCGACTTTGATTATTATCTAATAAATTTCCTTCTGTGATAGAATATCGCATGCTTTTTAATAACATATGAATAAAAATACCTTCTACTTGTTTAGCTGTTTCTAAAATATATTTTTTAGGATTGGTTTTGACTTGATATTTTAAATCGTCAACTAATTTAGCATGGTAATTTGTTATATTAAATAAAGATAAATAATTTTTCATTAAATAATTTCCAATTTAGCATGGAGACAACCTGCACTTTTCATTGATTGAAGAATAGATATTAATTCATCTGGTTTTGTTCCTAAAGCGTTTAATGCTTGTATTATGTTGTTTAAACTATCATTATTATATGTTTCATTTTCAATATAATTTTTATTATTAATATTTTTTAATAAATCTGATTTGTTATTTTGAACTGATTGCAAAAAGTTTAAATGACTATTTTTTTTAATTATTTTATTAATAATTATAGATAAATTTTTATGAGCAATAATGCATGTTCCTAACCTTACTTCTTTGTTCATTACAATTGAACCAGTTCTAGGGTTAACTATTACCCTAGCTTCTTGTGATGGTATAGAAATATCTATATCTTGAATATTAGAAAGCATATGAACTTGTATTGTATTATTAGCATATGTGTTTAATTGTACTGTTTTAGAATTTATTGCTATAGCTGTATCAGGATACTTTGTGTTAATCATATCACTTATTTTTTGTGCAATGCTAAAATCTTCTTGATTTAATTGTAGGTTAATTATTTTTTTCCTACCAAAATCAGTATTCACTTCTTTTTCAATAGTAGCTCCATGATTAATTCTTCCTGAATTTACTTGATTAAGCATAATGAAATTATTTTTTTTTTGAGAATTAATTTTTTCAGATACTAATATATTTCCTTGAGCAATTGCATAAATTTGATTATCAGTACCTTTTAAAGGAGTCATTAATAGTGTTCCTCCTTTAAGACTTTTTGCATTACCCATAGAAGAAACTACTACATCTATTTGTTCTCCTGCATGACTAAATGGCGGTAATTTTGCTGTAACTATTACAGCTGCTACATTTTTTAGATGCATGTTAGTATCTGGAGGTATAGTTACACCTAATTGAGAAAGCATATTATATAATGATTGATTAGTAAATGGAGCTTGTGTGGACTGATCACCAGTTCCATCAAGTCCAACTATTAGACCATAACCAATTAGCTGATTATCTCTTATACCTTCAATACTAGTTAAATCACGTATTTTTTCAGCATGAGCAAAAGAATAAAAACTTATTAAAATACAAATAATAAATTTTAATAACGATATTATTTTAAACATAAAATACCTTATACATTTACTTTATTAGTTCTATTTTTTTAATATATATTATATACAAAATATATAATATGTCATTTATCAATAATTTTTAACTGTATACAAAAATTTTACTCATAAAGGATTTTTTAATCCTTTATGAGTTTAAATGATATTAAGAATTTTATTTTTTAATTTTTAATATTAAATCGGAGAAATTTTTAATAACAATCGTTGTAACCAACCCATTTTTTGAGTTTCATTAATACGACTATTACTTACATATTCAATACGTGTATCCGCAATTTGAGTTGAAGCAACTAAATTATTTTTATTAATATTATGAGGATTGACTACTCCTGAAAATCTAATAAATTCTATTCCTTCATTAATAGCAACTTGTTTTTCACCAACTACTTGTAAGTTTCCATTTGGTAGTACTCTTTTTACAGTTACAGTGATAAGTCCAGTAAATGTGTTTTTAGCTGAATGACTACCTTTTCCATAAAAATCATTTTTTCCTATACTATCAAACCCGGTTTTACTTTCATTAATATTAAAGCCTAACATAGGATTTAATTGTCCTGGTGTGATTGTCATTCCTAAATTTGCTGTACCATTTCGAGTCATATTAGAAGAAGAGCTGTTGCTTGCACTGATATTTTCTTGTAATACAATAGTTATTGTATCTCCAATATTATGGGATCGATGATCCTCAAATAGTGGTTGATAACCATAATTAATAGGTGTAGTTTCTTGGAATAGTGAGCCATTTGCAGTTGTAGGAAAAACATTTGGAGCTATAGCAGTAGTAATTCCACTAACCAAAGGCTGATGTTCCATAGAAGAGCAACTTTGAATAGCTAATAAAGCAAGAATAGTTAAATAATATTTAATTTTATAACTAAATAACTTTACCACGGAAAAATAATCCTTAATAAAAAAATTTTAATATATAAATTTTAAATTTATTTTTAGTATTAAAATCAATTTTTATAGTTGAGATAATTTTTGTAACATTTGATCTGAAGTATTTATAGATTTACTATTAATTTCGTAAGCTCGTTGAGTTTGAATCATGTTTACTAATTCTTCAGCAACGTTAACATTTGATGTTTCAACATATCCTTGATACAACAAACCTGTACCATTTAGACCTGGTGTAGTATCTATTGGGCTTCCAGATGCTTGTGTTTCTTGGTATAAGTTTTCTCCTAGACTTTCTAGTCCAGAATCATTAATAAAATTAATTAAATTTAATTGACCAATAGAAATAGGTTGTGTTTGACCTTGTATAGTAACACTAACAATGCCATCTCTTGCTATATTAATATTTGTAGAGTTTGGAGGAATGTTAATTTCAGGTACTACTGCAAATCCACTATTAGTTACTAGTTGACCATTCTGATCTAATTGAAACGAACCATCTCGTGTATATGCTATATTTCCATCTGGTAATTGTACTTGAAAAAATCCTGGTCCATTAATAGCGACATCTTTTGAAGAATCTGTTTTAGATAAGTTTCCTTGGCTATGAATTCTTTCGGTCGCAACAGGTCTTACTCCTGTACCTATTTGCAATCCAGAAGGTAAAGTTGTATCAATAGATGAATTTGTTCCTGCTTGTCGTATTGTTTGATACATTAAATCTTCAAAAACTGCTCTAGACCGTTTAAATCCATTTGTACTAACGTTTGCTAAGTTATTTGAAATAACGTTCATATTAATTTGTTGGGCATCAAGACCTGTTTTAGAAATCCATAAAGAAGGAATCATACTTTTATCCTTTTAATTGTTTACATTAAATAGTTGGTTAGCACGTTCTACGTTTTGATCGTACATTGATATCATTTTCATATTCATTTCAAATTGCCGAGCATTGGATATCATGTCAACCATGTTTTTAGTCGGATTAACATTACTGTCTTCTAGCATTTCTGATTGTACACGTACAGTTTTATCATGTGGTACTTGTAAATTCTGATTAAACATACTATTTTTTAAGTAAAATAATCCATTATCTTTTTGAATAAGATCATTTTTTTTAAAACATACTAATTTTAATGATCCTATTGTTTTTTCAAAAATTTTATTTTGTTTTTCTTGCATTTCTGTAATAGTACCATTAGATAAAATTTTTATATTTACATTGTTTGGTATTTTTATATCTCCTTGGTTGCCAACTACTTTATAGTTTTGAATAGTAAGCTGTCCTTGTGCATTTGTTTGTAAATGTCCATTTTTTGTATATGCTTCTTTTCCATTTGCATCTTTTATTACTAACCAACCATTATTTTTAATAATTAAATCAAGTTTTCTTTGCGTATTAGTTATCATACCTTCTAAAAAATTATAATATTTTTGTGTTCGAGTTTTATATAAATTCTTTACATTTTCATCGATTATAAAAAGATTAAATGTTTCTTTAAAACCATTAGTGGATATGTTTGCTAAATTATTTGCAATAATATTTTGATTTTCTAATAATCGCATAGCTGCTTTCATTGATTGATAAATTGTGTTGTCCATTAAAATACCTAATTTTTAAAATTATCTTAAATTTATTAATGTATTAATTATTTTATCTTCTGTTTTGAAAGCTTGTGCGCTAGATTGATAATTACGTTGTGCTACAATCATATTAATTAATTCTTTATTTAAATTAACATTAGATGATTCTAAAGTTTTGGAGATCATAATTCCAAATCCTTTGTCTCCTGCAATGCCAATATTTTCATTACCAGCTTCTTGAGTAGCAGACCAAACGTTTCCACTTTCAGGTTTTAGTTTTTCTGGATTAACAAATTTAGATAAAAATATTTGTCCAATTTTTTCTACTTTTTGATTTGTATACTGACCTATAATTTCACCATTGTTTAAAATTTCAAAAGATTGTAAATGACCTTCTGGATATCCATTTTGAGAAAGTTGTATTGTATTATTATCATTTTCTGATTTTTTTAATGTACATTCCATGTTTAACACAAGATTTTTAAATGCTTTTGATTTAATCTGCACACTTGAATTAGAAATTAATTTGCCTTGAGAATCAAATTTTAAATGAACAGTATCATTTATTTTTTCATCATTTGACTCAATTTTGACAGTCCATTCATTTTCGTTTTTATCAATAGAAATATTTATATTTTGAGCTTGTCCATTATTATCATATACAGTAATATTATTTATTTCTGAATTTGATATATCATCATTAGAACCTGTTATAGTATTAGTAGAAGGATGATTATTTTCAATTAAATCTGCATGTAATGTAATAGTATTTGTTTGTTTTGCTTTAAGAATATCAGATTTTTTTAAATTAATAGGTTCTAATTTAGATATATTGTTTAAATTATTTTGTAAATCAAATTGATTTTGACCAGTTAAGTACATTCCATCCATATTTACAATATTTTTATCTTTATCTAATAAAAATTGTCCATTCCGCGTATAATATACATAACCTTTAGAATTTAATACTCTAAAAAAACCATCTTGTACAATACCTAAGTCTAAATCTCTACCTGTTTGCATTAATATTCCATTGCTAAAATTTTGCCTCATATTAGAGACCCCGACACCAGATCCAATGAGTTGAGTAGAATAAAATGAGTTAGATACTATATCAAAAAAAGAAAGAGTACTAGATTTAAACCCAATAGTAGAAGCATTTGCTATATTGTTAGATACAACATCTATGTTGTTACTATTTGCCATTAATCCACTAATAGCTTCCATTGTTGACATATTTTTATTCCTTAATAATTAATCTTAAAAATTTTTAAATATATGAATGTTTATTTAAAAATTTTACGAATTTTTGATAATGTTGTAGTACCCATTGCTCCTAAATCTATTATAGGATCTCTAGAAGACGTAATAATACTATGTACTAATGCTTCACATAAAATTTCTACAGGAACATCTTTGTCTTTATTCTTAGCTGTTACATTGACATTGTATTTTCCAGTAGAAACAATTTTTTTGTCTAAATCTAAACCATCCCATGTAAAGCTATATATTCCAGGTGTTACATTTTTTATTTGTTTTACATGTAAAACTTTTTCATTTCCATCTAATATTTTTATTTCAACTGATGTTGCTTGGCTAATCAGATCTATTCCAAATTCTGTATTCATATTTTTAGTATGCACAATTTGTGAACTAGGTATCATAACTCGATGACCAATTAATGACGAGATTTGAATATTTTGATTCTGATTTATTTTATCGGAAAAATTTCCTACGGTATTGTTCAACCTTTCAATTCCAGTTGCTGTATTAATTTGGGCTAACTGTGATGTTAACTCAGTGTTTTTAATAGGATCAGTAGGATCTTGATTTTTAATTTGTGCAATTAATAAACTTAAAAAATTATTTTGTAAATCTAATGGATTTGTAGTGTTATTAAAATCATTAGTCTTTTTTTCATTAACATTATTATTTATAGAAGAATTAGTATTAATATTATTCATTTCTTCTTCCTTATTCTCCAATAGAAAGCGTTTTTAATATCATATTTTTCGCTGTTTTTAATACTTCTATATTAGCTTGATAAGCTCTTGAAGCAGAAATATGATCTATTGTTTCTGTAATTGGATTAATGTTAGATTTTAAAACATATCCTTTTTCATTAGAAAGAGGATGATTAGGATCATATATCATTTGTATAGGATTTTTATCGTTAACTATTAAAGCTACTTTAACCCCTCCTACTCCTTGTTGATTTGCATTAGATGCTTTAAAAATAACTTTTTTTGCAATATATGGATAATATTTTCCATTTTTATATATTATGCTATCTGCATTTGCTAAATTTGTAGCAATAATATTTATTTTTTCTGATTGTGCAGTCATTGCTGAACCTGCAATATTAAGTATATTAAATAAAGACATATTTTTTATCCTTTTAATACATGCATGATGTTTTTAATTTCATTTTTTATGAACATTAAATTTTCTTCGTATTTTAAAGTATTTTTTATGAATTCCACACGTTCACGATTCATATCTACTGTATTCCCATCAATTTTAATATTTTTAGTTTGAATAGGTTTAATTGTGAATAAAGGAATATTATTTTTTTTAAGTTTTGGTGTTAAATGATATTGAGAAGTTTTTTGTAATGTAACTTTTGAAGCATTAGATTTATTTTGTTGTAGTATTTTTTTAAACGCGTCTTTAAAGTTAATATCCATTGCTTTGTATTGAGGTGTTTCAGAATTAGCTATATTCGATGATAAAATTTCTTCTCTTGTAGCATATAAATTCAATAATTTTTCATTTAAGTTAAACATTTTATTTATTTTTTCAAACATATTTATATCCTTGTTTTATTGTGAATTTAAAATTTTTAAAATTATATTTGTTAGTGGTATTAAAAATTTATTTTAAATTACTTGTAAAAATTTAAATTTAAAAATTTAATTTGTAAATATGATTATATTATAAATTCCTAAAAAATTTAAACTTAAAATAGATTTATATTAAACTTTTATTAAATCTTCTCCATATTAAAATAAAATTTATAAAATTTTAAAACATATTATACTTATTAATTAACTTTAATAGATTAAATTTTAGTTTTTCTCAGTTAATAAGGGAAAAAAATGAAATTATTAAAAATTTTTTTTATTTTATTACTTTTTTTATCTTTTAAAATTAATGCTAATGATTTAATAAATCATTTAAACGAATTTTTCAAGCAAGAATATTCTCTTAATCCAAAAAATTTTAAAATATTAATACGTACCCCTTTTAAAAAAAAACAAATTTGTAAAAAACCATATTTTTTATTATCAAATCATTTTTATAATTTTAGTTTATTTGATATTTTATATGTTTGTGGGAAACAACATCAATTTTTAAAATTAGAATTACAAGTTAAGGGACATTATATTGTAGCGAAGAAAAAAATTTTTCGCGGTACAAAAATAAGTGAATCAGATTTAAAAGTTATATTTGGACGTTTAGATAAACTTCCTAATGGAATTTATCTGAATAAAAAAGATGTTATAAATAGAGTAAATTTACACGATATTCTTCCTTTTCAACCAATTACATCTTCTATGACGCGTGCATTTTGGATAGTTACATTAAATAAAGAGGTTACTATTAAGTTTGAAGGCAAAAATTTTGAAATTATTACTACTGGAAAAGCATTAGGTAATGGTGGTATTAAAGAAAAAATACGCGTACAAATTAAAGATAGGAAAATTTTTACTGGAATAATTAATGATAATGGAGAGGTAATAGTTGTTTTATAAAATTAATAATATTATATTTTAGTAATAATATAAATTAAAAGATGGATAGAAAAATGAAAAAATTAATTGATGTATTTCAAAAAATAGATAATGTTCTTCTTACATTAGATAAAATTATGCATGAAGAACATGAAATTTTATTAAATTCTCATACTGATATAAAAAAGTTATCTTATATTGTAGAAAAAAAAAATTTTTTTTAAATAAATTAAATTGCTTAAAAAAAATACAGCTATCTCTTGAAAAAACATATCATATTACTTCCTCTTATTTGCAATTTAATAAATCAAGAAATTATTATGTAAATAAGATAAAAAATAAATGTATATCTTTAAATAAAATAAATCTCAAAAATAAAAAATTAATAAAACATAAATTTTATTTAAATCAGAATTTTTTAAATTTTTATAAATCTTATAACAATAATACTATTTATGATATTAATGGGGAATTATAGAATTAATGTCATTAAGTCTGAAACATTGTATGAGTAATATTTTAAGAATTAATATTTATAAAATAGACCATTCCAAGGTTTCTCCAGATAAAAAAGGCATGATAAAATCTTTCCCAATACTGATTTTTTTTAAAATTTTATAAGGTTTTTTTATTAATGTGATAGTTTTTTGGTTTATTGGTAAATTATAGAAATTTGGTCCATTTTTTGAACAAAAAGATTCAAAATGTTTTAATGCTTTCATTTCTTCAAAAACAGTGATGTAGCATAACAAAGATGATGGAGCATTAAATATTCCTGCGCATCCAAATATATTAATTTTATGCTTATAAAGATGTGGAGCACTATCGCTGCCTAAAAAAAATCTTGTGCTTCCATTAGATATAGCTTTTCTTAAAGCATTTTGATGTACTTTTCTTTTTAAAATAGGTAAACAATATAGATTAGGTTGAATTCCGTTAATAAACATATTATTTCGATTTAACATTAAATGATGTGGTGTGATAGTTCCTGCTAAATATGATGAATTATTTTCTTCGATATAATCAACAGCTTCTTTAGTAGTAATATGTTCTAATATGATTTTTAATTCTGGAAATGTTTTACGTAATGGGATCATCGTTGTTTCAATAAATTTAGCTTCTCTATCATAAATATCAATATTAATATTGCTTTCTTCACCATGTATTAATAATGGCATTTTCATTTTTTGCATCAATTCTAATACGTGAAAAATTTCACTGATTTTACTTATACCTGTGTTTGAGTTTGTTGTGGATTGATTAGGATATAATTTTGCTCCTATAAATATATTTCGTAAAAAACCATATTGTAGTTCTTTTAAACATGTTTCTTTGGTTAAATAACAAATCATTAATGGTTCAAATTTAGTATTTAACTGAGTCGCATTTATAATTCTATGTTTATAGAAAATAGCTTTCTTATAATCTATAATCGGTTGATTAAGATTAGGCATGATTATTGCACGTTGATAAAACATTTCAGTGTATCTTAGAATTTTTTTTAAAATTTTCTCATCTCTGAGATGAACATGCCAATCATCAGGTTTGATTATTTTTATTTTTTTTAAACAAGACATTTTTCAAATTTAATTTAAATGTAGTAAATGTGTTTAAGAGTCATTTGCTTTTATAGTATGTAAATATTTTATAAGTAAGAAAATTTTTTTGTATTTAAATAAAATATCTTCTAAATTATAGTGTTTTAATTTGTTTAGGTTTTAGTTTAATATGAATATTTTAAAATCTTTATTTTCTCTTAGTTTTATGACATTAATTTCACGTATATTAGGTTTTTTTAGAGATCTTGTAATCGCTCATATTTTTGGCGTTTCTATTTATACTGATGCTTTTTTTTTAGCTTTTAAAATTCCAAATTTATTACGTCGCTTATTTTTTGAAGGTGCTTTTTCACAATCTTTTATTCCTATTTTAATATATTATAAATCAAATGAAAAAATAAATCATACAAAAGATTTTATCGCATCTTTGTTAGGTTTAATTATTTTAGTTTTATCTATTATAATAATATTAGGGATAATATTTTCTAATTATTTAATTGAATTCAGTGCGCCAGGTTTTACTCATTCATTTCACAAATTTCAAGTATCTTTTACTTTATTGGAAATTATGTTCCCCTATGTTTTATTA
Organism: Buchnera aphidicola (Aphis nasturtii); assembly: GCF_005083345.1. Taxonomy (NCBI): domain Bacteria; kingdom Pseudomonadati; phylum Pseudomonadota; class Gammaproteobacteria; order Enterobacterales; family Erwiniaceae; genus Buchnera; species Buchnera aphidicola. Next base: position 363,713 of record NZ_CP034888.1, on the reverse strand, counting down.
ATTTCTCTATCTTCGTTATATTCTACTATTTTAAATAGTTGGAATTATTTTTCTATTCCTGCGATGTCACCAAGTATTTTAAATATTACTATGATTATTTTTTCTATTTTTTTTAATAATTTCTTTAATCCTCCAATTTTAATATTAGCATGGTCTGTTATCGTAGGTGGAGTTATCCAATTAATATATCAGTTTCCATATTTGTTGAAAATAAAAATGCTAATAATTCCAAAATTTAATTTTAAAAATGCTGGTCTTTTAAAAGTTGTAAAAAAAATAGGACCATCTTTGATTGGAGCTTTTGCAAATCAAATTTCTTTGATTTTTAATGCTATTTTTAATTCATTGTTAAATTCAGGTTCGATATCTTGGATGTATTATGCTGATAGATTAATTGAATTTCCCATAGGTGTATTAGGTGTTTCTTTAAGTACAATTTTATTCACATCTCTGTCAAAAAGTTATTCAAAAAACAGATTTAAAGAATATAAAAAATTACTCCATTGGGGGGGTCGAATAGCTTTGATTTTATCTTTACCTACTTCTATCATATTATTTATTCTTGCTAAACCTTTAGTTATTATACTATTCCAACATGGAAAATTTACAGATTTTGATGTTTTAATGACACAAAAAGCCTTAGAATTATATTCTATTGGTTTAATTGCATTTATTTTAGTTAAAATTTTATCTTCAGCTTTTTATGCATCTCAAGAAATAAAGATCCCAACACGCATTGCACTTTTTACTTTATCTGTAACACAAATTTTAAATCCATTTCTAATTTATTATTTACAACATGCAGGTTTAGCTTTATCTTTTAGCATAGCTGGATGGATCAACTTTTTTTTATTATATTGGAAATTATATCAAAAAAAGTTAATTTCTTTTAATTTTAATCAATTAATTTTTATTTTTCGTTTATTAACTGCAACATTTTCTATGACATTTTTTTTAATTTTTATGTTATATTTTATACCTCTGTATGATATAAGTTCTTTTTTTATTAAAATAATATGTTTATTTACAATCTTATTTTTTACTGGAATAATTTATTTAATTAGTCTACATTTTTTAGGTATATCTTTTTTAAATAATTGTAATATTATTAACAATAAATAAAATTATTAATCAAGTATGTATAAATTTACTAATTTAAAATATATATAAATAATTTAAGATATATATAAATTATAAATGTTATATAAATAATATAAATATATAGATTTATATTATTAATATAATATTTATTATATAATAGATTATATTATAATTTGATTTATCATGATTGTTTTAAGTTTTTTAGACTTTTAAATTGTTTTTATTATTAGTAATTTATCTCAAAACGGAGTTTTCAAATGAAAAAAAAAGCTCTTACTATTCTAATTTTATTAGTAAGTTTAGTCAGTAGCGTTCAATCAAAAAGTAATGATGGATGGTACTTAGGTGCTAAAGTTGGATGGTCGAATTTCAATCTTCTACACTATAAAGAAATTCAAGGTTTAAAAAATGAGCAAAGCACTAATGCTCCTATGTTTGGATTATTTTTAGGATATGAATTTAATCCATATTTTGGTTTGGAAATAGAAAATGACACAACTGGATTTTCTCCGCATCTAATGTTTCAAAAATCCAAAGAAAATATGCAAGCAAATAATGTTCAAATTTCAACAAAATTATCTTATCCTATTACAGATGATTTCCGACTATATACACGATTAGGAGGAATGATGTTTTGGGAAAATCTAGCTTCTAAAGAAGATTTAAAAAAGACTTTTACCAAGCATAGTTGTGTATTCCCTAGTTTATCTTTAGGTGCCGAATATATTTTTAATGATGAATTTATTACGAGATTTGATTACACATGGAAAAGTAGTGTTGAAAAAATAATGAACTTATCAAAACCTACCTTAGGAGATGCAGTGATTTCTTTTGCATGGAAATTTGGAAAGTCTAAAATTAATGATATGTTTACATCATATTCACCAGAAACATCGAATCAACAATATATTGCACTTAATGAAAATATTAATTTTCCTTTCAACAGTACCGAATTACGACCTATATCTTATGACAAGTTAAAAAAAATTAATGATGAAATAAATAATATTAAATCGAAAAAAGTTTATATTACACTTTCAGGGCATACAGATAGAATAGGTAATAAAGAATATAACCAAAAGTTATCTGAAGATCGTGCATATAGTATTAAAAATTATTTTACTTCTCATGGAGTGCCTGAAAATACAATAAATATCCAAGGAATGGGTAATCAATATCCTTTAACTGATCAAATATGTAAAGATATAGAGAGTAGGCCTTTATTAATTAGTTGTTTAGCACCCGATCGTCGTGTAGAAATTGAAGTTTCTGCTGATCAATAATTTTTTTTGAGGTATAAATTTTTAGTTGTTTGATTTTTCGGAGAGAGAGAGATTCGAACTCTCGGATGATTTCTCATCGGCGGTTTTCAAGACCGCTGCCTTCTAAAATATATATTTTAATTATGAAACATTGCAATGTTAAAACATTCTGTTGATGAATGTAAAGATAATTTTTTATTTTATTAAAACTTTTATATAAATATTTTTATATTCATCAAATTTTATTTGTAATTTTATTTTTTTTTTTCTATAATAAAAAACATAAAAGGCGTGTTGACAGATTGGCTATGTAGCGGATTGCAAATCCGTATAACCCGGTTCGATTCCGGGATACGCCTAAACGCCCGGATGGTGAAATCGGTAGACACAAGGGACTTAAAATCCCTCGGCTTTAAAAGCTTTGCGGGTTCAAGTCCCGCTCCGGGTACCATAAATTTAACAAAAAGCTTGATATACTTTATATAAATTTGTTTTTTTAATAGTATTAAATTTTTTAAAATTTTTCTTTAAAAGAATATCATAATTAAAACAGCTATTAACAACAAATCTTAGTTCACCTCTTTTTTTTAAGTGTTTTGAAGCACCAAGTATAATCTTTGTAATTGTATTAAAATCTACTTCTAAATCATTATGAAATGATGGATTCGATATAATTAAATCAAATTTATTAGATATACTTGAGTAAAGATTACTAGACAAAATTTTTGCTGTTAGTTGATTAGAAAAAAGTGTTTCTCGGCTAGATATTATCGCAGATTCTTTATTGTCTACCATAGTAACAAAAGAATTTGGTGACTGGCTAAGTAGAGATACTGATAAAAACCCCGAACCACATCCAACATCTAATATTTCACCATACATCTTTTTGGAAAAAGTACAAGCAAGTAGTTGGCTACCTAAATCTATTTTTTTATAACCAAAAACTCCTGGTAAACATTTGATGTACAAACCTTTCCAAATATGTGTTTTAAAAAAATCTTGTAATATAAATTTCGTGTTGTATTTGAGAGTACCTGTAAATAAAATAGAATGTTTTGCACTTTCTAATTTGTTTAGTTTGGTCCATTTTTTTAGTATTTTGATTGCGCTTTTTACACCACTTGAATTTTTTCCTACAATAAAAATTTCAGTCCCGATATCAAAACAAGATAATAGATTACATAATTGAAACCTTGCTTCTGATTTGTTTTTAGGCCAATAGTAAATAAGTGTATTATAATTTTCTACAGCTTTTTTTGAGATAAGTAAATCATAATATATATGAATGTTGTTCATCTTATCTTTTTTATTCGTATAGAAATCATTTTTTACACTAACATGCACGCTTGTTTCTATACTAGATAAATATCTTGGTAATTCATCTTGTATATTTCCTGAAAAAAAAATTTTTTTATTTTTAAAAATATTTTGATAACGTAATATAAGTTGGCTATTTTGAGAAAAAAGCAAAATTTTAATTTTCCTTGTAAATTTTATATTGAAATATTTAATATTTTTTATTAATTAAAAATTTTATATTAGTTGTATTGAAATATTTTCAATTATCTAAAAACTCTAAAAAATAGAAATTGTTATCAAATGATATTTATACTATAATTTAATTAAATTCATTTTTTTAGTTTTTAAAAGATAATACATGTACATTTAATATGCATATAAATATAAATTACTTGAGCAATATATATGCAAAAAACGTCCATTGAAATAAAAGGTAGTAATTTTACATTATTAGTATTATATCTAAAAAGTAATAATATAGACTTAATTGATAAGTCGTTATATAAAAAAATTCAAGAATATCCTCAATTTTTTAAAAATGCGCCTATTATTCTTAATATATCAGATTTATCATTAAATCAAACAAATTGGATAAAAATACAAGAAGTTATTATTTCGCATAGTTTTTTTATTGTAGGTGTAACCGGTTGTAAAGATAACTATCTTAAAAAAATTATTGTTGATTCAGGTTTGCCTGTATTATTAGAAGGAAAAAAAATAGAAAATACAGAAAATCATATTAATAAAAATATTAGTTTTTTTTATAAAACTCATAATTTTACAAACACAATTAATAAAAAAATAAAGAAAAAAAAAGAAAAAACACATATTATTAACACCCCTGTACGTTCAGGACAGAAAATATATGCTAAATATTCTGATTTGATCGTCACAAATAATGTCAGCGCAGGAGCTGAATTAGTTGCGGATGGTAATATTCATGTTTACGGATCAGTTCGAGGCAGAGTACTTGCAGGTGCTAACGGAGATATTACAAGTAATATATTTTGTACAGCATTATTTGCCGAATTATTATCAATATCCGGTGAATATTGGTTATCAGATCAAATACCAACAAAATTTGTTGGAAAATCAGCTCAAATTTATTTACGTAATAAAATTTTAACTATAAATTCTCTTAGTTAAAAGTGTATTTTTAGGAACTTTTTATATGACACGGATTATTGTAGTTACTTCAGGGAAAGGAGGTGTAGGTAAAACTACTTCAAGTGCTGCTATTGCAACTGGTTTTGCAAAAAAAGGGAAAAAAACTGTTGTTATAGATTTTGATATAGGTTTAAGAAATTTAGATTTAATTATGGGATGTGAACGTAGAGTAGTATATGATTTTGTGAATGTTATTCAAGGTGAAGCGAAAATTAATCAAGCTTTAATTAAAGACAAAAAAACAAAAAATTTATTTATTTTACCAGCATCTCAAACTAGAGATAAAGAAGCTCTGACATATTTAGGAGTCGAAAAAGTTTTAAATGAGCTAATTAAAATGGATTTCGATTTTATTATTTGTGATTCACCTGCTGGAATTGAAAAAGGAGCAATTTTATCATTATATTTTGCAGATGAAGCTATTATTACTACAAACCCAGAAGTTTCTTCGGTTCGAGATTCCGATCGAATATTAGGAATTATATCATCTAAATCAAAAAGATCTGAACAGAACAAAACTCCTATTAAAGAGCATCTTTTATTAACACGTTATAATCCGACTCGTGTTAAAAATGGTGAAATGTTAAGTATGAATGATGTATTAGATATACTTCGTATACCTATTATTGGTGTTATTCCTGAAGATACTTCTGTATTGCGTGCATCAAATCAAGGAGAATCTGTGATTTTAGATCAAAGTTCAAATGCAGGACGTGCTTATTTTGATACAGTTAATCGATTGTTAGGTGAAAATCATAAATTTCGTTTTATTGAAGAAGAAAAAAAAAGTTTTTTACGACGTTTATTCGGGAGATAGATATGGCTTTATTAGATTTTTTTTTATCCCGGAACAGAAATACTGCTCATGTAGCTAAAGAAAGATTACAAATTATTGTTGCAGAACGAAGAAAATTTCAAAATGAACCAGATTATTTTCCACAATTAAAACGTGAAATCCTTTCTGTAATTTGTAAATATGTAAACATAGATCCTAATATGGTAACAATACAGTTAGAACAAAAAAATAAAGATATTTCGATATTAGAGTTGAATGTTGTTTTGCCAGATTAATAACTGAAAATAATTATATAAAAATTAAAATGTTTTATCAAATTTCATTGATATTATAGATAATAATAGATGAGATCAATACTGAAGTATCTTTAGTATTTCAGTATTGACATTATTTAAAAAATACAATTTAAATAATTAAGCTCTACTTCAGTAGTATATAAAAATTTTTTGTTTTTTATATTAAATAGAGAAAATGGGATTATATCTTGTGCATGAGGTGATATGATTTTTATTGTTTTAAAGTTCAAATAATTTTGATCATTAAATTTTTCAAGTCCATTTCCGATGAAAAACCAATCATTATTTAAATTCTTTATTTTTGTTTCAATTTCATAAAAATTGATCAAAGATTCTGTTTCTCCCCCAATCCATAATAATTTCTTATCTTTAATATATTGAGCAAAATATATTTTTTCAGCTCCAGCACGAACAGCAACTAATATTTTTTTTTGATGATACTTGCGCCATGCTTGTTCAGCCATAATAGCTAAAGTTGAAATTCCCAAAATAGGAACATTTAAACTTAAAGATAAACTTTGAGCAATTCCTATAGCAATCCGTATACCAGTAAAATTACCTGGTCCTTTTGAAAAAGTTATATAATTAAGATCTTTAAACGTTATTTTTGAAAGTAATAGTATTTTTTTAATCATTGGTAATATTTTTATAGTATGTTCTTTATTACAATGATCTGATAATGAATATATTTTTTTTCTATATATAGCTACCGAGCAATAATTCATTGAAGTATCAATTGCTAAAATTGTATTAGACATACTTTTCTCAATATTAAAAATCTATTTGTTTTATAACTGGAAATTTTTGTAAAATTAGAACTATTTTTAAATTTCATAAATATTTTAGTTTTTAATAATACGAACTAAATCAATACGATATTCTGTTGCTTTAACGATATGAAATGAAAAAGAATTAATATTAATTATTTCTCCTGGGATAGGTAATTGCCCATTTTGAGCTATTAGTAAACCACCTAAAGAAGCACAATCATCTTCTTTAATAAGTTCTTTTGTGTTGAGTAATTGTTGTAACGAATGTAAATCTGTCTCTCCTTTAACTAACCAGCTATTCTGTTCTTTTATAATATCTGGTGTTTCGTCAGCATCTGGGAATTCTCCAGCAATAGCTTCTAATACATCTAGTGGGGTAATAAGACCTTGTACTACACCAAATTCATTACTCACAATTACAAAACTTCCTTGAGCACGACGAAGAACGCCTAAAAGATTTATAGGATCAAGAGTATCAGGTATAATGATAGGTGGTATTTGGGAAGCAAATTTATAAACATCAATTTTTTTTTCAATAGCTACTAATAATTCTTTAGCACGTACAATACCGATAATTTCATCTAATTCACCCTTACAAACTGGAAATAAGCTATGCGGTGTATCTAGCAATTGAGATCGAATTTCATTAGTATTATTTTCTGTATTAACCCAAGATATATTACTTCTTGGTGTCATAATGCTTTTAATCGATCGCCCTGCTAATGTAAGAACTCCATTAATCATGTACTTCTCTTCATCTTTAAAAGTTTCTGTTTCTGATGAAGGAATAATAGGTATTTTTTCATTTTTGTTAAATGGTTTGTGTTTTATATTTTTGTTTTTATTTTTTTCTCTTATCATTAATCGTAAAATTGCTTCAGCAGCTCTTTGCCTCATAGGTTTTCTAGATTGATTTTTCATGAAATTATGTCGAGCGATTTGATTAAATATTTCAATTAAAATCGAAAATCCTATAGCTGTATATAAATATCCTTTTGGAATATAAAATTTTAACGCTTCTGAAACCAAACTAAATCCAATCATTAATAAAAAACTAAGACATAAAACTACCACCGTTTGGTGTAAATTAATAAAATTAGTTAATGCTTTTGAAGCTAATAACATAAGCGTCGTAGCTAATATAACTGCAATCATCATAATGAATAGCTGATTAACCATTCCAACCGCTGTAATGATAGCATCTAATGAAAACACTGCATCTAGTACAATAATTTGAATAACTACAGCCCAAAAACTAGCATAATTTTTATTTTCTGTATTTTCATGATCTTCATTTTCTAATCTCTCATGTAGTTCGATTGTTGCTTTGGATAATAAAAATAAACCACCAATCAGTAAAATTAAATCACGAACTGATAAAGAAAAAAATCTATTATTAATAATAGGAGTAGTTAAAGTTACTACCCAAGATATTAACGATAATAATCCCAATCTCATTACTAGTGCTAATCCCAATCCAATTAATCGAGCTTTATCTCTTTGATTGGGAGGTAACTTTTCTGATAAAATTGCTACAAAAATTAAATTATCAATTCCTAGTACTACTTCTAAAACTACTAGTGTTAATAAGCCGGCCCAAGTTGACGGTTCTAAAAAAAAATCCATCAGCAAAACTCCGTAAAAAAAATAGGACAGCATAGTATTTAATTTATTTTATATAAATATTACATATTTTATTTTCGAGAAGATTAAAAAATAATTTAGATACATCTAAATCATATGTTTGAATGAACAGATTTTGAGAGAATTTATCTGTGAAGTTAAAATATTTTTACTTAATTTTTATAGATGACTAATTATTTAACAGTTTTTAGTTGTTTAAATTTATCTTTTAAAAATAAGCCCTCTGGTATTTAACAGAGGTCTTTATAAAATCTTTTATTTATTTTTATATAGAATACACGTTAATTGCAGAGGGACCTTTTTGTCCATCTTGAATTTCAAACTCGACATGTTGTCCTTCTGATAGTGTCTTAAAACCATTTCCTTGAATAGATGAAAAATGCACAAATACATCTTTACTTCCATTTGATGGAGTAATAAAACCAAAACCTTTAGATTCGTTAAACCACTTAACTTGACCTTTAATCTTGCTCATCTTTTTTCCTTTAAAATTATTAATTTTTTGATTATTTTCAGAAATTAGAAACATTACTGTGTAAAACATGAATTTAAGATTTTTAAGAAAAGTTTTTAACGTCTTCTACTCTAAAATTGTTTAATTTTAAAATTCCATGCATAAACAGAATTGTTGCTTTTTTCAACTATAATTTTTATAACGATTATAAACGTTTTTATATAAAAAAACAAGCTTAAAAGAATTTAATAAAAAATAATTTTTATTTTAATATTTTCTCTTAATAGATATACTTCTACTAAGAGAAATTTTTTGCGATTTTTTTACATATATTTTCCGCTCTTCAAAGCTTGTATTCTCTTATCTAAAGAAGGATGAGATGCGAATAATTTTACTGATTTAGACTTCCCGTTAATACAAAGAGCAATAATACTCTCAGATTCTTGTGGTTCATAACTTGATTTTAATCTATTTAATGCAGAAATCATTTTTTCGCGACCAACTAGTTTAGCAGAACTAGCATCAGCGTAAAATTCTCGATGCCTCGAGAACCACATAGTGATAATAGTTGCAAACATTCCAAATGTTATTTCTAATATTGTTGAAATTATAAAAAAAACAAATGAATTTTTTTCATTCGTGTTGTTTTCATCGTTATTACTTGATAGTACACTATTCAATATTTGTGAAATAATACGAGATATAAAAATAACAAAAGTATTTACCACTCCTTGTATTAAACTCATTGTAATCATATCTCCATTAGCAATATGACTAATTTCATGACCAATAACTGCTTCTGCTTCATCGCGAGTCATTTTTTCTAGTAGTCCTGACGATACTGCAATTAATGCTGAGTTACGTCGAGGACCTGTTGCAAACGCATTAATATCTATAGCATCGTATGTTGCAATTTGAGGTATTTTTATTCCTTTCTGAATTGATTGTTTACGCACAGTTTTAATTAGCCATTGTTCTGTATCATTACTAGCAGATCTGATTATTCTTCCATTGACTGAACGCAATGCAATCCATTTAGATATAAGAAGTGATACAATAGATCCACTAAAACCAAATAAACTGGACATAATAAATATACCATAAATACTATCCGAAGCAATTCCTGTTAACGCAAGAATTAAAGAAAATATTGATGTAACTGCTAAGTTAGTTAATAAGAAAAGAATAATACGTATCATAAGATATTATCTTCCTCAATCCAGGAAAAATAGTATTTTGAAATTAATTTTTAAATAATAGTTATATAAAAATTTAATTTTAAATTAAATATGTAAAAATATTTTTAATTTAACATATTCTTTTCAAAAAAGTCAAGATAAATGAATTAATTATATTTTAACGAAATTTATGCCAATTTCTTCCATCTTTCATAATCATTTCATCTGCATGTTTTGGCCCCCATGTGCCTGCAGCATATAATTGAAGAGTGTTTTTTTTATTATTTTTCCAAGCATTTATAATAGGATCAATCCATTTCCATGATTCTTCTATTTCTTCGCGACATACAAATAAAGATTGCGCTCCTTTCATTACTTCTAATAAAAGTCGCTCATAAGCATCAATTTGATGGTGTTGCTTTTCTATCGACAAATTTGATTGCATTGTTTCATTTTTTAATTGATATATTTCATTTAATCCTGATAGTTTTTTTAAAAAATCTATTTGAATATTTTCATTAGGATCTAATCGTATAATTAATTTATTTTGAGATAAATTATGATTATAATCTTTAAATAGATTGATTGGTATTTTTTTAAAAACAATTACTATTTCTGAATATTTCTGCGCTAATCTTTTACCAGTTCTTAAATAAAAAGGTACACCAAACCATTGATCATTTTTTAGATCAACTTTAATACATACATATGTTTCAGTTTGACTAATTGAATTTGCTCCGTTTTCTTCTAAATATGAAGGCACTTTTTTCCCATGAATATTACCTTCAGTATATTGACCTCGAACAGTTTTTGTATTTATGTTTTCTATATTAATATTTTTTAATGCTCGTAAAATTTTAATTTTTTCATTTTGAATATGTTTAGATGAAATATCTTTTGGTTGATCCATTGCAATAATAGTTAATATTTGTAAAAGATGGTTCTGGACCATATCTTTTGTTTGTCCCATATCGTCAAAATAGTTCCACCTGTTTTCAATACCTATTTCTTCAGATACAGTAATTTGAATATGATCAATAATTTTATTATTCCAATTATTAAAAAATAATGCATTCGCAAATCGTAGAGAAAGTAAATTTAATATTGATTCTTTTCCTAAGTAATGATCAATTCTAAAAATTTGTGATTCTAAAAAATACTTAGATATTTGATCGTTAATTTTTTTACATGTTTTTAAGCATACACCTAATGGTTTTTCTATTATTATCCTTGAAGGAAATGAATTTAAATTAACTTTTCCTAATCCTTGAAAAATGGCATTAAATGCACTTGGAGGCACAGCGCAATAATAAATAATTGTATTTTTTGTTTGATGTAATATTTTTTTTAGTTTTTTAAAAAACACTTCTTTAAAAACATCAATGTTACAAAAATGTAAACGTGAACTCAATTTATTCCAAGTATTTTCATCTATATTTTCTTTTGAAAATTTTTTAATAGCTGTTTTTACTATTTTTATATATTCATCTTGAGTCCAATCAGCACGACCTGCTCCAATAATACGCGTATTAGGATGTATTTTGTTTAATATTTCTAATTTATATAAAGCAGGTAATAATTTTCTTTGAGCTAAATCTCCTTTAGTTCCAAAAATAACTAAATCGCAAGCTTGAGTGATTTTTATCATAAATTTTCTCTTTTTTAGAATATAATATTTTATATTTTTTAAAAATGTAAAACAATTAATAAACTATTTTTAAAAATAATTATGTATTAAAATAAATTTGTTTAAGATTTTTTATTTGATATCAGCTATCATGATTATTAAATATAAAATTTTTCATTAATTTTACTAAATAAATAAATATAAATAAATATTTGATGCTATTTATATTGTATTTTAGAGTAGCTTTTAAAATAAAAGATAATTAATTACATTATAATAAAATAAATTATTAGAGGTATTTATGTTGACTCGTTTAAGAAGAACTAAAATTGTTGCTACTTTAGGTCCTTCTACAGATAAAGGTGATAATCTTAAAAAAATTATTGAATCCGGAGCAAATGTTCTTCGCTTAAATTTTTCTCATGGTTATCCTAACGAACATATAAACAGAGCTAAAAAAGCAAGAGAAATAATGCTAGATTTAAATTGTAATATTGCTTTACTTGGTGATTTACAAGGACCTAAAATTAGAATTTCTAAATTTAAAACAAATAGTGTTTTACTTCAGAAAAATGAAATTTTTATATTAGATGCAAGTTTACAAGACACTGATGGCAACCAAGAAAGAGTAGGAATTGATTACAAAAGATTACCATACGATTTAAATATTAATGATATCTTACTTTTAGATGATGGTAAAATACAACTAAAAGTGTTAAAAGTTACAGATTTAGAAATATATACTCAAGTTATTATAGGAGGTATTTTATCAAATAACAAAGGTATTAATAAATTAGGTGGAGGATTATCAGCGCATGCTTTAACGGAAAAAGATAGAAAGGATATTATACTTGCTTCTACAATAGATGTAGATTATTTAGCTGTATCTTTTCCTAGATGTGGAAAAGATCTGAAAAAAGCAAGATATTTATTAAATCAATCTGGTAGTAAAGCTAAAATTATAGCAAAAATAGAGCGTGCAGAAGCTGTAAGTAGTCAAAACGCAATAGAAGATATAATATTATCTTCCGATGCTATTATGATTGCTAGAGGAGATTTAGGAGTAGAAATTGGAGATGCAGAGCTAGTAGGTATTCAAAAAAATTTAATTAGAAGCGCTAGAAAATTAAATAAAGTAGTTATTACTGCAACGCAAATGATGGAATCTATGATTTTAAATCCATCACCTACTCGAGCAGAGGTAATGGATGTTGCAAATGCTGTATTAGATGGAAGTGATGCAGTTATGTTGTCCGCTGAAACTGCGTCTGGTAAATATCCGTCAGAAACTGTTTTAAATATGGCAAAAGTTTGCATGGGCGCGGAAAAAATACCTAGTATTAATGTTTCTAGACATCGTATTAATATAAAATTTAATGATATAGAAGAAGCAATTGCTATGTCAACTATGTACGCAGCAAATCATTTAAATGGCATTACAGCGATTATTACTATGACAGAATCTGGTAAGACTGCTTTAATGACTTCTCGTATTACATCTGGACTTCCTATTTTTGCTTTATCAAAACACAAAAAAACGTTAAATTTATCAACTTTATATAGAGGTGTAGTACCTATTTATTTCAATAGCCAACATGATGGAGTTGAGGCTGCTAATGAAGCTATATTATTGTTATGTAAAAGAGGTTTTTTATTTAATAATGATTTAGTAATTGTAACGCAAGGAGACATTATGGGAAAAACAGGAAAAACAAATACCACCAGAATTTTGAAGGTTATCTATTAATTTTTAATCTACATTGATTAAATATCAGTATTTAATATAAGTATGTTAAAATATTATTTTAATTTTGATAAAATTATTTTAGACATTTTCAAATATGAAATTAATTCTTTGTGTGTCAGTGGTTCTATAAAATTAGATCGAGCATATATTGGATTAATCGCATGTTTTTTAATCCATATTTCATAGTGTAAATGTGGTCCAGTTGTTCTTCCAGAATTTCCAGATAACGCAATTTTTTGGTTTATTTTAATGTCCTGACCTACTTGAACTAATATTTTTTTAAGATGCATATATTTAGTTATATATTGGTTTAAATTTTTTAAAACTATATAAAAACCTGCGATTTGATTAAATCCCGTTTTTATTATTTTACCATTACTAGTAGCTAGCACTAAAGTTCCCTTGGGCATTGCTAAATCAATTCCCAAATGACGACTTATACGATGTGTAATTGGGTGAATACGATGTAAATTAAAGGAAGAAGATACTCGATATTTTTTTAAAAATGAAAAATTCATCACCATAGTTGATTTATTACAACCATTGATATCATAAAAGTTTCCATTAATTGCTCGTATAGCATAGTATGTTTTTCCTATGTTATTTAATTTTATAGCTTCTAATATATTTAAATTTTTTTTTGTTTTTAAAAAAATTAAATTAAATATACTATTAGCATTTATTTTACGAAAACTTATTTGCCATTCTATAGCCTTAATAACAGTTTGAATATCAGAAAAATTTAATCCTGATTCAAGTGCGCTTTGAAAAAAATTAGAATTTTTTTTAATATAAATTATTTTTTTAAAAAATGTATTATTTGGTAAATATGGCATTAAATTAGATTCATTTTTAATGATTTTCGAGTCTTTATTACATTGAGCATTAATTTTTTTATTTTTTTTTAATATAATATTTTCTTGCGAATTATTTATTAGTTGATTGTTTTTTATAAGATTAAAACATTGATTAAAAAATATTTTTTTTTCTTTTGGTATAATACTAAAACCTAATAAAATTAAAGAAATAATGATAGTTTTTATAAAAAATGTAAATATATTATAAAAATTAAATATATAATTTAAATTTAAATCATTTAAATATAAAAAAATTTTTTTATAAATATACCGCACTGCTTGAATTCCTTAAATAATTTTGATTAGATGATATGTTGATTAGAAAATTTTAATAAATTTCAAAATATAACTAAATAATACAGATATAATAATATAAATATCTCAAAAATAACAAAATATTTAATTTTTCTTTTATTATTCTGTTTCATATTTTATCAAAAATAAAATTTATTTAATTTTTAAAATTTTTTTAAAGATATACTTGAAGTATTATATCAACTTTATATGCAATTTGATAAATTATTTATGATTTTTTGATTAAAATTATTATATCTTTAAATCATATTGAAGTATAAGTTTATAATTATAAATATACATTACGAATTTTTTAATTTTTTATTTTTAAAATAAAAATTATGTTCATTTATAAAAAAATATTTTATAATATAAAAAATTACAATATAATATAAAAGCTTATTTTATTATGTTAGAATTTATCGTTTTAAAAAATATATATGTTAATTTTTCTGATCGACCTATTCTTCATAATATATCATTATCTTTAAATGCCAACCGTATAATTACATTAATTGGTCCTAATGGAGCTGGTAAGTCTACTTTAATACGTGTTATTTTAGGATTAATAAAACCTAATTCAGGAATAGTCTTACGTTCTCCATATATCTCTATTGGTTATGTACCTCAAAAATTATATCTTAATAATTTATTGCCTATTACAGTTGAACGATTTATGAAGTTGTCTTGTCGAAAAAAAACCACAAATATTTTAAAAATATTAAAACGCGTAAAAGCAGAATCACTTAGACAGCTTTCATTGCAAACATTATCTGGTGGAGAAATGCAGCGTGTTTTATTAGCTAGAGCTTTATTAAATAATCCTAATTTACTTGTTTTAGACGAACCAATACAAGGAGTAGATGTAATGGGTCAACTAGATTTATATAATTTAATTCATTCTATACGCGATGAATTAAATTGTACTATCTTAATAGTGTCTCATGATTTAAATTTTGTTATGGCCCGAACTGATCATGTCATTTGTTTAAACAAACATATTTGTTGTTCTGGTAGTCCTAAAACAGTATTCAAAAATTTAGAATTTATTTCAATATTTGGTTTAGAACGAATTCAAGAAATAGCAATTTATCATCATAATCATGATCATATTCATCAATATTAAAGTTATTAAATAAAATTTTAGAGTATTTTACATTATGTTTGCATTAATTTTCCCTGGATGGTTGTCTGGAGTATTTCTTTCTTTTGCCACAGGGCCTTTAGGTTCTTTTATAGTTTGGCGTCGTATGTCATCTTTTGGTGACACATTATCGCATTCATCTTTACTTGGATTAGCGATGTCTATAATATTACAAACGAATTCATTTTATATTATTCTAGGTTTTGTGAGTTTACTTGCTATTTTTTTAGCTTTTTTAGAAAAAATATTACCAATTTCGTTAGAAACTATATTAACGATAATATCACATAGTTCACTATCTTTAGGTATGGTATTGATTAGTTTTGTTTCTAATTCAAAACAAATAAATTTTAATAATTATTTGTTTGGTGATTTATTGTCCATGCAAATATCTGACTTATTTGTTATTTTTTTAGGAAGTTTAACAGTTTTAATTGTTTTAATTATTCGTTGGAATTCAATTTTATTAGTAACAATTAATCCCGAATTGGCTCAAATTGATGGTATTAATCTTTTTTATATACGTTTAACTTTAATGTTAACGACTGCTTTAACTATTTCTATTGCAATTAAATTCGTAGGAGCTTTATTAATAACTTCTTTATTAGTTATCCCCCCTGCTACTGCGCAATATTTTTCTAATTCTCCAGAAAAAATGGTGATTATTGGAATTATAGTTAGTATTATTTCTATTACAGGAGGAATAGTTTTATCTATATTTTTTAATATTCCGACAAGTCCATCTATTGTGTTATTTTCTTCTTTTCTTTATTTATCAAGCACTATAAAAAATTTTTTTTATAAAAAATTATAATATTTTTATTCTTGAGAGATCTTTATACCTAAATCATTTAAATCTTTATTTTCTATTCGACTCGGAGCTTTAGTCATAAGACATGAAGCAGATGTTGTTTTAGGAAAAGCAATAACATCTCGAATATTATTTGTTTGTCTTAATAGCATGACTATTCTGTCTAATCCTAAAGCTATTCCTGCATGAGGTGGAGCTCCATATTTTAATGCTTCTATTAAGAACCCAAATTTTTCTTCTTGATCTTTTTTATTTAATCCAATAACATTAAAAATGTTTTTTTGTGTTTTAGCATTATGAATTCTAACTGAACCACCACCAATTTCATACCCATTAATTACTAAATCATAACTATCTGACATAGCATGTTCTAAATCATTAAAAATTTTATTTTCGTGATTTTTTTTAAATGCAGTAAAAGGATGGTGAACAGAGGAAAAGTTTCCAAAGTTATCTTTTTTAAACATAGGAAAATGTATTACCCATAATGGCTTCCAAACATTTTTTTTACAGATTTGAAAATCATTTCCTAGTTTTATACGTAACATACCGAGAGATTTATTTACAACTTCTTCTATATCAGCTACGATGAATAAAATATCTCCATTTTTAGCTCCTGTTTTTTTCACAATTTTATTTAAAATTATTTCATTTAAAATGCTTTTTATCGAGCTTTGAATACCTTCTAATCCCATTTCATATTTTTTAATTTTTATATAAAATAAATTTTTTGCACCAAATTGGTTGACATAATTGCAATATTTTTCAATTTTTTTCCGACTTATTTTTTCACCTTCAGGAAAGCATAATAAAGCGATTCTATTTTTTTTTGATGAATTAATTTTAAAAAAATCAAAATATTTTTTTTTATTCAAAATATTCAATATATCAATTATTTCTATGGGGTTACGTAAATCGGGTTTATCTGATCCATAGCGCTTTATTGCTTCATTAAAAGATATTGTAGGAAATTTATTTAAATTATATTTTAATATTTTTAACCAAATTTTTTTTATTAATTGCTCTATAATATTACGAATTTTTTTACTATTCATAAATGAAGCTTCAATATCAATTTGTGTAAATTCAGGTTGTCGATCAGATCTTAGATCTTCATCACGAAAACATTTAACTATTTGATAATACTTATCAATTCCAGAAATCATTAATAATTGTTTAAATAATTGCGGTGATTGTGGTAAAGCATAAAATTTTCCTGGATAGTTTCGACTAGGAACTAGATAATCTCTAGCGCCTTCAGGAGTAGATTTGGTTAAAACTGGTGTTTCAATATCTAAGAAATGTCTTTTTGTCATGAAATTTCTTATTAAATAAGTAACTTTGTTTCTAATTTTTAAATTCTCAATTAAAGTAAATTTTCGAAGGTCTAAATAACGATATTTTAATCTTAAATCATCACTATTATTATTTAAATAATCTAATGGAATAGGATCCGAAATATTAAAAATATTTATTTCTTGAGCTAATATTTCTATTTCTCCGGTATTTAATTTGGGATTTTTATTTTTAACGTTTCTTTCTTTTACAATTCCTTTAATTTGAATGCATGATTCATTTTTCAAACTTAATGCTTTTTTAAAGACAAATTGATTATTTAATTCAAAAATAACTTGAATAATACCTGTACAATCTCTCATGTCTACAAAAATAAATTGACCAAAATTTCTTATTTTGTTTACCCAACCGGATATAATTACGGATTTATGTAAATCAATTATTTTAATATTTCCACAATATTTAGTACGCATAAATTCTCTGTCAAAATTTATTTTTTAATAATATTTTATTAAAATATAGTTTTTATTTTTGATTTTTTATGAAATTAGTTTTTAGAAGAAACGATGAAAAATGTAATTAAAAATTTTTAATTAATTATTATCATATATATAGTATGTATTTACAACTTAGTTTTGTGAGATTTATTAAATGATTATTAAAAGTTTATAATTAACGACTTCTAAAAATAATTCTACCTTTTGTTAAATCATATGGTGTTAATTCCACAGTGACTTTATCACCCGTTAATATTCTAATATAATTTTTTCGCATTTTTCCTGATATATGAGCAGTAATAACATGTTTATTTTCTAATTCTACACGAAACATTGTATTTGGTAGTGTATCTATAACTATTCCTTGCATTTCAATATTATCTTCTTTAGGCATTTTTTTTCTCTAAAATGACAAATTATAAAAAAATTTTATATTTTAATTATAACTGATACTAGTCATTTTGACTAGTATGTTTTTCCAAAGATAAAAAGATCTCATATTTGATTACAAGAATTTAAGTAACGTTCACTATCTATTGCTGCCATACACCCAGTAGCAGAAGATGTGATAGCCTGTTTATATACATGATCCGCAACATCACCTGCTGCAAAAATACCTGGAATGCTTGTTTGTGTGTAGTTTCCATGTTTTTCTCTTTTAATTTTAATATATCCATTTTCTATTTCTAATTGATTTATAAAAATATCTGTATTTGGAATATGTCCTATTGCAACAAATAATCCAGATACAATTATTTTTTTTTGAATAGCTTTTATCGGGTTAATATTATTTATTATTACATGTGTTACACCTAAACTGTTTCCTAATATTTCTTTTATAGTATAATTTAAATAAAGTACAACTTTTTTATTTTTTACTAATTCTAGCAATCGATTTATTAGTATTTTTTCTGCTTTAAAATTATTTCTTCGATGTATTAAATGTATTGTTTTTGCAAAATTTGATAAATATAGTGTTTCTTCTATAGCTGTGTTTCCTCCTCCTACTACTGCTATTTCTTTATCTTTATAAAAAAATCCATCACATATAGCGCAAGTAGAAACGCCTCTTCCTTTAAATTTATCTTCTGAATTTAATCCTAAATAACGAGGGTTTGAACCAGTAGCAATAATTACCGAATCAGCTGTATATTTATTTTGTTCACCTAATAAAAAAAATGGTTTTTTATCAAATGTTACTGAAACAATTTTATCGTATATAATTTCTGTTTGATATTTCATTGCATGTTCATACATACGATTCATTAATTCTGAGCCAGTAATTTTATTTTTATCTCCAGGCCAATTTTCAATCTCATTGGTGTTCATTAATTGACCGCCTTTATTATCTCCAGTAATTAGTATAGGATGTAAATTTGCTCGTGCTGCATATATAGCTGAAGTATATCCAGCTGGACCTGATCCTAAAATAATTACTTTAGTATGTTTTTTAGTTTGCATATTATTCCTGTTTTTTAATAAAAATTAAAAATATTAAATTTATTAATATAATTATTTTTATGATTATTATATAAAATTCATAAAAAATTTTATCATTTCATTTTAATATTATTATGATTTTTTATAAAAAATTTTAAAGAAAAAAATTTTAAATATTTATTTGATTAATATAATTAAATCGTTAATTATAAAATATAATCTATTAGTTAAAAAGTTAAAAAAATTTTATCATTTTAAAAAAGATATAAAACCATGTTAAATCCTTATTTATTACGCAAAGAATTATCTGTAGTTGCAAAAAAATTATTAAAAAAAGGTTTTCAACTAGATATTTCACTAGTATCTAAAATGGAAAAGGAAAGAAAAATATTACAAGTTCAAACTGAGAATTTACAATATCAACATAAATTATTATCAGATTTGTTCAAAAAATCAAAAATTTTAAAAGAAAGCAATGAAACTTTAAAAAATAAGATTTCTACATCTATTAAAAATTTAAATATATTAAAAGATAAATTGAGTATTTTAAAAGAAAAAATTTATAATTTTTCTATTTCTATACCTAACATACCATCTGAAGATGTTCCGGAAGGAACTAAATCAGATCATAATAAAGCAATCAAATATTGGGGTGAGAAAAAACAGTATAATTTTATTGTTCAAGATCATGTAAAAATAGGAGAAAAAATTAATCAAATAGATTGGAAATCTTCAGTTAAAATATCAGGCTCAAGATTTGTTGTTATGCAGGGAAATATTGCACTTTTATACAGAGCATTAAGTCAATTTATGCTAGATTTTCATACTACTCAACATGGCTATATAGAAACATATGTTCCTTGTTTAGTAAATCATAATGCTTTATATGGTACAGGACAATTACCTAAATTTAGTGATGATTTATTTCATATTAGTAGTATAGATAAAAAAAAGTACGTATTAATACCTACCGCAGAAGTTCCTTTAACTAATTTATTTAGAAATGAAATATTAGATGAAAAAAATTTACCTATTATGTTAACTGCTTGTACACCTTGTTTTAGATCAGAATCTTCTTCTTATGGGCGTAATAGCAAAGGTTTAATTCGCTTACATCAATTTGATAAAGTAGAACTTGTACAAATTGTTAAACCAGAATTATCTATGCAAACATTAGAAATTTTAACTAATCATGCAGAGAAAATTTTACAACTTTTAGAATTACCATATAGAAAAGTTTTATTATGCGGTGGAGAAATGAGTTTTGCTGCAACTAAAACATATGATTTAGAAGTATGGTTTCCTTCGGAAAATAGATATATAGAAATTTCTTCTTGTTCTAATATGGGTGATTTTCAAGCGCGTCGGATGCAAACGAGATATCGAAACAAGCTAGAAAAAAATAATAATTTTGTTCATACATTAAATGGGTCTGGTTTAGCTATAGGAAGAACATTAGCAGCAATATTAGAAAATTACCAACAAGAAGATGGTCGAGTAAAAATTCCAAAAATATTACGAACTAAATATATGAAAAACATGAAATTTATAAATTAATTATATTTAATGATAATTATTGGTGAAACAATGAATGTAATTTACAATTTTAGTGCCGGACCAGCCATGATTCCTCAAGATGTTCTTTGTAAAGCTCAAAAAGAATTAAAAAATTGGAATAATTTAGGATGTTCCATTATGGAAATTAGTCATCGTACTCAAGAGTTTTATGAAGTTATTAAAGAAGCAGA
Source organism: Buchnera aphidicola (Aphis nasturtii) (assembly GCF_005083345.1). Lineage (NCBI taxonomy): Bacteria > Pseudomonadati > Pseudomonadota > Gammaproteobacteria > Enterobacterales > Erwiniaceae > Buchnera > Buchnera aphidicola. Next base: position 342,285 of record NZ_CP034888.1, on the reverse strand, counting down.
AAAAGATTTAAGAGATTTATTAAATATATCTGATAATTATACAATATTATTATGTCAAGGTGGAGCTAGAGGTCAATTTTCAGCTATTCCTATGAATTTAATAAGAAATTTTTCAGGAGCTGATTATATTAACAGTGGTTATTGGTCTAATTCTGCATTTTTAGAATCAAAAAAATATTGTACTTCTAAGAGTATATTAATTAGAAAAATAAAAAATAATCAAACTTATCTTTTAAAACCTTCGCAATGGAATATTAGTGATATTTCTGCGTATATTCATTATTGTCCTAACGAAACGATAGATGGATTGTCGTTATATGAAGAACCTAGCTTTCATAAAAAAATAGTGATCGGAGATTTTTCATCATTTATTTTGTCTCGACCAATTGATATTGAACAATATGGACTTATTTATGCTAGTGCTCAAAAAAATATTGGCCCTTCAGGAATTACAATTATTATTATTAGAAAAGATTTAATAGGATATGCTTCTAAACTATGCCCATCTGTTTTTAATTATAACATCATTTATAAATATAATTCCATGTTTAATACACCACCTACTTTTGCTTGGTATTTATCAGGGTTGGTTTTTAAATGGCTTAAAAAACAAGGTGGGATAAAAAAAATTGCACAATTAAATAAAGAAAAATCAGATTTATTATACCAAGTTATAGATAATAGTGATTTTTATATTAACAATATAAATAAAAAAAATAGATCTCAGATGAATGTTGTTTTTCATTTATTTAATCCAGAATTAGATAAAATATTTTTAGAAGAATCAAAAAAAAATGGCTTATATGCTTTAAAGGGACATTTGGTAGTTGGTGGAATACGTGCTTCAATTTACAATGCTATGCCTCTTGAGGGTGTAAAAAAATTAGTAAAATTTATGTTGTTTTTTGAACAGAAATACGGATAAGAATATTATTTATTTCTAAAATAAAGAGTGTTGATGTATTATGCAAAAAATTTTAAAATTAAATCCAGTGTCTTATATAAATGGTGTTGTTTATATTCCTGGATCAAAAAGTATTTCAAATAGAGCGCTATTATTAGCAGCGTTATCTAGTGGTGTTACTACTCTTCATAATTTACTAGATAGTGAAGATACTCAATACATGTTAGATGCTCTAAAAAAAATTGGAATTTGTTATTCCTTATCAGACAATAACACAACTTGTCATATCGAAGGCAATAACAAACAATTTAAAGTATCGCATCCTATTTCGTTATTTTTAGGAAATGCAGGTACAGCTATTAGACCACTTCTTTCTGTTTTTTCTTTGTATAAAAATAATGTTTTATTAACTGGAAATAATAGAATGAATGAAAGACCTATTAAACACCTTGTTAATGCTTTACAGCAAGGTGGTGCTGTTATTGAATACCAAAATAATTTAGGATATCCTCCAATCTCTACAAAAGGCGGTTTTAAAGGCGGCACGATTACTTTAGATGGAAGTATTTCTAGTCAATTTTTAACATCATTATTAATTATAGCTCCGTTAGCATTAAAAAATACAACTATATTTATAAAAGGAAATTTAGTTTCCAAACCATATATAGATATTACAATAAACTTAATAAAATTATTTGGTATACATATTCAGCATGATTCTTATTCCGCTTTTTATATTACAGGTAATCAACGATATAAAACACCAGGAAATTATACAATTGAAGGAGATGCTTCTTCAGCTTCATATTTTCTGGCAGCTTCTGCAATCAAAGGGGGATCGGTTAAAATTCTTGGAATTGGAAAACAAAGCATTCAAGGTGATATAAAATTTGCTGATGTTCTTGAAAAAATGGGAGCAATTATTACTTGGAGTGATTCTTTTATTATATCTACTCGAAATAAATTAAACGCAATAGATTTAGATATGAACCACATTCCTGATGCAGCTATGACTATTGCCATAGTAGCTTTATTTTCTAAAGGCACTACTATTATTAGAAATATATATAATTGGAGAGTCAAAGAAACAGATCGATTATCTGCCATGACAAATGAATTGAAAAAAGTTGGTGCAATTGTTAAAGAAGGAAGAGATTTTTTATCTATTACTCCTCCAAATTGTTTTAAATTAGCTGAAATTAATACATATAATGATCATCGTATGGCAATGTGTTTTTCGTTGTTATGTTTGTCTAAGGTAGGTGTTAAAATAATTAATCCTAGTTGTGTTATAAAAACGTATCCAAAATATTTTCAAGATTTTTCAACTATTTGTAAAAGCTAATATAATAAAGTTTTAAAATAAAACGCTTAGAAGTAATGTTTTTTATTGAAATGTTTTATATATAAAAATATGAATAATAAAATTCCTGTAATTACAATTGATGGGCCAAGTGGCGCTGGAAAAAGTACTTTGTGTAATATAATAGCAAATAAATTAAACTGGCATGTTCTAGAATCCGGTATGATATATAGACTATTAGCAGTGTTCATATTACACAAGAATGTTCCTATTATTGAAAAAAATATAATTTTTTTTTTAAAAAATTTAGATTTTTCTTTATTAAAAAAACATAATGCTTCTCAAATACTTCAGTTGCAAATAGTTGGAGAAACAGCTTCTAAGTTAGCTACTTTTTCTGAAATTCGAAAAATTTTACTTTATAAGCAAAGATATTTTCGTAAATTACCTGGTTTGATAGCAGAGGGAAGAGATATGGGTACAATAGTATTTCCCGATGCTATTATTAAATTTTTTTTAAAAGCTAACTTAAAAACGCGCGTTTATAGAAGAATTAAACAATTTAAAACAATAGGATTATCTACTAATTATAAAGAATTATTTAAAGAACTAAAAATTCGTGATGAACGTGATCAAAATCGATTAATTTCTCCTTTATACCCATCGAAAGATGCTATAATATTAGATTCTACTAATATGACACTTTCTGAAGTAATTGAATACTCTATGACAGAAATTAAAAAACAATTATTACATGATATAAAAATTAAAATCTAAAAAATAAACTCCTATAATAAGGATTGTTATAAGATATATAAAACAAGCTCATTTTGGCATGAAGTTAAAATGAACATTAATAAAAATTTGTTAATATTATTAATATGAATGAATCTTTCGCTCAATTATTTGAAGAATCACTAAAAGAAATTAAAACACGCCCTGGTTCTATTATTAGAGGGATTATTGTTTCTATAGAAAAAGATATAATTTTAGTTGATGCTGGTCTTAAATCTGAATCTTCAATTCCATTAGAACAGTTTAAAAATCCTCAAGGTTTAATTGATGTAAAAGTTGGAGATTATGTTGATGTTGCGTTAGATGCTATCGAAGATGGATTCGGAGAAACACTTTTATCTCGTGAAAAAGCAAAAAGACATGAAGCATGGTTAGTTTTAGAACAAGCACATGAAACATCAAAAACAGTAACTGGGGTAATTAACGGGAAAGTTAAAGGCGGATTTACTGTTGAATTAAACGATATACGTGCATTTTTACCTGGTTCTTTAGTTGATATTAGACCTATTAGAGAAACTATTCATCTTGAAGGTAAAGAATTAGAATTTAAAGTAATAAAATTAGATCAAAAAAGAAATAACGTAGTTGTTTCACGTAGAGCTGTTATTGAATCGGAAAACAGTGCCGAAAGAAATCAATTACTTGCAAACTTACAAGAAGGCATGAAGATTAAGGGAATTGTAAAAAATCTTACAGATTATGGAGCATTTGTAGATTTAGGAGGTGTAGACGGATTATTACATATTACAGATATGGCGTGGAAAAGAGTTAAACATCCCAGTGAAATAGTAAATGTTGGTGATGAAATTAATGTTAAAATTCTAAAATTTGATAAAGAAAAAACACGTGTATCTCTTGGATTAAAACAATTAGGAGAAGATCCATGGGTAGCTATTTCAAAACGTTATCCTGAAGGAATTAAATTAAGTGGTCGTGTTACTAATCTTACAGATTATGGTTGTTTTGTTGAAATTGAAGAAGGTGTAGAAGGATTAGTTCATGTATCAGAAATGGACTGGACTAATAAAAATATTCATCCTTCAAAAGTAGTTGCTGTGAATGATGTAGTAGATGTTATCGTTTTGGATATTGATGAAGATCGTCGTCGTATTTCACTTGGATTAAAACAATGTAAAATTAATCCGTGGCAAGAGTTTTCTGAAAACCATAAAAAAGGAGTACATGTAGCTGGTAAAATTAAATCTATTACAGATTTTGGTATTTTTATCGGTTTAAAAGGAGGTATTGATGGATTAGTGCATTTATCTGATATTTCTTGGAAATTTTCTGGAGAAGAAGCAGTTCAAAATTATAAAAAAGGTGATGAAATTTCAGCAGTAGTATTACAAGTAGATGCAGAAAGAGAACGTATCTCATTGGGTATAAAACAATTAGAAGAAGATCCTTTTAATACATATATTACAAACTATAAAAAAGGCAGCATCATTCATGGTAAAATTAAATCTTTTGATAATAAACAAGTTATTGTACAATTATCAGAAGGTGTAGATGGAACTGTCAAATTTTCTGATTCTTCTATCCAATATGAAGACTTTATAAAAATATTTAAAATTAATGATAATATTTCAGTAAAGATATCTAATTTTGATCGCAAAAACAGAAGTATTAGTTTAAATATTCATATTGTAGATAACAATGATAAAAAAGATATAAAAAATAAATTGAATCATAAACAAAAAGACGAAAGATTCTCTAATGTAATGACAGAAGCTTTTAAAGCAGCTCAAAATACTGAATAATTACTTAAAAATAAAAATATATTTTTTATATGTACAATTAAAACAATCCAAAGTAAATGCATTTTTAAAATAGAGGATGTATGATAAAGTCAGAATTACTCAAAATAATTGCTAAAAAAAAATTCATATTGAAAAAAAAACAATAGAGCTTGCTATAAAAGAACTTTTGGCACATATGTCTCTTGCATTAGCTAATGGAAAACGAATTGAAATTCGAGGATTTGGAAGCTTTTCTTTACATTACAAAAATTCTCGTATAGGTCGAAATCCTAAAACTGGAGAAATAGTTAAATTAAGTGAAAAATACGTACCTTACTTTAAACCAGGTAAACAATTACGAGATCGAGCTAATATATATAAATAACATATTTTAACATCCTATTTTAGAAACTAAGTAAATAGATTTTTATAAAAAACTTAGTTTCTATAATTTACTATATTTTATATAAAAATTACTTAAATATTATTAAAGAATACTAACATGCAAAAAAAATTTATTGTAGCAAATTGGAAATTAAATGGTGATATTAAAAATATTACTATTTTTTTAAAAAATTTAAAATTAAATATATCACTTTATTTAAAATATAATACTGTTATAATTACGCCTCCAACGATATATCTTGAAAGAGTTTATCAAAATATAAAAAATATAAATATTTTCCTTGGATCCCAAGATGTAGGCATAAATAAAAAAGGAGCTTTTACAGGAGAAACATCTATATTAATGCTTCAAGATGTTGGCGTTCAATATGTAATTGTTGGGCATTCTGAAAGACGTTTATTCCATCATGAGAGCAATAAATTAATTGCAAAAAAGTTTGGTTTAATTAAAAGCTTAAATTTAATCCCTATTTTATGTATTGGAGAAAGTGAAAGCGAAAAAAGACAAAATCAAACTAAAGAAATTATAAAAAATCAGTTAAATTCTATCTTCGAATATTTAGGTAAAAAAGCATTTTTAAATACAATAATTGCATATGAACCTATTTGGGCTATCGGAACAGGTTTATCAGCAGATCCTATATACGTAGAATCAATACATAAATTTATCAAAGATTATGTTAATAAACAAAGTGCAAATAATCTAGAAAAAATAATTGTTCAATATGGTGGTTCTGTGAATTCTAAAAATGCTAAAAGTTTTCTTAAACAACCTAATATTGATGGTCTTTTAATTGGTAGCGCTTCTTTAATCTATGAAGAATTTTTAAAAATTATTAAAATATCACATGAAATTTCATGTGAACAAATTAATTACTCATAAATTTTTTATATATCCATCCACCTAAATTTATACCTAATATTGGTGTAATTATTGGTATTAAAAAATATGGAAAATAACTATTACTTTCACCAGTAAAAGCTATTTTACCCCATCCGATTAAACTTAAAAATATTCTAGGACCTATATCATGCGCTGGATTTAAAATAATATTATTTTTAGACCCTAAAAAAATATTAATAATTGTAACTAATATTCCTATCAAACACGGATTAAATTCTGATTTAATAAAAATATTTTTTTTTTATCGTTAATCCTCATAAGTAAAATAACAAAAATTATCGAAATAATTATATTTATTATAAATTCATGTATAACAATATAATTTTTTCGAGGATAAACACAAAAAATCGAAGCTAATTGAAGACTTTCTTTAGTTCCTCGAACAATATGATATTTGTTTTCAAATGATATTAAGATGTTGTAATACATGTAATATATTAACATTGTAAAAAAAAAAGCACCAGAAATTTGAGAAATAATATATGGAAATACTTTATTTTTATTAAATTTATAGAATAACCAAAACAAAATAGTAATAGCTGGATTTAAATGAGCGCCAGATATTGAAATGCTTAAATAAATTGATAAAGATACTGCACAACCCCAAATAAGACTGATTTCGTATCTGTTAAAATAAATATTTGTTAATTTTGACGCCGCTAAACATCCTACTCCAAAAAACATTATTAAACCTGTTCCTAAAAATTCAAAAATGCATTGTTGAAATATGTTTTTTCTAATACATATATTCATTTTTAAATACCTATATAATTTTATTATAAAATTATTTTTTAATTAAAATTTTATAATTTAAATTAAGAGCGCCGGAAAAACCGGCACTAATTTTATATTAATAAAGTTTTTTAGCAGTAATTAACCAATCTTTTTTAAAAGAACGTTTCATATTTTTAAGCGCATTTGTTATATCATTAAAAACCATTTTTTCATTTTGCACACCTACACATTTACCTTTATAACCTTGAATTAATAATTCTACAGAATAAGCGCCCATTCTAGAAGCTAGTATACGATCATATACTACTGGAGCTCCTCCTCTCTGGATATGACCTAATATAGTAGCTCGTGTTTCTCGATTAGTTTCATTTTCAATATACTTAGCTAGTTCTTCTACGTCACATATATATTCTGTAATTGCAACTATTGCATGTTTTTTACCTTTTTCAATACCTGCTTTTATTTCTAAAACTAATTCTTCTTTAGTATATTTAATTTCTGGAAGCACAATAAACTCACATCCACCTGCAATTGCAGCAGCTAAAGTTAAATCACCACAACACCTGCCCATCACTTCTACAATAGAAATACGTTGATGAGAAGAAGAAGTATCTCTTAATCTATCAATAGCTTCAACAACTGTTTCTAAAGCAGTGAAGTAACCAATAGTATAATCAGTTCCTGCTACATCATTGTCTATAGTTCCAGGAATGCTGATACATGGCATGCCCATTTTGGTTAATTTTTTAGCACCTATGTATGATCCATCTCCGCCAATAACAACAAGTGCATCTATTTTTCTTTGTTGAAGATTATTAATAGCAACACTTCGTATTTTATTTTTATAAAAATCGGGAAATCTAGCGGAACCGAGAAATGTACCACCTCTATTAATCATATCGGATACACTATATCTATCTAACTTAGTCATTCGATTTTGATATAATCCTAAATATCCATCATAAATTCCAAATACTTCTAATTTTTCGCTTAATGCTGTTCTTACTACTCCCCTAATTGCCGCATTCATTCCAGGAGCATCTCCACCACTGGTTAATACTCCAATTCTTTTAATCATGATAATCTCGTTTTAACTACTATAAAAAACTATTTTCTATATTTAATTTGAAAAATATATTTCTATAAATATATTTTTTACATTGTAAATAATATATTAATTTTATATTAAAATTGAGAACTAAAAATATGAACAAATTTTAACTAATTCTGATTGTATAATTGAAAATAAATATATTTTATCAAAATCACATTTTCTCTTATTTACATTAGAGATAAAAAAATATTAATACATATTGATTTTGAATAAAAAATGTATCTAAAATAATTTATTTTAAGTAATACCATTTAGTAGGAATGCATTTTTCATTGAATTCTAAAACAATTGGAACTGCGGTTGGAATTTCTAATTCTATAATTTTTTTATTATCAATTTTATGTAAATATTGTATTAATGCTCGTAATGAATTTCCATGTGCTACAATTAGTATTTTTTTTCTTTGTTTTAATTGTGGGTAAATAAATTTTTCCCAATAAGGAATAACTCTTGTTATAGTCATTGCTAAACTTTCTCCTATGGGAAGTTGATTAGTATCAATATTAGCATAACGTATATCATTTCCTGGAAATCGTTTATCTTTTATATCAATTTGAGGAGGGATAACATCGAAACTACGTCTCCATAAGAGAACTTTTTCATATCCATATTTTTGTATTATTTCGTCTTTATTAAACCCCTCTAAAGCACCATAATGTCTTTCATTTAAACGCCATGATTTTTGTACTGATAACCAAGGTTGGTTTAATATTTTTGCAATATATTGTAAAGTATATATTGCTCTCTTTAACATCGAAGTGTGTGAGTGATCAAAAAAAAATTTTTCTTTTTTTAATAGAAAACCTGTTTTTTTAGCTTCATTTTTTCCATTTTCACTTAGTTCTACATCATGCCATCCAGTGAATTTATTTAGTTGGTTCCATTTACTTTCACCATGTCTAATTAAGACTACTTTATTCATGATTGTATTCTCTATATTATATATGTAAGATATATGTTTTATGAAAATATTTTAATCAATTTTTTTTACTCTGTCATTATTTCTTTAAAATAAAATATTCTTATATACTGTTATAATATATTAAAATATTAAATGTTATATTTTAAAAGTAAAATAATTCAAATATACGTTAATAAAAGTACAGATTATTATTTTTTAAAAACTGTACTTTTAATATATAAAAATGAATTGTTTAAATTTTTTAATTTTTTTAAATATCAATTAAAATACGATTAAAATCTTCTAATATGTTTTTTATTTTATTTAAAAAACTAACAGATTCTTTCCCATCAACTAAACGATGATCATAAGATAATGCTAAATACATCATGGGAAGAATTTTAATTTCTCCGTTTACCGCCATTGGACGTTCTTTAATAGCATGCATTCCTAATATAGCTGTTTGCGGTGGATTTATAATTGGTGTAGAAATTAAAGATCCGAAAACACCACCATTAGTTATCGTAAAGTTTCCTCCAATTAGTTCTGTTATGCTTATTTTATTTTCTAGACTTTTAATAGAAAATTCTTTTATTTTTTTTTCTACATCTGCCATTGACATTTTATCAGCATCTCTTAATACTGGAGTTATCAAACCTCTCGGTGTTGAAACAGCAATACTAATATCAAAATTTTTATAAAAAACAATATCTGTTTTATCAATAGTAGCATTTATTTCTGGAAAAGTTTTTAATGATTCTACCACTGCTTTTACAAAAAAAGACATAAATCCAAGACGAACACTATATTTTTGTTCGAAAAATTTATTATATTTGTTTCGTAAAGAAATAATTGATTGCATGTTTACTTCGTTAAAAGTAGTAAGCATAGCTGTATTATTTTTTGTGTGTAATAGTCTTTCCGATATTTTTTGACGTAATCTAGTCATTTTGACTCTATATGTATTATTCGGTTTGTCAAAAATATCATTTGAACTAGAGTTATCTTGAATATTTTTTTCAATATCTTGTTTTCTAAACGTATAATTTAGATTATTAGATATAATTGAATGTTTATCAATATTATTACTTTTGATAAAGCGTCTAGCAGAAGGTGTCAAGCAATTATTTGAAAATTTATTTATATCGAATTGGATGTGATGATTATCGTCAGAAGTGTCATTGTTTTTTATGGAAATATGTTTTTCATCTATCATTGGATTTATTTTTTTTTTTTCAATATTATTTGATTTATTTATATTTCCTATTATTTGAGATGATTTAACAATCGAACCTTCTTTTTCTAAAATAACACTTAATATTCCATTGCATGGAGATGATATTTCTAACATAATTTTATCCGTTTCAATATCAACTATATTTTCATCACAATATACCTGTTCTCCTACTTGTTTATGCCATTTTGCTATTGTTGCATCACTTACAGAATCTGGTAGATCTGGAACAAGAATATTAATTTTATTCATTTTTTATTCCTATTATTTAAGTATGTATGAAATTTAATGCTTGGTATATTAATTGTTCTTGTTCCTTTTTATGTAAAACAATATGACCTGCTGCGGGAGATGAAGAAGATAAACGACCAATATAATTTAATGTAGAAGACAATGGTAACATATCGTATAAATAATTTTTTATATAAAACCATGCCCCTTGATTACAAGGTTCTTCTTGACACCAAATAAAATCTTTAATATAAAAATATTTTTTCAATATATTTGATATTTCGTTAATTGGAAATGGATATAATTGTTCAATTCGAATTATAACAATACTTATAATATTATTTCTTTTTCTATATTCTAAAAGATCATAATATATTTTACCAGAACAAAAAATAACACGTTTAATCTTCTGAAGATTATCATTAAATTCATCTATTACTTTTATAAAATGATTATTTATTAAATTTTCTAAAGAAGAAGCAGCTTTTGGATTTCTTAAAAGAGATTTAGGAGTAAAAATAATTAATGGTTTATAGATATTATTTAAAACTTGTCTTCTTAATAAATGAAATATTTGTGAAGATGAAGTAGGGATACAAATTTGCATATTATTTTGTGAACAAAGTTGAAGGAATCTTTCAATTCTAGCTGATGAATGTTCTGGTCCTTGTCCTTCGTAACCATGAGGCAAAAACATAACTAGATTAGATAATTTATTCCATTTTTGTTCGCTAGAACTAATAAATTGATCAATAACTACTTGTGCTCCATTAACAAAATCTCCAAATTGCGCTTCCCAAATAGTTAAAGTATTTGAAGGATATAAAGAATATCCATATTCAAAAGCTAAAACAGCTTCTTCTGATAAAACAGAATCCCAAATTTCAAATTTTCCTTGTTGATTTTTAATATGTTGTAAGGGTATATAAATAGATCCATTGTCCTGGTCATGAATACAAGCATGTCGATGAAAAAATGTTCCTCTTCTAATATCTTCACCTGAAAGGCGGCATGAAATGCCTTTTTCTAGTATTGTTGCATACGCTAAAGATTCCGCTGCACCCCAGTCAAATAATTTTTTACCTTCAGACATTTTAATTCTATCTTGATAAATTTTTTTAACTCGTTTATGTACTTTTATAGATTGAGGAAGAGTATTAATACAATATAATAATTTTTGAATATCTTGTAAATTTAATTTGTTTAAATTTTTTTGTGTTTTAAAATAATTTAAATTTTCATATTGAAAATCTATATATTCTTTTTTACAAAAAATTGATTTTCCTGTTACTAATTTAGTAGTATATTTTTCTGTTATTTTATTAATCTCATTTTCTGTAATTAGTTTTTGATTCATGAGTAAATCAGAATATATATTGCTTATAGTAGGATGATTTTGAATTTTTTTATACATAATAGGTTGCGTTACAAAAGGATCATCTACTTCATTATGGCCATGTCTTCTATAACAGACTAAATCTATAAAAACATCTTTATTGAATTTTTTTTTAAAATCTAAAGCTAACTGTACAGCAAAAATACAGGATTCTATATCATCAGAATTTACGTGAAAAATAGGCGCTTGAATTAATTTACCAATATCAGTACAATATTTACTAGATCGAAGATATTTAGGGTTCGAAGTAGTAAAACCGATTTGATTATTAATTATAATATGAACTGTACCACCCACTGTATAACCTTCAGTTTGAGACATATTCAATGTTTCTTGTATTACACCTTGGCCAACAATTGAAGCATCTCCATGAATACTAATAGATAAAACTTGATTATTTAAATATCTTGATTTATCTATAGAAGCTCTTGCTAAACCAAGAACTACTGGGTTAATTATCTCTAGATGTGATGGATTATATGCTAATTTTAAATTAATTATTTTATTTTTATTTTTGATTTTTGCAAAGCCTCCCATATGATATTTTACATCTCCACTTTTTTCTCTAGATATATTATTACCGGAAAATTCATCAAATAATACTTGAGGATTTTTATTTAATACATTTACTAGTACGTTTAATCTACCTCTATGAGCCATTCCTACAATAATATCTGAAACATCATTATTTTTTGCATAACGTATTATTTCATGCAAAACTGAAATCAGTGTTTCTGCTCCTTCTAAAGAAAATCGTTTTGTACCGGAAAATTTTTTCCCTAAATACTTTTCTAAAGTTTCTGCATAAATTACTTCTTTTAAAAATTGTATTTTTTTTTGTTTTGAGATCAAGTTTTCTTTAAAATATAATTCTATATATTCTGTAATCCATTCTTTTTGATATATATTGTCAATATACATATATTCAAAACCAATAGAACTACAATATTTACTATTTAATTTATTATATAAATCTATTACTTTTATTTTATAATTGAGATTTTTTTGAAAATAAATTTCTATTGTTTGTTCTAATTCATCTTTATTAAATTGATAAAATTCAAGCTCTAAATATGAATATTTTTTTTGTTTTTCTAATTGAAGAGGATCTATTGAAGATTTTTTATAACCTTTTTTTTTAAAAATATTAATCATCTGATTAATTTTTTTATTTAATTGATAATTATTTTGTTGGTTTGATTTTTTACAATTTTCTTTTTTATTTATAACTATATTGAAAAGATCATAATTTTCTATAGTATCTTGAGTATCAATAGATAAATTTATAAACTTTTTTTTCCATGTAGTATTCACAGATGATGGGTTTTTTAAAAATTCTTGATATATAAACTCAATATATTTTCGATTATCAGAAGATAACCAAGACGAGTCAAAAAATTTTTTTAGTATACTTTTATTCATAATTTTATCTAAAGTTTTAATAAATCATTTATTTTAATTTAAATAATGTTTTAGTGGTTACGAAGGATTATAAACATCAACAAAAATAACATCTAAATTATATTTTTCATTTAACCATTTTCCTAAAGATTGAATTCCATCTTTTTCGCTACAATAATGCCCAAGTGCAAAAAAATGAATACCTAGTTCTTTAGCAATATATATTGTTTCTTCAGAAACTTCTCCTGTTAAAAAAGCATCAATTCCAAATTTATATGCTTTTTTAATAAAATTTTGTCCTTTTCCACTACACCAGGCTATACGATGAATATAATTTGGAGCATTTTGATAAAAATGTATTGGTGTTTTTTTAAAAATTTTTTCTATTTTTTTTGCAAAATCAAAACCACGAATTTTAGATTCTAAAACGCCCCATAAAACATAAGGTAAAATTTCACCTTGAACAATAATGTTTAATTTTTTTGCAATTTGTATATTGTTACCTAGCTCTGGATGAATATCTAATGGCAAATGCCAACTATATAGGTTAATATTATGAGTTAATATAGTTTTTAATCTATTTCTTTGTATATTGTGAATGTAGTTAAGTTCTTTATTCCAAAAAAATCCATGATGAACAATAATCGCATTAGCTTCATAGTATACAGCTGAATCTAATAAATCTTGACAAACACTAACCCCTAAAACAATTTTTTTAATAATCTTATCTCCTTCTATTTGCAATCCATTATGTACAATATCTTTATTATAATCGTTAAATAATTTTTCATTAATAACTTTTTCCAAAACAAAATTTTTCATATAATTTCATCTTTTTTAAAGTAACTTAGCTAGTTTATAACACAATAAAAATTTTTTTTTACTATACTTATAATTAATAATTGGTTCTGGATAATCTATTTTATAATTATTGTGAACTATCCATTCATGTGGGTTGTGAATATAATTATGTGGTATTATTTTTAATTCAGGTAAATATTTTTTTATAAATAATCCTGATTTATCAAAAATTATAGATTGACGTGATGGATTAAAAATACGTATATAATTAGTTGAATCGCTACCAATTGAAGCAGACCATTGCCATCCTCCATTGTTTAATGCATAATCGCCATCAATTAAATTAGACATAAAGTACTTTTCACCTTTTCTCCAATCAATTAAAAGATTTTTTACTAAAAAACTAGATGTAATCATTCTTAATCTATTATGCATCCATCCTGTTGTGTTTAATTGTTTCATAGCAGCATCAATTATAGGAAATCCAGTTTCTCCGTTTTTCCAAGCATTAAAATAATTTATATTATTTTCCCAATTAATTTTTTTTTCCCATTTTAATAATGATTGAGATTTACTGAGTATAGGAAAATTAATCAATAAATGATAATAAAATTCACGCCATATTATTTCATTTATCCAAGATGAATTGAGTATTGTATCTAATGGCGTGTTTTTATATTTTGCTAAACATATTTTTAAGCAAAATCTAATAGATATTACTCCTAAAGATAAATAAGGAGAAAGCATACTAGTATTATTTAAATATGGAAAGTTTCTTTTAAAAAAGTAATGTTCCAGTTTATTATTACAGAAATGTTTTAGTCTTTTAATTGCTTCTTTTTCGCCAATAGGAAATAAATTTGTATTAAAATTTATGTTATTATTTTTACTGAAATGAATTGGAATTACATTGTATTGATTATAAATTCTCTTTTTGGGAATAGGAAGACATACAGGAATTTTTTTAGATAAACAATCTATTATTTGTTTTTTGAAAAAATAAAACTTTTTATAAGGCTGATTATTTTTATTTTTTATTGTATTAGGTTTAATTAAAATATTATCATGAAAACCTTGTACAAAAATACCTTGTTTAGATAATGTTTGTGTTACTAAAAAATCTCTATTTTTTTCATTCAATTCGTATTGATAATTGTAAAATACACGATTAACTTTATTTACTTCGCAAAAATAAGATAAATATTCCGTAGAATGTAAAAAATTAGTAGATTCATGATGATATAAATTAATGTTTAATTCTAATAATTCTTTTTGTAAATATATTAGATTTTGGTAAAGAAAAGATATTTTTTTTATAGAAACAAAATGTTGATCCCATTGCTTCGGTGTAAAAATAAACAAACCTATAACTTCATCTGTATCAGATAAACATGCATTATATAAAGCTTTATTATCATGTATACGAAGATCATTGCGAAACCATATTAAATTTTTATTCATTGTTTTAATTTTAAAGTTTTTATATTTATAAAAAATGGCATATGATATTTTTATTAAAATATTCTATTTAATTTTTTAAATAATAGTTTTATGATAAATTAAAAATAAAAAATATTTTTAAAATATGAATTTATTATAAGTGAAATAAAAATAAATTATAAAAAATTTTACAAATTAAATACATTTAGTTTCATATATTTCAAATTTTTTAGTTGATATCTTCAAAATATAATTTAACTTGTAAAAGATGTATTTGAATAAATAGGAAAAAAATATGGAAAAAATAGGTATTTTTTTTGGAAGTGATACTGGCAATACAGAAAAAATAGCAAAAATTATTCATCAAAAAATTGGGAAAAACAAATCTATTTTATATGATATTAGCAATACCTCCAAAAAAGATATAGAAAGTTTTAATAACTTAATCTTTGGTATTCCCACTTGGTATTATGGTGAAGTTCAATGTGATTGGGATGATTTTTTGCCTACGTTAAAGAAAATAAATTTTTCAAATAAAACTGTTGCACTATTTGGATGTGGTGATCAAGAAGATTATGGCGAATATTTTGGTGATGCGTTAAGTGTAATATATAAAATTATTAAAAAAAATAAAGCAAAAATAATTGGTCAATGGCCAACAAAAGGATATAATTTTGATTCTTCTAAAGCTTTGTTAAATAAAGATTATTTTATAGGATTAATTTTGGATGAAGATCGTCAATCAGATCAAACAAAATGTCGCATTGTACAATGGATAAAAAATATTATTTTTGAATTTTATTAAAAATATTATACAATTTTATTGTAAATAATTTTTTTGAAAAAACAAAGAAATATGTTAATTCATTTCTCTATTTAAAAAGAAATAATATGATTGTTAAAATAAATCAATTTCATTTATTAAAAAGTATACCAAGAAAAAAACATCGTATAAATATTAAAATAAATCATACAAATCTTCCATTTATAGGTAAAGATATTTGGACATTATATGAGCTATCTTGGTTAAATTTATATGGAATGCCACAAATTGCTATCGCTAGAATAGAATTTGATAGCACAACTAAAAATATTGTTGAATCTAAAAGTTTAAAAATTTATATAAATAGTTTTAATCAAATTAAATTTGAAAATAGTGTTAATTTAATAGAGAAATTTACATCTGATTTTCATAAATGTGTCATAGGAAAAGTTTCAGTAAAATTATTTAATTTACATGATATTGAAAACATAGGTATATCAAAATTTTTTGGAACATGTATAGATAATAAAAATATTTCAATAAAATCATATAATTATAATAAATCATTACTTAAAAATTCTTCTACAAAGAAAGAATTAGTTACGGAATCTTTATACAGTAATTTATTTAAATCAAATTGTCCTATAACTAATCAACCTGATTGGGCATCAATAAATATTACATATAGTGGTCAAAAAATTAGTCATACTGCGCTGTTAAAATATTTAATCTCATTTCGTACCCATAACGAATTTCATGAAGAATGCATTGAAAGAATATTTAATGATATTCAAAATATCTGTAACCCTCAAAAACTTAGTGTTTATGCAAGATACACTCGAAGAGGGGGTATTGATATTAATCCATGGAGAAGTAATATTTGTTTTGAACCTTCTTTTATTAGATTAGCGAGACAATAATAATTTATTTATTAGATATTTTATGATTTTTTTAATACACAGTATTAAGTAAAAACTTAATACTGCTGTGCTTATAAATTATAAATATATTTTATTTATTGTGTAGATACTAATGTAACTAAATCTAAAACTTTACTAGAATAACCAGTTTCATTGTCATACCAAGAAATTAGTTTAGAAAAATTTTTATTTAATGATAAACCTGCTTTTACATCAAATATTGAAGTTAATTCTTCTCCATTAAAGTCTGATGATACTGCTTCATCTTCTGTATATCCTAATATTCCTTTCATTTCTTCTTTTGAAGCATTCTTAATTACAGCGCATATTTCTTCATATGTAGCTGATTTTTCATAACGTACTGTTAAATCCACAACAGATACATTAGGTGTAGGAACGCGAAATGCCATACCTGTTAGTTTTCCATTTAAATTTGGTAACACTTTTCCTACAGCTATAGCTGCTCCAGTAGAAGAAGGAATAATATTTTGAAACGCTCCTCTACCTCCTCTCCAATCTTTATTTGAAGGACTGTCAACAACTTTTTGGGTAGCTGTAGTAGAGTGCACAGTAGTCATTAAACCTTCGATGATATTAAAATTATTATCTATTACTTTTGCTAAAGGAGCTAAACAATTAGTTGTGCAAGATGCGTTAGAAACAATATTTTCGCCTTGATATTTATCAAAATTAGCTCCTTTAACAAACATAGGAATATCATCTTTAGAAGGTCCAGTTATTACAACTTTTTTTGCTCCAGCTAAAATATGTTGATAAGCAGTTTCCCTGGTTAAAAAAAGACCTGTAGATTCAATTACTACGTCAATAGATAAATTATTCCACATTAATTTTTTAGGATCTTTTATTGAAGTAGTTCTAATTTTTTTTCCATTAACAATAATATTGTTATTTTTTACTTCAACATGACTTTGAAAAACACCATGTGTAGAGTCATATTTTAGCATATAAGCTATATATTCAGGATCAATTAAATCATTTATTGCGACAATTTCAATATTTTTACGTTTTTGAGCTAGCCGAAATACAACTCGTCCAATACGACCAAAGCCATTTATACCTACTTTAATAGTCATAATTTCACCAAATTATTTTGTTAGTAAATCATAAAAAATTAATATTATATTTATAAAAAAATTTTAATTAATTAAAAATATTTTTTATTATATTAAATAACTAAAATTTTTTTAACACCTTACTCGGATCTATTTTTGCAGCGTAATATGCAGGATACCAATTCGAGATAATTCCTATTACTATAGTACTGATAAAAATAATAATTATATCTGATAAATGTAGGTTTAATAATAAAAAATTATGATAATAAACATTATTCAGTAATAAGCTATTATTAAAATATTTTTCTAAAAAAAACATAATTTTTTTACAATTTAAAATAATTACAATTCCAGATAATAAACCTATTAAATTTCCTACCAAAACAAAACGAAAACCATAATATAAAAAAATAAGCTGAATAAGAATATTGTTAGCACCCATGCTACGTAAAATAGAAATATCTTTTATTTTTTTTGAAATAGATAGTAAAGATATAGAAATCACACTGAAAGAAGAAATGATTATGAGCATGAATAATGTAATGTATATTATTATTTTAATTTTTTTAATATCATTATATATATATTTATAATTATTTATCCAAGTATATAAAAAAATAGGATTTTGAATTTTTTTAGCTACATCTAAAATAATTTTATTAGCCTCTAATGGGTTGGACATATATAATTCAATAGCATTAATATTGTTTATTATATTAAAATTATCTTGAAAAAAAGAAAATGGAATTAATCCAATATTAGAGTTTGAAACTCCATTAGAATGAAATATAGATTTTATTTGAAAAGAAAATATTTTTATTTTATTTAATTGAAAAGAAAATTTATTATCAACAATTATTAAATTAATCCAATCTCCTTCTTTTATTAGTAAATCTTTAGATAAATCAGAAGAAAGAATTATTTGGTTATTTTTTACACTATTTAACTTTGATAACTGATATTTTTTTTGAAAAGAAAAATATTTTTTTATATATTTTATATTGTTAAAACTTTTAACATTAAAAAATTTAATTTTATTTTCTTTTAATAAAACTCCATTCATGAAAATATATGGTTCAGAATAATTAACTCCTGATACACAATTAATTTTTTTTATCATCTTTTCCCAATGGAAAAATGGTTTATCTATTGATTGTATAATTCCGTGAGGCAAAGATGACAAAATATTTTTATTAACTAGTATTTTAAATCCATTTAAAGCGCTAATGCTAATAATTAATATAAAAACACTTACAGAAATAGCTATTTTAGATAAAATAGAAATTAAAAAAAATATATAATTTTTATTGTTTTGTAAAGATAAGCGTCTTGCAATAAAAAAAGATAAAAAATTCATTGAATATGTTTTTTTATATTTAATCGGTTATGTTTTATTTCAAATAAAACATGTGCTTTTTTTGCAAAAAAAAGATCATGTGTTACAATCAAAAAAGAAGTTTTTAAATTAACATTTAATTCATATATTAAATCAAAAATTATTTTCGCATTATAAGAATCTAAATTTCCAGTAGGCTCATCTGCTATTATTAGCTTGGGTTGATTAATAAAAGCTCGAGCAATAGCTACTCGTTGCCTTTCTCCGCCAGACAATTCAGATGGATATTTTTTAATTTTTTTTTCTAAATTAACTTTCATTAACATTTCATATGCTTTTTCTTTAGCTTCTTTGATGCTTTTATTACTAATAAGTAACGGCATTGCAACGTTTTCAAGTACATTAAAATCTAAAAGTAAATGATGAAATTGATAAATAAATCCTAAATGTAAATTTCTTAATTGAGCTATTTGATTAGATGACATCGAACTTAATGATATACCATTAAATAAAATAGCTCCAGAAGTAGGTTGTTCTAATCCGCTCATTAAGTGTAAAAAAGTACTTTTTCCAGATCCTGATTTTCCAATAATAACTGCTATGTCACTTTTATTAAGATAAAATGATACATTTTTTAAGATATGAGTTATGCTTGTTTTATCTTGGTAAGATTTAGTTAAATTAATGCATTGTAAAATTGTATTATTCATGAGATAAAATTTTAGAAGGAGTTGATTTAGTAATATTCCAAATTGGGTATAATGTAGATAAAATAGAAATTAATATACATACGATGTTGACTAAGAAAGTGTGAAAGGGGAAAATTTTTATTGAAATATTGATATTATTAAAAAAAGCATTTATTAAAAAATTTATAATTTTTCCTTGGAATATTAATATCAAACTAATTAATGTCCCTAAGAAATTACCAATGAAAGCAGTACTTGAACCTAACGTAATAAATATTAGCATAATTTTTTTTCGACATAATCCTTGTGTTTGTAAAATTGCAATGATGTTTTGCTTTTCTAACATATTTACTGTTAAAGTAATAACTATATTAATTCCTACAATTAACAAAATTGAAATAAAAAAAAGCAACATAATATATTTTTCAATTTGAATTGCTTTAAATAATTCACCTTGTTTTATTTTCCAATCTAAAAAAATCAAATTGTTTTTTTTTGTTTTAAATGTGTTGATATCAAAAGAAAATGGATCTTTCAACCAAACTCTCCAACCGGTAATATAATTTTTATAATAATTTAAAAAATTTAATGCAATTTTAGTATTAATTAATATTTGGTAATTATCAATGTCATTTTTTGTATAAAATAAACCAGTGATTTTAAATGTTTGTGCATTAAATTTTTTTTTTAAAAAGTTTTTTTGACTACTAGGTAAAATCATCAATTTAATTGAATCATTAATATTGACATGTAATTTTTCTGCTAACTTTTTCCCTAAAATAACGTTATTTTCTTTCGAATTAAGTGTGTATAAATGGTCTTTAATATTATAGAGTTCAAAGGTATCATAATTTTTTTCTTTAAAAGTAATAATTTCACCTATAGTTATATTCTTTTTACTTTGAATCAAAACTTTATTACTAATAAAACTAGATATTTTTTGAATATCTTTTAATTTTAAAATATTTTTAGGAAAATCTGATTCATTGATATAAAAATTTTTATTTGTAATAATTAAATGAGGAATAAATGAAAGAATATTTTTTTTAAATTCATTTTGGACTCCCTTAATTAAAGATATTGTAATAATAATAGATGATATGCCAATACTAATACCTATAATAGATAAAACAGTAATAATTTTTTTAAAAGTTGTTAAACGAGAATTCCATAAATAACGCAAACCAATAAATACATATATAGGCTTATACATTAAAATATCTTTTATCGATAAAATTTTTTATAATAAACTTTAATATTTTTCTAAACAAAAATTTTATTAGTAAAAAATTAGTTAATTAAATCAGAAATAATATTTTATTATAATTAAAAAAATTTTAATGTAATAAATTATAAATATAATCTTTATTTTATATTTTTTAACATTTATTTTAAAATAAATTAGTTTATTTTTTTTAAAATAATAAGATTTATTTTAATTTTATTATGAAATAAATAAAAAGTTTGAAATAATATAATTAATTTACATAAAAATATTTTAAGCATAAATAAAATCTAATTTTGACAACCATTTTTTGAAAATTCTTAATTAAAATTAAAGAATTTTCATTTTATTTAAAAATATTCTATCATGACAACCGTCCTAAAAAATATAGAAAATAAAAATTTTTTAAATTATCAGTATCAAAAATTGCCAAGTTTTTTCAAAAAAAATGAAAGTAAAAAAAACTTTAATAAAATTTTTACTTTTTTATATAATTTTTCAGGAAAAACTATTTTTTTTATAAAAAAACAAGAATGTTTAATAACAGTCTTAAAATTTTTAAATTTAAAAAATATTTATCCTAAATATATAAAAAATATTTATGATGTCAATAATGAAAATAATTTTTTTTACATTATAGGAAGTTTAAAAAATAGTTTTATAGATGTTAAAAAAAATTTTTTATTTGTTGCTACACAAGAAATAATTAAAAGTTTTAATGATAAAAATACCGTACTAATTAACAATCAATTTTTATATCAGTTAAAATTTAATGATCTTATTATACATATTCAACATGGAATCGGAAGATATCAAGGATTAACTACAATAAAAACAGCTAGTTATGAATCTGAATATTTAGTAATTTTATATGCAGAAGAAAATAAGTTATATGTACCTATTTCATCTTTACATTTAATCTCGCCATATGTAGGAAACTTGAAAAAAAATATTGTTTTACATAAATTAGGCCATGATAAATGGGAAAAAGAAAAAAATAAAATTAGTCAAAATTTATATGATCATGCTGCAATTTTACTAAATATTTATGCAAATAGATTATCTAAAAAAGGTTTTTCATTTAAAAAAAATGAAGAAGAATATAATCTTTTTTGTCAAGATTGTCTATTTAAGATTACTTTAGATCAAAAAAAAGCTATACAATCTGTATTAAATGATATGTATAAGTCTATCCCTATGGACAGGTTAGTTTGCGGTGATGTAGGTTTTGGAAAAACAGAAGTTGCAATGCGAGCTGCTTTTGTATGTATATCAAATAAAAAACAAGTTATTGTTTTAGTTCCTACAACATTGTTGGCAGAACAGCATTTTAATACTTTTTCAAAAAGATTTTCTAATTGGCCTATAAATATTGATATATTATCTAGATTTCGAAACGAAAGAGATAAGAAAGAAATTTTAAAAAATATTAACATTGGTGAAATTAATATATTAATAGGTACTCATAAAGTTTTATTTGAAAACATTCAATGGTACAATCTTGGTTTGTTAATCATTGATGAAGAGCATCGATTCGGTGTAATTCACAAAGAGATAATTAAAAAAATATACTCTCATATTGATATTTTAACTTTAACAGCAACTCCAATTCCTCGTACATTAAATATGACAATGAATGGGATAAAAGATTTATCTATTATATCTAACCCTCCGGAAGAAAGAAAAAAAATAAAAACTTTTATAGAAGAGTATAACCCTATTGTAATAAAAAAAGCAATTTTTCAGGAAATCTCAAGAGGTGGTCAAGTATATTATATATATAATAAAGTTCAAGGAATTAATAATATAGCTGAAAAACTATTGAATTTAGTTCCTGGTGTTAAAATTAAAGTTGGTCATGGTAAAATGAATCATATTGAGTTAAAAAAAATAATGAATGAATTTTATCAAAACTATTTTAGTATATTAGTTTGTACAACTATTATAGAAAGTGGTATTGACATACCTAAAGCAAATACTATTATTATTGAAAACGCAGATCATTTTGGATTGTCTCAGTTACATCAACTAAGAGGTAGAATTGGACGATCTAATAATCAAGGATATGCTTTTTTACTTGTTAATAGCTTCAAAAAAATTACACTAGATGCTCAAAAAAGATTAGAATCGATTTCGATGACAAATAATTTTGGAGGTGGATTTAGTTTGTCTAATAGAGATTTAGAGATTAGAGGGATAGGTGATTTGCTGGGAAAAGAACAAAGCGGTCATATAGATGGTATAGGAATTAATTTATATATGAAATTATTAAATAAAACTATCAAACTGTATAAACATGGAGAAAAAAAAATATTATTAGACGATTTAGTAAAAAAATCAGATATTGAACTATATGTGCCTGCTTTTTTATCAAAAAATTATATTATTGATATAAATCAACGATTGTTTTTTTATGAAAAAATTGAAAATGCTAACAGTGAAAAAGAAATTGAAAAAATATTTTTCGAGCTTTTAAATCAATTTGGAAAATTACCAAGATTTGCTGAAAATTTAATATTAATTACAAAAATTAAATTATTAGCAAAGAAAATGGGAATTACACATATTAAATCTAATAAAAAAATAGGAATTATAAAATTTAATAAAAGTAATTTAATTAATACGGAATACTTACTGTCAATATTTCAAAAAGAACCTCATCTTTGGAAAATGATTAATTCTACGAAATTAAAATTTTTGCATGATTTTAAAGATGATTCTATACGTGTAAATTGGATTTTAAACTTATTAAAAAATTTAAAGAACATGAAATAATTAAAATTAATTATAAAAAATAAAATTTTATTTTATACAAGGAAATATATGAAACAAATTGTTTATATTGCTAATGCAAAAGGTCAAACTATAGAAGCATGGAATTTATATTCTAATGGCCATATGGAATTAATTCAAACAGTTCATACTAATGGTCAAGTGCAACCAATCAATTACATTAAAGATAAAAATTTATTATATGCTGGTGTTCGACCTGAAAATCGTATATTTGTATACACTATCAAAAATAATGGTCATTTAGAAAAAAAAAGTGAAAGTTATATTCCAGGGAGCCCTAACTATATTTCTTTTAGTTCTGATAAAAATTTTTTGTTTTGTAGTTCATACCATACTAATTCCCTGAGTGTTATACCATTGAGTAAAAATGGTACACCTAAAGATCCAATTCAAATTATTTACAATATTAAAGGATGTCATGCAGCGTTATTAAATATAAAATATAATATATTATTTGTAACAGCGTTAAAAGACAACTGCATCTATTTATATTATTTAACAAAAAATGGTATATTAAAAAATACAGAACAAAAATTGATTCAAACTCAATTGAATTCAGGACCGCGTCATGTTACATTTCATCCTAACGAAGATTTCGTGTATACTATAAATGAATTAAATGGCACTATAGATGTCTGGAAAATATATATACAAAACAACATACCCCAATTAAAAAATATACAAAATATCTCGATAGTAAAAAATCATATTATTTCCAATAAATATTGGTCCGCTGACATTCACTTAACATCATGCGGTAATTTTTTATATATCTCTGATAGAATATTAAATAGCCTTTCACTTTTTCATATTAATAAAAATGATGGAAAAATTTCTTTTATCAGTGTTTACGTGACAGAACAACAACCCCGGGCATTTTGTATTGACATTCATAATAAATATATAATTGTCGCAGGTCAAAAATCTAATAAGTTTACTGTGCATAGCATTAATAAAAAAACAGGATGTTTAAAGACATTGCATACATATTCTACAGGAGAAGAACCAATATGGACACTAATCTGTACAATTTAAAATATTTTTAAATAAATAAAACATTTTCATTTAAAGATTTTTTAATAACATTAACAAGTTTTTTTAAATTATTCATGCTAATAATATAAGGTGGAACAATATAAATTAATTGTTTAAAAGGTCTTATCCAAACGCCATTTTTTACAAAAAAATTTTGTATTAATTCTAAATTCACATGTTGTTTACATTCAACTACACCTATAGCACCTAAAACACGAACATCAATAACTCTTGGATGATCAATTAAAGGTGATAAACTATTTAATAGCTCTTTTTCAATATTAATAACTTGTTTTTTCCATTCGTTTTTTTCTAATATTTTTATATTAGCATGAGCTGCAGAACATGCTAATGGATTTCCCATATAAGTTGGCCCATGCATAAAACAACCAACATCACTCTTGCTAATAGTATTAGCGATCTTACGTGAAGTTAAAGTTGCAGCTAGTGTTAATGTTCCACCAGTCATAGCTTTTCCTAGACACAATATATCAGGAACGACATTAGCGTGTTGAAAAGCAAAAAATTTTCCAGTGCGACCAAACCCTGTGGCAATTTCGTCAAAAACTAACGGGATTGAATAATATTTGCATAATTCTTCAACTTTTTTGAGAAATATAGGATGATAAAATTTCATCCCACCTACACCTTGTACTATTGGTTCTAATATTACACCAGCTATATTGAATTGATTTTCTTCTATTATTGTTTGAAACGATATAATGTCATTAGAGTTCCATTCTTGATTAAAATTAGAAACAGGAGCATGCGCAAATAAATGTTTTGGTAAAAATTTTTTATATATGTGATGTATAGAATTATCAGGATCAGAAATAGACATAGCACCAAAGGTATCGCCATGATAAGAATTCCGAATAGTTAATATTTTTGTTCTGTTTTGTCCTAAAGATTCCCAATATTGCATTAACATTTTTATTGCTACTTCAATAGATATGGATCCAGAATCTGAAAGAAAGATACAATCTAATTTTTTTGGAGTTAATTTAATTAATTTTCTACAAAGTAGAATAGCCGAAGGATGTGTTATCCCTCCAAACATAACATGAGATATCTTTTTTATTTGTTTCTTTAAAGATTTGTTTAATATAGGATGATTATATCCATGTATAGCAGACCACCATGAAGACATTCCATCTATTATATTCTTTCCATTTTTTAGTTTTAAATATACTCCCTTAGCTGATATAACAGAATAACAAGGAAGTGGATTTATAATAGAAGAATATGGATGCCAAATATGTTTATAATCAAACAATATATCAGATTGACTCATTATGATTTATGTATAAAAATATTGAATACCTTATTATAAGCATTTAATTTAAAAAATCATATTTTTTTTTGGAGATTATATGAAACAAAAATGGACTCTAAAAGAGACAAAATTATTATTTGATAAGCCTTTTTTTGATCTTGTTTTTGAAGCTCAAAAAAAACATCGTGAGAATTTTAATCCTAATAAAATACAAATTAGTACATTATTATCTATCAAAACCGGTTCATGTCCAGAGGACTGTAAATATTGTCCACAAAGTGCTAGATATAAAACAGGATTAAAAAAACAACCATTGTTAGAATTAAAACAGATTTTAAAATCTGCAAAACATGCTAAAGCTTCAGGTTCTACTCGTTTTTGTATGGGTGCAGCGTGGAAAAATCCTAATGAAAAAGATATGCCATATTTAGAAAAAATAATTAAAGAAATAAAGAAGATGGGTATGGAAACCTGTATGACCTTAGGAACAATTAACAATGCTCAAGCAAAAAGATTGTCAAACGCAGGATTAGATTTTTATAATCATAATTTAGATACATCTGAAAATTTTTATAAACATGTTATTACTACAAGAACGTATAAAGAACGTTTAACAACCTTAAAAGTAGTACGTGATGCTGGAATGAAAGTTTGTTCTGGAGGAATTATTGGTCTTGGAGAAAAAATACAAGATCGAATGGAATTACTCATGCAATTATCTAACTTATCTGTACAACCTGAAAGTGTTCCAATTAATATGTTAGTTAAAATATCAGGAACTCCAATGGAAAATAATTTAGATGTAGATCCATTTGATTTTATTAGAGTTATAGCAGCTACTCGTATAATGTTACCTCAATCTTATATTCGATTATCAGCAGGTCGAAAAGAAATGAATGATCAAACACAAGCTATGTGTTTTATGGTTGGAGCAAATTCTATTTTTTATGGATGTAAATTATTGACTTCTAATAATCCTGAAGAAGAAAGTGATGTAAAACTTTTTAATAAATTAAATTTACATCCTGAGTATAAAAAAGAACGTTTAGTAAAAGAAAAAGATTTTAATTTAACAACTCTAAAATTAAATCAAGAAAAATATTATAATGCTGGAATTTAACTGTAAAAATTTTTATTTTTTGAATTTTAAATAAAAATTATTCATTAAGTAACCGACCATGATATTCTTGTATTGATTATTCAAATACATAGAATAAACTGGTTTGAGTTACGTCAAATTTGAATTTATAAATTTTGTATATTTTAAAAATTAGTTATTTTAAAATATATTATCTCTTAATAGATATAAATAATTAATTATGATAAAAAAATTTTTTATTACCGGAACTGATACAAATATCGGGAAAAGCACTATCAGTGGAATTTTATTGAAAAAAGCGAGTAATTTTGGTTATATAACAGCAGGTTATAAACCAATATCTTCTGGAGTAAAAAAGCATAAACATATAACTTCTGATATCAATAAAAAAAAATATCAATTTATTAATGAAGATACTTGTATTTTACAAAAAAACAGTTCTATTTATTTAACTGATAAAGAAATTAATCCAATTTCATTTTTTGAAAATGCTCCACCTAATATATTAAGTCTTATAAATAAAAAAAACATAGAAAAAAAACATTTATCTTTAGGTTTAAAAAAACTTGCTTTGAAATCTAATTGGATTTTAATTGAAGGCGCTGGTGGATGGTATACACCTATATCAAATCAATATACGTTTTCAGATTGGGTTCAAGAAGAAAAATTAAAAGTGATTTTAATTGTAGGAATAAAATTAGGATGTATGAATCATGCGATTTTAACTGAAAAATCTATTTTTTCAGACAATTTAATATGCATAGGATGGATTGCAAATAACATTTTTCCAGAAAATAAATATACCGCATATTATATCCAAACTTTGTTAAGTTATATTAAATCGCCATTGTTAGGGATAGTGCCTTATTTAAAAAATATAAATGAAATAGATGTTAATAAAATTAACATTAAATTACCTGAATAAAATATATTTTTAGCAAAATTAATATTATATTTAACAAAGATGGATATATTGATAAAAATTTAAATATAAACAGGGTATTTAGAACACATTTCTAATACTTGATTTTTGATTTTTAAAATTTTTCTTGTATTTTGAATGTCATTTAAAATATTTGTAATCCATAATCCAACTTGTGAAACTTCTGATTCTTTAAAACCTCTTCTTGTGACCGCAGGTGTTCCAATACGTATACCTGAAGTAATAAAAGGACTTTTGATATCATTAGGAATAGTATTTTTATTGACAGTAATATTAGCCTTACCTAATGCAAGATCAGCATCTTTACCTGTAATTTTTTTATTTGTTAGATTTATTAAAAATAAATGATTAAAAGTATTTCCTGAAATGATTTCATATCCTTCTTTTAAAAATGTTTGAACCATAATTTTAGAATTTTTTAAAATTTGTTTTTGATATTTTTTAAAATTTGGTTCTAAAGCTTCTTTAAAAGCAATTGCTTTTCCTGCAATTACATGCATGAGTGGACCGCCCTGACCACCTGGAAAAACAGATAAATTTAATCGATTATAAAATGCATTATTTCCGTTTTTAGCAAGAATAATTCCTCCTCGAGGTCCTGCTAGTGTTTTATGTGTAGTACTCGTAACAACATGTGCATAATCTATTGGGTTTGGATAAAGTTGTGTAGCAACTAAGCCAGCAACATGAGATATATCGACAACTAAATAAGCATTAAATTCATCTGCAATATTACGCATTTTTGACCAATCGCATATACCAGAGTATGCAGAAAAACCACCAATAATCATTTTAGGTCGATGTGTTTTTGCTAATTCATATATTTCTTTATAATTAATCTCTCCGTTATGATCTACCCCATATGCAATAGCGTTATATAATTTTCCTGAAAAATTTACGGAAGAACCATGTGTTAGATGACCTCCGTGAGATAAATTCAGTCCTAAAATTATATCTCCAGGTTTTAAAAGCGCCATATACACTGCAAAATTTGCTTGAGAACCTGAATGAGGTTGTACATTTGCATAATCAGCGCCAAATAACTTTTTTGCTCGATCAATAGCTAATTGTTCTATAACATCTACATGTTCGCAACCACCATAATATCGCTTCCCTGGATAACCTTCTGCGTATTTATTAGTTAATTGAGACCCTTGAGCATGCATTACATAAGTACTGGCATAATTTTCTGATGCAATTAATTCTATATGATTTTCTTGTCTTTCTTGCTCTTTTAACATAGCTATTGATAATTCTGGATCATATTTTTCGAATTCTATCTGTTTATTGAACATTGTTTTCCTATAATTAAAATTAAATAAATTTTTAAGCAATTAATTATCTTTAAAAACTATTTGCTAAAAATACTATTAATTTTTAGCATTAATTCACTTTTAAAAAGATAAAATTCTTTTTTTGTTTCTAGTTCTTTTGTCAAATAATATTTTTTTTCAATTTCATTTGGACCTATTAAAATAGCAATGCGAGATAATGATTCAACAGCGTGTTTGATTTTTTTTACAAGACTACAATTTGAAAAACTTACAAATATTTTCAGTTTAGGATATATATCTCTTATTTCTTCTGATAAATTAATAGCATGAATTTTATTTTCTTCTCCTATAAAAATAATATAAATATTAATTTTTTCTATTTTTTTAGAAAAAATATTTAATGATTTTATCAATAAAATTAAACGTTCAATGCCTATAGCAAATCCTATTGCTGATTTTTTTATACCTCCTAATTCTTGAACTAAAGAATTATATCTACCACCCGCACAAATAGTGTTTTGAGCTCCGATTAAATCGCTTTTCCATTCAAATACTGTATCATTATAATAATCTAAACCTCTTATTAAATTAGGATTATATTTATATTCAATACTATATAAATTCATCATATGACATAAATTATCAAATCGATTTAATGATTTTTCATTAATAAAATTATTTAACAATGGAGCTTTTTTTAATATATTTTGAATATTTAAATTTTTAGAGTCTAAAATTCGGAATGGATTAGAATATAAACGCCTTTTAGATTCTTCGTCTAAAAAAGATTTATGTTTTTCAAGAAATAAAACTAGTTCTTTTTGATATTTAATTCGATCTAATTGTAAACCAATTGAATTGATTTCTAATGTTAAGTAACAATTAATACCTAAAATTTTCCATAAACGATTTGTTAATAGAATTACTTCTAAATCAATATCTATTGAGCTTAATCCAAAAATTTCTGCACCTAGTTGATAAAATTGACGATAACGTCCTTTTTGAGGACGTTCATATCTGAACATCGGTCCTAAATACCAAAATTTTAATTTTTTTTTATGCAATAAATTGTTTTGTATTATAGCTCGAACACAACCGACAGTTCCTTCAGGTCTTAGAGTTAAACTGTTTCCTTTTTTATCATAAAATGAATACATTTCTTTTTCTATGATATCTGTAACGTTGCCAATCGCTCTTTGAAAAATCTCTGTTTTTTCTAATATAGGAAGCCTGATCTCTTCAAAAGAATAACTATTTAAAACCTGTTTAAATTTTTTTTCTAATTTATGCCAAATATCTAAATCCTCAGAAAAATAATCATGCATTCCTCTAATTGAATTAATTTGCTTATTCACTATGATCTCTTATGTATGAAGATACTTATAAATTGTTAATAAATTAATTATCATTTTCATTTTTTATTTTCATTTTTAATTCACTTGATTTTTTACGAATATAAGTTTCTAGTTCTTGAACTATATCTTTATTGTTTAGTTTATTTTTTTGACGTACACCATCTTTATATAATCCGCTTGTTTTATACCCCCCAGTTACTCCTAAGGTAGCCATTTTAGCTTCTCCTATTCCATTAACAACACATCCAATAATAGAAACATCCATAGCAGTGTCAATGTCTTCTAATTTTTTTTCTAATTCCTCTACTACTTTAATAACATCAAATTCTTGTCTCGAACAAGTAGGACACGCAATAAAATTAATTCCTCTAAACCTAATTCCTAAA
Source organism: Buchnera aphidicola (Aphis nasturtii) (assembly GCF_005083345.1). Lineage (NCBI taxonomy): Bacteria > Pseudomonadati > Pseudomonadota > Gammaproteobacteria > Enterobacterales > Erwiniaceae > Buchnera > Buchnera aphidicola. The sequence goes on along the minus strand of NZ_CP034888.1, from coordinate 310,812 downwards.
ACTTTTAAAATATCATAACCTACTTTTACTTCTTCAATGGGATGCGCTGCTAAAGAGACCCTTAAAGTATCTCCAATCCCATCTAACAATAAAGAAGCAATTCCAATGGACGACTTTACTGTACCGTTACGTAAACTACCGGATTCTGTTATCCCAATATGTATAGGTTGTGTAATTTTTTTTGCTAATATTTTATTGGCTTGTACTGCAGAAAAAACATTAGACGCTTTTACACTAACTTTAAATTGATTAAAATTTAAACTATCTAAATATTCTACATTTCTTATAGCAGATTCTACTAAAGCTTCTGGAAGAGGAGATTTATATTTTTTTAGTATATCATATTCTAGTGATCCAGAATTAATACCTATTCTGATTGGAATGTTATTATATTTAGCACAGCTTACTATTTCATTGATTTTTCTTTTTTGACCAATATTTCCAGGATTAATTCTTAAACAATCAGCTCCATATTTTATAGATTTTATAGCTAATCTATAATCAAAATGTATATCTGCTATTAACGGAATATTTATTTTTTTTTTAATTATTTTAAATGCTTCTGCTGCTTCTTCTGTTGGAATAGAAATTCTTATGATATCAACTCCTACTTTTTTTAATTGATTAATTTGATCAATTGTTTTTTGAATATCTGTTGTTTTTGTATTTGTCATGGATTGTACAGAAATAGGTGCGTTATTTCCGATAGGTACATTTCCTACATAAATACGATCAGATTTTCTTCTATCAATAGTTTTATATTTATTCATGTTATTATATATACGTTGTTAAGATTAGAATAAATAAGTAATTTTAAATTTTTAATTATATTAATCTTAAAGTAAATGAAACTAATATATAATATTGTTAAAAATTTATAAATGATTTTTGCTACGATTAATTACATTTCCTGTTAATTGACCGCAAGCAGCGTGAATATCTTTTCCCCTATTTTTACGAATTGTTGTATTAAATCCTTTTTTTCTTAAAATGTTTGCAAAAACGTTAATTGTATTTCTATTACTAGATACAAAGTTTGAATTTTTGAAAGAATTCCAAGGAATAAGATTTATTTTACTAGGTATTTTTTTTAAAATGTAAGCTAATTCCTCAGCATTTTTAATAGAATCATTAATATCTTGCAGCATTACATATTCTATAGTAACTCCGTTTCGATTTGCATTAGAATGTTTTAAATATCGAGATACTGCAGTTAAAAGAGATTCAATATTATATTTTTTATTAATTGGCATAATAAGGTTTCTAATATGATTATTAGAAGCATGTAAAGAAATTGCTAAATTAATGTCAATTTTTTTACTTAATTTATCTAGTGCAGGTATAATTCCTGAAGTTGATAAAGTAATACGACGTTTAGATAATCCAAAACCATTTGTGTTTAAAATAATTTTTAATGCTGTAATAACGTTATTTAAATTTAACAATGGTTCACCCATTCCCATAAAGACTATGTTAGTTAATCTTGTACCTTTTAATTTTTTTTTAGCTTGTAAAATTTGAGAAATAATTTCAGATACTTTTAAATTTCTACTAAATCCTTGTTTGCCTGTAGCACAAAAATCACATTTTAAAGCGCAACCAATTTGTGATGAAATACAAAGAGTAGAACGTTTTTTTTCCGGTATATAAACTGTTTCTATTTTTTGATTATTTAAAGATGTAACCCATTTTATTGTTCCATCAGAAGATACTTTTTCTTCGGAAAAATTTGATATTTTTATATAAGAATTTTGACTTAATTTTTTTCTAATATTTTTACTAATATTTGACATTTTATCAAAATCATAACAATTATGATTATAAATCCATGTCATAATTTGTTCAGTAGTAAAATTTTTTGCCCCAATAGATGTTAAAAATAATTGAATTTTTTTAAAATCTAAATCTAATAAATTTACTTGAGAATTAAAAACGTTTAAATTAATGTTTGTATCCATCTACAATACCTTAATTAAAAAATAATAATTTTATCTATAAAATAAGTATAAAACTATGTTTAAAAAAATTTAATTAATAATTTAATTTTGGTGATATCAGTTCATTTAAAAGATTAAAAATATTAAATATATAGAAATTATGATACTATTATTTTATATGAAATATATTTTTAAAATAAACAAATTATTTTTAAATTAGGAGAATTTAATGCATCCCATGTTAAATATCGCAATTCGTGCAATTCGAAAAGGAGGGAATATTATTATACAAAATTATGATGCTCAAAAATTTATTAAAGACGATTATGAAAAAAAACAATACTTTATCAAGCAAGTAATGTATAAAACATATCAAGTGATTAGTGAAATTATTTACAAATATTATCCAAGTCATATTGTTATTAAAAAAAATACAAACTGTATATTAAATGATAAAAAAATTTTATGGATCATAAACGAATTAGATGGTAAAAAAAATTTTATTAAAAATTTTCCACATTTTTGTATATCAATAGCAGTGATAATAAAAAAAAATACGGAAATATCAGCAATATATGATCCGATAAAAAATGATTTGTTTACTTCTGTTAGAGGTCAAGGATCACAATTAAATGGATACCGTACCCGTTGTACCAATATAAAAACTTTAAATGACGTTATAATATCAACAAATTTGAAATGTAAAAAAATACAATCTAAATCATATTTAGAGATATATAAAGAATTAATTTTATCTGGTATTTCATTTAGATGTACTGGTTCAGTCTTGCTTGATCTAGCATATGTATCTTCTGGAAAAATAGATTGTTTAATTATTAATTATAATTTATTAAATTCTAATAATTTTATTGCAGGTCAGCTACAAGCAAGAGAATCTGGATGCTTAATAAGTAATCTTCAAGAAAAAAATATTGATTTTATTTTAAATTTAACTAGCAGTCCTAAATTTATTAAATTAATCGCTGAAAAAATACGTAAATACTATATATTAAAAATATAATTTTTTTTAGTTATGATTTCTTAGAAATAAACCATTGATTTTTAATAAAAAACGCTGACCAACCTGTAAATTTACCTTCTTTTTTAGAAGCAATATACTGTTTTTTGCTTAATTTATCAAAACAAATTATAGTTTTATTTCCTTTTTCATCTATTTTTGGAGCATCAGCTAAATAATGTAGTTTTGTAGGTAATAAATGTTTAAATTTAGCTAATTCTTCTACGAAAGGTGATCTAGTTTCTCTTGATTTAGGAAAAGTATGAGCAGCAAAAAAAATACCAGATATTCCTTCTCTTAAAACAAACCATGTATCCGACTTATCGCATAGTATATCTTTGAATGGAATAGGCTCTAATTTAGGTTCCGACACTTTACCATTAGATAAAATTTTTCTTGTATTTTTACATGCTTGATTAACACACATAAAAAACTTACCAAATTTTCCTGTTTTTAATAACATATGATTTTTACATTTTTCACAATATAATTTTTTAGATAAATAAACAGGGCTATCAAATTTTCCTTTTTCGATATAATAAACAATACACGTAGGACTGTTGCTACAAATATAAATTTTTAAATTTTTATTAATTAAATAATCATCCATTATAATATTGCATTTTTCACATTTTCTTTTTATTTCTTTTTTAGTAACATATTTTTTTTTTATGAAATTAAAATCATTTGATGAAATTAAATTGATAGTGTGTTTACAGCGATCTTTAGATTTTAAATTATATCCTGAACAACTCAAAAAAACACCTGTAATAGCATGTTTAATACCCATTTTTTTATTACAATTACAACAATTAATATCTGTCAAAATAATAGTGTTATTTTCCATTCCACCTTCTTCTGAAGGTTTTTTTGCTTGTTCAAATTGTTTTAAAAAATTTTTAAAAAATACATTGAGTACATTTTTCCAAAAAATTTTGTTATCAGAAATTTGATCGAGCTTTTTTTCCATACGTGCAGTAAAATCATAATCTACTAAATCAGTAAAATATTTTTTCAATTGAGTAATAAGAATTCTACCTATTTTTGTAGCATAAAGTTTTTTATTTTGAATTTTTAAATATCCTTTATCTTTTATTTTTGTTATGATACTTGCATAAGTAGAAGGTCTTCCAATGCCTTTTTTTTCTAATTCTCTAACCAATGATGCTTCATTAAATCTTGGAGATGGATTCGTAAAGGTTTGGATAGGTAAAATTTTTTTTAAAAATAACGCTTCACTTACTATAAGATCTTCGAATTGATTTTGAATTAAATTTAATTTTTTTTTGACTGTCGTCCAACCTGAAAAAATTGTTATATTTTCAGATGCGTGTAATATAAATTTATCTACTATTACTTTGATTATAATAGATTTATATTTTTCTGGTTTCATTTGGCAAGCTATAAATTGATTCCAAATTAGTTTATATAATTTAATAGCATCAGAATTAATTTTATCTTGATCAATAGTTGTTATTGTTATATCTGTAGGACGTATCGCTTCGTGAGCTTCTTGAGCATCTTTAGTATTTAAATATATATTAGGTATGTTAGGTAAGAAATGTGCGCCATAAAAATATTTTATATAATTTCTTGCTTTTTTAATTGCATAACTACTTAAAAAACAAGAATCAGTTCTCATATATGTTATGTATCCTTCTTCATATAACTTTTGTGCTAAAAACATAGTTTTTTTTACACTAAACCCTAAATGCAGACTAGATGCTTGTTGTAAAGTAGATGTGATAAAAGGAGCAGTTGGTTTTCTATATAAAATTTTATCTTTTCGATCGGTAATAAAAAAGGATTGATTTTTGAGTTTTTCAATCATTATATTAACTTGTTTTTTATTATTTAAAGTAAGTATTTTATTTTCATAATGTGTGACTTCCATCATAATATTTTTTTTTTTAGATGTAATTAAATTAATATTTAGTTTCCAATATTCTTTCGATACAAAGTTTTTTATTTCATCTTCTCGATCAACAACAATTCTTACAGCTACTGATTGAACTCTACCTGCAGATAAACCTCTGCAAATTTTTCCCCATAATAAAGGGGAAATCATATACCCTACAATTCGATCCATAAATCTACGAGCTTGCTGCGCATAAACTCGGTGCATATTAATTTGTCCAATATTTTGAAAAGCTTTTTTAATTGAATGTTGAGTTATTTCATTAAATACTACACGAATAAATTTAGAGGAATCTCCTCCAATTACTTCTTTTAAATGCCAAGCTATTGCTTCTCCTTCTCTATCTAAATCTGTGGCAAGATATATATAATCAACTGTATTTGCAATTTTTTTTAATTCCTCAATAATTTTTTCTTTACCAGGTAAAATATGATATTCAACATTCCAATTTTTATATGGATTAATCCCCATTTGCTGAATTAAAATTTTTTTTTCATAATATTCTGAAAAAGAATATTTAGAATTTTTTCTTTTTTTGGCTTGATTGCTTGACAAGTCTCGTACATGACCAATACTAGATTTAACTATATATTTATCGCCTAAATATTGATTTATAGTTTTTGCTTTAACTGGTGATTCAACTATAACTAGAGATTTATACATTTTTTAATCCAATAAATAATGTGAATATTATATAAGCATTATAATTAAAATTTTTACTATTTTATTTAAAAACATTTTTAATAATAAAATAAAAATATAAATTTTATTATTTTAGATAATTAAAATAACAGACAATTTATTTAATTTTTGAATTGAACAAATTACTTCATCTGTTTATTTTTAAAAAATTTTAGTTTTATTTGACTTAGTATTATATAATTTTAAAAAACATTTGTTAATAATTCATGATTCATTGAATTTTCAACAAATAAAATTTAAATAATTTAAAAAACATGTAATTTAATTTTTAATAAAATATTACAACTTAATATAATTATATTTTTATAAAAACTTACCATTAGGTTATAATAATTTTTATATTAATCTGATAAAACATTATTAATCAATTGAAATATATTACTTAGTTAAATTACATAAATTATTTATCAATGTATCATTTAACTTTTTCCATTGTCCTTCTTTTAAATTTTTTGGTAAAACAACATTACCGTATCGTACTCTAATCAATTTATTTACTTGGCATTTAATTGAATGAAAAATTAATCTAATTTCACGATTTTTACCTTCACATAAAACACCTTTAAACCATTTATTTTTGCTTTTATTTTTTGAAATTAACTGAATGTTTTTAAATGCAACATATCCATCTTTGATTTTAACTTTTTTCTTTAAACTGTTTATTTGATTTTTATTTATTTCACCAAAAACACGTATATAATATTCACGTTCAATTTGATTTCTTGGATGCATAAGTTTATTCGCTAATTCTCCATTATTTGTAAATAGTAATAATCCCTTTGTATTTATATCCAAACGTCCAATGCTAATCCATCTACCTAAGTTTAAAAAAGGTAAATTATTAAATACAGTTAATCGTTTTTTTGGATCATTTCTAGTGCAAATTTCACCTATAGGTTTGTTATAAATAATAATTTCTAATTTTTTGTTTTTCTTAAAGATTATTTTCTCTTTTTCAATAAAGACTTCTCCGGGATTGTCTTTATTTAAATATTGCCCAATAATTGCTTTTTCCCCATTTATAAATACATTTCCTTTTTTAATTATTGATTCTATATAACGACGTGAACCATATCCTAAGTTAGAAAGTATTTTTTGTATTTTTTCTGTCATTCAAAATACCTTTTAATTTTTTTAAAAAATTTTATTGGCACTAATGTTAACAATATTCCTATAAAAAGGGGTAAAATACACCATAATTCATAGAAATAAAATATTTTTTTATAAAAATAAATTTCTAAAATATAGGAAATTAAAGGAAAAATTAAAAAAATAGTAGAAGCATAAAACGAACTAACTTGTTTTTGTAAATAAAAATAAGATAAAATACCAAATACTCCTGAAAAATTTCCAAGATAAAAAATAGCTAAAATTGACTTATGAGAAAATAAATAAATATTAGGATTTTCTAAAAACCAAGAAATACCAGATAAAAATACTCCTGATATTAAAGATGGTAGTGCATTAAATGTGATAACCGAAATATTAGTGCATTTTCTTTTACATTCTATGTAAATTAATGCATGGCTAAAAAGTGCTAAAATTAAAGCTAAAATTCCCTTCCATTGGAAAAAACATTCTGATTCTAAATTAATTAATAAAATAATAAACAATGTAATTAAAGAAATAAATATACCAATTTTTTTAATTAAATTTATTTTTTTTTTAAAAAAAAAGAAGAAAGTATTAGCACAACAACTGGCATAACGGAAAAAATAACCGAAGAAATAGAAGAATTGACATATTTTCCTCCATATAACATTAATGTAAAAGGTATTGAAAAATAAAAAAAGGAAATAACAATTTGAAGATTTCTTTGACCATATGGAAATAAAAGAGGTGCTTTTTTAACGTAAGAAAGAATAATGAGTAAAGGAGAAGCAATTAAAAATCGCATTCCGGTCGCAAATAATGGAGGAATGGTTTCTACAGCAATTTTCATTGCTATCCAAGTAGTCCCCCAAGTAATAGAGACTAAGGAAAATAATAATAATATTATTATCTTGTTCATTTTAAATTTCCAATAATAAAATTATCATATATAACATATTACATTAATAGTCATATAATATATGAATAAAATTTTTTTAAATATAAATGATATTATAAATAAAGTTTTTTTAAATTTAAATTGAATTATTTAATTCAATCGATTATTGTGAAAAATTATAAAATAATAAAAACTTTAATTATAGATTAAAATTTTAAAAGGTTATCAATGCAAAATATATTTAAAAAACTTTATAAATTAGATTCTTTGAATCAAGAAGAAAGTTATATGTTATTTAAGTCTATTATTTCTGGAAAAATAAATGAAATACAATTATCATCTATTTTAACAGCTATGCATGTTCGACATGAATCAATAGAAGAAATATTAGGGGCAATTTTCGCTTGTTTGGAAACTATGCAGTTTTTTCCTCGACCTAATTATATTTTTTCTGATATAGTTGGTACAGGTGGAGATAATAAAAACACAATTAACATTTCAACTGCTAGTGCTTTTGTTGCATCTTACTGTGGATTCAAGATTATTAAACATTGTAATAAAGGTGTATCAAGTACATCCGGTTCATCCGATATTTTAAAAAAATTTAAAATTAATTTAAATCCATCTATACAAGACTCCTTAAAAACATTAGATAAATTAAATATTTGTTTTTTGTTTGCACCTAGATATCACGATGGTTTTCAATACGTCTCTAGTATTCGCAAAACTTTAAAAATTAAAACTATTTTTAATTTGTTAGGACCATTTTTAAATCCCTCTCGCCCTGTATTTACAGTAATAGGTGTTTATAAAAAAGATTTAATTAATCCTATGGTAAAAATTTTAAAAGAATTAAAATATCAACGAGGAATTGTCGTTCATGGTGATGGCACTGATGAAATTACACTAAATGGTGTTACATATATTTCAGAATTATTAAATAATAAAATTTATTCATATCAATTAGAAGCAAAAGATTTTGGTCTTAAAGCACATTCTAAACAAACATGTATAGTCAGTTCTCCGGAAGAAAGCTATGATATTATCAAACAAACTATGCAAGGTAAAGGGGATCAGTTACATGAAGAATTAATTGCTGTTAATGTTGCAATTTTATTAAAAATTTTTGGATATACAGACTTAAAAAAAAATACGAAAATGGTATTGAGTAAAATTCGTAGCGGCGAGATTTACAAACATATAATTAAAATTTCTAATATGTTAAAAGAAGACAAATATGGAAGAAACAATACTAAATAAAATTATAAGACACAAAATAGCTTGGATTAAAGATAGAAAAAAAAAAGAACCCTTCAAAGATATCAAAAAAAAAATTAATATAAAAACTCGAAATTTCTTACATGCATTAAAAGATAAAAATCCTTCTTTTATATTAGAATGTAAAAAATCATCTCCTTCTTTAGGGATTATTAAAAAAAATTTTAATCTCATTGAAATTTCTAATGTATATAAAAAATACGCTTCTGCAATTTCAGTATTAACAGACGAAAAATATTTTCATGGAAACTTAAAATTTATAAATATTGTAAAAAACAATGTTTCTCAACCAATTTTATGTAAAGATTTTTTTATTGATTCATATCAAGTCTATTTAGCTAGATATTATAATGCAGATGCTATATTACTTATGTTATCTATTTTAGATGATCATCAATATATTACATTGTCTAAAATAGCACAAAAACTTAATATGGGAATTTTAACCGAAGTTAATAATACAAAGGAATTAAATCGTGCGCTTGAATTAAATGCTTTAATCATCGGAATAAATAATCGTAATTTACATGATTTATCAATTGATTTAAATCGTACTAGAATTTTATCACCATTAATAAAAAACAGAATAATTATTAGCGAATCAGGAATAACTAAACACTCTCAAATAAAAGAACTTAGTCAAATAGTTAATGGTTTTTTAATTGGTTCCAGTTTAATGTCAAAGAAAAATTTAGAAATTAGTACTAAATCTTTAATTTTTGGTAATAATAAAATATGTGGTTTAACTCGTTCTATTGATGCTCAAATAAGTGAAAAATATGGTGCAATTTATGGAGGTTTAATTTTCGCAGAAAATTCACCTCGTAAGATTACAAAAAAAGCCGCAAAAGATATTATTTTTAATAGTCATTTAAGGTACGTAGGAATCTTCCAAAATCAAGATATTAAAACTATTGTAGAGATTTCTAATGAATTATGTTTACATGCTATACAATTGCATGGATACGAAAACCAAAAATATATTGATTTATTAAGACAAAAATTATCTAAAAACATTAAAATTTGGAAAGCATTTTCTATTCAATCAAAATTACCTTTACTTAACTGGAATTATATAAATAAATATGTATTTGATTCTTATTCTGGGGGAAGCAATACATCATTTAATTGGTCTATTTTAAAAAAATGTATATTAAACAATGTAATTTTAGCAGGAGGTATTAACATAGAAAATTGTAGTCTTGCATTAAGATTCAATTGTTATGGATTAGATTTAAATTCTGGAGTAGAAATATCTCCTGGTATTAAAGATCATAAAAAAATAAAATTAATTTTTCAGAAATTAAGATGTTAATAAATTATTTTTTGTAAAAATAAGAGGAAAAACCGTCAATGACTTTACTTAATCCTTATTTTGGGGAATTTGGAGGGATGTATGTTCCTCAAATATTGATTCCAGCTTTATATGAGTTAGAAAAAAATTTCGTTTCTGCAAAAAAAAATTTAAATTTTCAAAAAAAACTTTTATATCTTTTAAAAAACTACGCAGGAAGACCCACACCTTTAACTTTATGTGAAAACTTGACTCAAGGTACAAAAACACGTATTTACTTAAAAAGAGAAGATTTATTACATGGAGGAGCGCATAAAACTAATCAAGTATTAGGCCAAGCGATGTTAGCGACTCAGATGAATAAAAAAGAAATAATTGCTGAAACTGGTGCTGGACAACATGGTGTTGCAACTGCTATTGCTTGTGCATTACTCAATTTAAAATGCCGTATTTATATGGGATTTAAAGATATTGAACGCCAAAAACCAAATGTATTTCGTATGGAATTGATGGGTGCAGAAGTGATACCAGTTAAAACTGGCTCTGGTACTTTAAAAGATGCATGTAATGAAGCATTAAGAGACTGGTCTAGCAGTTATAAACATTCATATTATATGATAGGAACAGCCGCAGGTCCTCATCCATATCCAAGAATTGTTAAAGAATTTCAAAAAATTATCGGTGAAGAAACGAAGAAACAAATTTTAGAAAGAGAAAAAAAATTACCTAATTCTATTATCGCATGTGTTGGAGGAGGGTCGAATGCTATTGGTATATTTTCTGATTTTATAAACGAGAAAGTTAATTTAATTGGAGTAGAACCAGCTGGTCAAGGCATGGATACGGGTAAACATGGAGCACCATTAAATGCTGGTAGAACAGGCATTTATTTTGGAATGAAGTCTTATTTAATGCAAAACAAAGAAGGTCAAATTCAAAAATCTTGGTCAATTTCTGCAGGTTTAGATTTTCCTTCTGTAGGTCCTGAACATGCTTGGTTAAATAGTATTAATCGTGCTCAATATGTCTCAATTACTGATAAAGAAGCATTAGAAGCATTTAAAATTTTATCTAAAAAAGAAGGCATTATTCCAGCTTTAGAATCTTCTCATGCAATAGCTTATGCATTAAAAATAATGAATCTTAATCCTAGTAAAAATCAAACTTTAATTGTTAATCTTTCTGGTCGTGGAGATAAAGATATTTTTACAGTAAACAAAATTTTAAAAAATAGGAAAAAATTGTGAGTCGTTATAAAAAAATGTTTAAAAAAACAAATCTTCTTCAAAAAGGATGTTTTGTTCCATTTATAGTAATGGGAGATCCTTCTTTAGAAACTTCAATTAAAATTATAGAAACGCTAATTGAAAATGGATCAGATGCATTAGAATTAGGAATACCTTTTTCAGATCCATTAGCAGATGGGCCTATAATTCAAAAGTCAAATTTACGTGCTTTATCTAACAATTACAGTATTTCAAAATATTTTGAAGTTATTCAAATAGTACGTAAAAAATATTTTAACCTACCTATAGGTATATTATTATATGCTAATCTTATATATAGTCAGGGTATTAAAAGTTTTTATAAACAATGTTTAAAATATGATTTAGATTCTGTATTAATAGCAGACGTTCCTATTGAAGAATATAATATTTTTTATAAATATGCTAATAAATTTAATATTGACTCTATTTTTATATGCCCTCCTGATGCAGATAAAAAATTTTTAATCCAACTTTCTCTATATGCAAAAGGTTATATTTATTTGTTATCTCGTCCCGGTGTAACTGGAATTCAAAAAAATACAATTACACTTTCAAATACATTTGTAAAAAAAGTAAAAAAATATAATACTCTTCCATTGTTACAGGGATTTGGGATTAAAAATGCTATAGAAGTTAAAAAATCAATTTTATCCGGTACTAATGGTGTAATATGTGGTTCAGCAATTATAAATATTATTGAAAAAAATTTAAACAAAGAAAAAGAAATGATAAAAAAAATAAAAAATTTTAGTTTTAAATTAATACAAGCTACGAAATAATTTTAATAAATTTTTAAAAAATTTATTTTTTATGTTTTAAATTATTTTAAAGAATATATTAATCTAAAATAATATGTATTATCTTAAAATTTTATATAATATCTACAGAGGATATGCATATGTTTATTACAATACGTGAATTATATAATGATACATCTCACTTTGTATCTAAAGAAATCAAATCTATTTTTTTTATATCTATTATAACTACTTTTATAAGTATTATAATAAATATTTTAATTAAACCGGATATGCATATTATTTCTATAATAGAAAATAATAAGTTTATTAATTCTTATTCAGTTTTTGATTTTATAAACAATATGAGTGAATATGAAAAAAAAGAATTATTAAAATATTCAATATTTAAAATAATTGAATTTTTAACTAGTAAAACTTTTTTATTGGGAAGTATAATCACTTTAATTACATATTTATCTAATAACACAAAACAACGAATTACGCTTTCTTTAATGTTTTTTATTAAAATTTTGCCAAGTTTATTTATATTAAATTGTATTACTAATATTATTATACAAATAGGTTTTATGTTTTTTGTTCTTCCAGGTATATTTTTATCAATATTACTTGCTTTATCACCTATTATTTTATCATTTCAAAAAAATACTTTAATAGAATCTATACGTTTAAGTATTTCTATTTCTTGGAAATATATAAATATCATAAGCACAGGAGTATTATTTTGGATGTGTATGAAATTTATTTCAACAAAAGTTTTACTAAATCTTCATTTTATGAATAAAAATTTTATTTTTTTTATATTAAATGTCAATATAAATGTATTTTTTTCTATTTTAATAATATATTTGTTTAGGTTTTATATGTTGTTGTTACGTACTTAAAAATAAAAAATTTTTTAGGTCTTGATATGCAAAAAATACTAAATTTATTACCAATAATAACTTTTTTTATATTTTATAAAACATATGATATTTTTATAGCATCTAAATTTTTAATTATTACATCAGGTTTAACTTGCATATTACATTTTATTTTTTACAAAAAAGTAGATAAAATTAATTTAATTAGTTTTATTTTAATTAGTATTTTAGGTTCATTAACTATACTTTTTCATAATAGTCAATTTATTAAATGGAAAATAACAATAATTTATATGTTTTTTTCTATTATATTATTAATTAGTCAATTTTATGAAAAAAAACCAATGATACAAAAATTCTTAGAAAAGAATATTAAACTTTCTAGTATTTATTGGAAAAAAATTAATTTTTTTTGGGCATTGTTTTTTTTATTTTGTAGTATTTTAAATATTTATATCGCGTTTTGTTTTTCAGAAGAAGCTTGGGTAAATTTTAAAGTTTTTGGACTTTCAATTTTAATGCTTTTTTCTATTGTAATTACAAGTGTTTATATAAATTATAAAACATTAAAAAAGAAATAATTTTTATATAATAGAGTGAATATTTTAATAATGCCAAAAAAAAACAAATTATTACCCAAGGGAACAATTGTATTGCAAACTCTCGCAATGCCATCAGATACGAATGCTAATGGTGATATATTTGGGGGGTGGATTATGTCTCAAATGGATATGGGAGGAGCTATACTAGCTAAAGAACTAGCGGGAGGTAAAGTAGTTACTGTTAGAGTAGATGGGATTACTTTTCTAAAACCTGTATCAGTTGGTGACATTGTGAGTTGCTATGCAAATTGTATTAAAATTGGTAAAAGTTCGATTACTATTAATGTAGAAGTCTGGATTAAAAAAATTTATTCTAAACCATTAGGACAATATTATTGTGCTACAGAAGCAATATTTATTTATGTAGCAATTGATAAAATGGGAAAACCTCGTGAATTATTGCCAATGAGCATTATTTAAAAATATATTTAAAAAGTTTTAAATTAAATAAAAATCAAACTTTTTAAATAAAATTAACACTTTAAAAAAGTAATAATATGAATATTTTTATTTAAAATATTACTTTTTTAAAAGTGTTGAAAATAAATTTAATTTTAAATACTTTACAAAAAGTAATAATTTTATTACGTATAAATAAAATTATTTAAAAACATAAAACATTCAATTAAATAAAAAACTTTTTTAAAAAAGTATAAATAGGATCTTTAAATGAATGGATATTTTTTATGATTCAACTACGTGTCTAGTTGTTTTAATATATTGGTTAATTATTGTTAATATTACCTACTGTATTTTAATTAAACGTCGTAGCATACCGACTTCTATGTCTTGGCTTTTAACTATTTATATTATTCCTTTTATTGGTATTGCAATTTGGTTTTTTTTCGGTGAGTTTTACTTAGAAAAACGACATAAAAAAATAGCAAGAAAAATCTGGTCTATATCCAATCAATATCTCAATCAACTTAAATCTTGTAAATATATTTTTCAAATAAAAAATAGTGATGTCGCTACCTCTTTGTTTCAATTATGTAAACATAGACAAGGAATGTCTGGAATTAAAAATAATAAAATTACATTGTTAACTGATAATAAAAAAACTATTAATATTTTAATTCGAGATATCTATCTAGCACGTAAAAACATTGAAATGGTATTTTACATTTGGAAACCAGGAGGACTTGCTGATGATGTAGCAATAGCACTTATGGATTCCGCGAAACGAGGAATACAGTGCAGACTAATGCTAGATTCAGCTGGTAGTCTCGATTTTTTTAGAAGTCCATGGGTTCAAAAAATGAAAAAAGCTGGAATTCAAATTGTAGAAGCATTAAAAGTTAATTTAGTCAGAATGTTTTTACACCGATTAGACTTAAGACAACATAGAAAAATAATATTAATCGATAATTATATCTCATACTCTGGAAGCATGAATTTAGTGGATCCAAATCTATTTAAAAAATCTTCAGGAATTGGTCAATGGATTGATCTAATGACACGAATTGAAGGTCCAATAGCGACAACAATAGGTATGATTTACTCATGTGATTGGGAAATTGAGACCGGTTTTAAAATTTTACCTAAATTACCTAACAAAGAAATGTTGAAGAATACATCTAGTCAAAATTCTAGCGTTCAAGTTATTGCATCAGGACCTGGTTTTCCTAAAAATATGATTCATCAGGCTTTATTAACAGCAATTTATTCTTCAAGAAATGAATTGATTATGACTACTCCATATTTAGTACCTAGTGATGATTTATTACATGCTATTTGCACAGCAGCTCAAAGAGGTGTAAAAGTAAGTATTATTATACCACTCGATCACGACTCTATTTTAGTGAAATGGGCAAGTAGAGTTTTTTTTAGTGAATTATTAGAAGCAGGAGTAAAAATCTATCAATTTAAAAATGGATTATTACATAGTAAAAGTATATTAGTTGATCGTCAATTGAGTTTAATTGGCACTGCTAATTTAGATATGAGAAGTTTATGGTTAAATTTTGAAATTACTTTAGTCATTGATGATACTAATTTTAGTAATAAATTATCTTTAATACAAAAAGAGTATATTTCTCATTCTGAATTACTAGATGAAAATATTTGGTCTAATCGTGCATATTGGAAAAAGATATTAGAAAAACTTTTTTATTTTTTAAGTCCGTTATTATAAATATTTTTCAAAAAAATTATATTTTTAAACTATTTTACATAGTAAAACAATTTTTAATTTAAAAAGATAACTTAATTAAATGATTCAGTTGGGGTTTAATAAAACCCCTTCTATTCTAGAGAGTATAAAATTTTTTAAAAAATATACGTAATACTATTAAATAGTATATTAAAGTTCGCTTAATAAAATTTGTATTATATATATCTTTTAAAAAAATTTTTACTTAAATAGTAAATGACCCATTTTTTCTGCTTTAGTTTTTAAATAACAATAATTTTTATTATTTTTTTTAGCTATGAGAGAAACTCTTTCTACAATATCAATTCCAGCAGCAGTAAGCATATCGACTTTATATGGATTATTGGTTAATAATCGAATCTGTTTGACATTTAAAATATTAAAAATATCAGCACATAATGAAAAATCTCGTTCATCTGCAGAAAAACCAAGTTTTAAATTAGCTTCAACAGTGTCTAAACCCTGATCTTGAAGAGAGTATGCTTTAATTTTATTTAGAAGACCAATGTTTCTACCTTCTTGACGATGGTATATCAATATGCCTCTACCCTCATGTGCAATTTTATTCATTGCCATTTTTAATTGATCTCCACAATCGCATCTCAAACTAAACAAAGCATCTCCTGTTAAACATTCAGAATGTATTCTAGACAAAATAGGTATATTTTTTTTTATATCACCGTAAACAAGAGCAATATGATTTTTTCCATTTTTTTTCTCTTCAAATCCAAATATGATAAAATCTCCCCAACGAGTAGGTAATATAGCTTTTTCTATTTTAATTAATTGCATAAAGACTCCACTATTTCTATTAGTATTTTATAGATTTAAATTAATATAAATATATAAAAAATGTTTTAAATATAAAATATTATTGCATAGATTGTATTATAAAATTTAATTTTTTAATTGGATTTTTTGAAGAAGTAATAGAACGCCCAACTACTATATAGTCGATTGGAAATTTTTTTGCCTGTTTTGGAGTAATAATTTGATTTTGATCAAATGTAGAATCATTTAAACATCTAATACCTGGGGTTATTATTTTGTATTTATTACCACATAATAATTTAATTTTTTCAGCCTCTTTTCCCGGACATACAACACCATCTAAACCGCAATCGCTAGATAGCTTAGATAAAATTAAAATATAATCTTGTAATGGCATTTGAATACCAATATCTTTTAAATCTGTATGTGTTAAACTAGTTAATGCAGTAACACCAATTAATAAAGGACGTGTTTTAAATGATTGCAATGCTTTTTTAGCAGATATTAGCATTTTTTTCCCACCAGATGCATGTATACTTAACATCCATATTCCCATGTCTGCTGCTGCTTTTGTGGCATTAAAAACAGTATTAGGAATATCATGAAATTTTAAATCTAAAAATATATTAAATCCTAATTGATGTAATTCATAAATAAATTTTTTTCCTAACATTGTAAACATTTCTTTTCCGATCTTTAAATAAAATACATCTGGATTAAGAAGATCTACTAATTTCATGGCATTTTTTTTATCGTTAAAATCTAATGCAATAATTATTTTTGGAATATTAGCACAATTTAGTTTTAGCACTATTCAACCTCTATTCAAATATTTTTTAAAAATATAATTAATTACGTTATATATTAATTTTGAAAACTTGCATGATATGATGAACGTACAAATGGTCCACAATAAGCGTTTTTAAAACCAATAGATATTGCTTCTTTTTTAATGTTTTCGAATTCTGATAGTGATATATAACGTTTTACTGGAAGATGTTTTTTGCTAGGTTGAAGATATTGTCCTACTGTTAATAATGTAACACCACTAGAATAAAGATCTTTCATTACCTGAGTAATTTCTTTATCTTTTTCACCTATTCCTAACATTAAACCTGATTTAGTAGGAATTTGATTATATTTTTTTTTAAATGATTCTAATAATAATAATGATTTTTTATAATTTGCTCCAGGACGAATTTTTTTGTAAAGTCGAGGAACATTTTCTATATTATGATTAAACACATCAGGTAATTCAGAATTAAAAATTCTTAAAACTAATTCAATTCTTCCTCTGAAGTCAGGAACTAATATTTCAATTTTTACTGTATTTTTATTCCTAATAGAATTCATGCAATTAACAAAATGTTGTGCGCCACCATCATATAAGTCATCTCTTACAACAGATGTAATCACTACATAATTAATTCCCATATCAAATATAGCATTTGCTAACTTATTAGGTTCTTCAAAATTTATATTTTTAGGTTTTCCATGTGATACTGCACAAAATGGGCAGTTACGTGTACATATAGCCCCAAGAATCATAAAAGTTGCAGTTCCATTATTAAAACATTCTGATAAATTTGGACAATTAGCTTCTTCACAAACAGAATATAAATTATTTTTTCGTAAAGCATTTTTAACTCTATTGATTTGAGATGTATAAATAGGTAATTTAATTTTTATCCAATCTGGTTTATTCAATTTATTTTTTTTAGTTAAAATATTTTTAATAGGTATTAAATTAATTTTTTTATTCATAAATTTTATTTCGCTAATTTAAAAAATATATATTACAATTAAAAAAAATATTTTTTAAAATGTTTTCAAATTTCTATAAACACAATTTTTTTATAATTTTAACATTTAATAATTGAGATATTTTGTTAATTAAAACTATACGAATATCTTCTAATGTTAAAAAGGCATTAAATTCTTTTATTTGTGTCATTTTAATATACAGATCTCCACAAGGATGAATATAATTAAATGGAGTTAAGTCCATATCCACATTTAATGATAAACCATGTAAAGTACAACCTTTTTTAACTCTTAATCCCAAAGAACAAATTTTTTTATCATTTGCATATATCCCTGGAAATTTTTTTTTAGTTTTTGATTTAATAGAAAAATAATTTAACGTCTCTACTATTAAAATATGCATAATATCTATAAATTGACGAATATTAATTTGTCTCCGTTTTAAATCTATTAAAAAATATAACATTTGTTGTCCGGGGCCGTGATATGTAATTTTACCACCTCTATTAGAAGTCATTACAGGAATATTATTAATAAAATTATTTTTAGATATTATTGAATAATTTTTTTCTAATAAACCTTTTGTAAAAACAGGATAATGTTCTACAAACCAAATTTCATCAAATGTAAAACTATTGCGTTTTTCTGTAAAACGATTCATTTTATCAGATGTTATAATCCAATCTATTAATCCTATATTTTTAAAAAAAATAATTTTGTTTTGCAAAGAAATGTCCAATATGATGTTTAACAAGTAAAATATCAAATGAAATTTGTTAAAATTAATGTAATAATTCGTTTAAAATAGATTTCATTCCAGTACTAAGAAATTCTATTCCTAAAGACATTAATAACAAACCCATAACTCGCGTAATAATATTAATTCCTGTTTTTCCTAATATTTGAACAACACATGGAGCAGCTCGAAAACATAACCAACAAACTAAAGAAAATAAAAAAATAGATATTGTACAACCTACTAAATTAAGCCAAGTAGAATAATATGTGCTCCAAACAATAGTTGAACTAATAGCGCCTGGTCCAGCAATTAAAGGCATAGCTAATGGAACGACACTAATGTTTTCTTGAGTTATTTCTTGATCTTTTTTCATTCGTTTATTTTTTGTAAATTTTCCATTAATCATAGAAAAAGCAATACCCATTATTAACAAACCTCCTGCAATACGAAACGAATTAATAGATATACCAAAAATATTTAAAATACTATCACCTAAAAACAATGATATTAATAATATTAAAAATGCAGAAAAATTAGATACTAAATTAGTTTTTTTTCGCTCTACAGTAGACTGATGCGCAGTCATACTAGTGAAAATAGGAATCATTCCAATCGGGTTAACTAGTGCGCATAAACTGATAAAAAACTTTATATATATAGAAAAATCAAAAATTGAAATATGCATATTGAACTCTTTATTAATATTGAAATTCTTATAATTCAATTAAAATGATTTTAAAATTTTAAAAATAACTAAAATTTTTAAATTATTTTAAAATATTAAATTCATATTTAATAAGCAGGTTTTGCAATAATACTTCTTGTTTTTAATCGAATCTCACATAATACTATTTGAATTAAATCAGAAACTTTAAAATGTAAATTACCATTAATAAATACTTGTCCGATTTCTTGATTCAACATTAACTCTTCTCTAACAGGATGTAAAAATAATGCAGGAATAAAAACATTAGCACCATTTTCTGTAATTTTGGCTCGTATTCCACTCCTAGATACATCAATAATTTCAGCAGAGAATGTTTTATTTTGATATTCTTTTTTTTGTAAAAGTAATGTGTAAAGCCAATCTGAAATATCTCTTTCAGCTATTCTATTTTTACGTTTTTGTTCACTAATTTTTAATTTTATTTCTTCATTAGGTTTAATGCTTTTTTCTTTTTTTATAATTGATTTCAACAAACGATGATTAATCATATCACTATATTTTCTAATAGGTGATGTCCAGGTAGCATATTCTGAAAATCCTAATGCAAAATGTGGACTGGGGGTAGTACTAAAATCCCCGAAAGATTGATATCGTCGAATACGACTATCAATATAACTATTTGATAAAACATTTAAAACGCGTCTAAGATTACAAAACCCTTTTAATGTCATTATTTCTTTTGCAGTAAACTTTAAATGATAATTTTTTAAAAAAGACACAGCATTTTCAGCATTAATAGAATCAAAACCAGAATGAATATTATATATTCCAAATCCAAGATTTTTTGATAAAAAATTTGCAGCTACAATATTTGCTATAATCATTGATTCTTCAATAATTTTATGAGCAATTCTTCTTTTTTCAACAACTATATTTTTTACTATACCGGTTTCAGAAAATTGAAATCTATATTCTAAACTATCTTTAAATAATACTGCATTTAATTTTCTCCATTGTATACGAGACAAACATAATTGATATAAAAGTAAAATTTGATTTTCAATAGATTTTTTTGATGGTTTCCATAATCCTTTATTCTCAATCCAATTTGATACATCGTCATAAGATAACTTTTCTTTTGATATAATCCAAGCTAAGAAAAAATCAACTGTATTTGAAATATTGCCATCTTTTTTAATTTTTATAGAGCACGCTAACACTGGGCGACGTTCATTCGGTATTAATGAACATATATTTTCTGATAGTTCCCTAGGCAACATGGGAATATTAAAACCTGGTAGGTAGTTTGTAAAAGCTCTTTTAGAAGCAATTATATCTAATTTACTTCCAATTTCTATATATGAAGTTGGATCTGCAATAGCTACCGTTAAACAAAAATCTCCATTTTTAGTTTTCTGAATAAACAAGGCATCATCAATATCTTTTGTATTAAGATTATCTATTGTAATAAAATCAAGATGTGTTAAATCTTTTCTTTTGAAATTGTCTTTTAATAGAAAATCTTTTTGCTCAATTAAAGGTTCTTTTTTTTCGAGTTTATGACGTGATAAAGTTACCCACCATGGTGTTAAAGGATCGTTATGTTTTACAATTTCTTCAATTAATTCAGCACAAAATATAGTATTACCATTGAGTTTATGCTGCACTAAATTAGCTATAGCCCAATCTCCAGTTTGAAATGAATTAGTACAATTTTTTTTCGGGTAACATATTATAATTAAATCTTTTAAAAAAGGATAATCTGGCAGAATAAATAACTTATCATCTTTTTTTTCAATCTTTCCTACAAATCTTTTTAAAACAGGTTCGATTAATTTTTCAGGTTCAACTATTTCACGATCTTTTTCCATTTTTAATAAAGCTAATACTTTATCTCCATGCATAACTTTTTTCATATTTTTAGGAGGAATAAAATAGCTATTTTGCGAATCAATTTCTAAAAAACCAAATCCTCTTTCTGTGCTTTTTACTATTCCTTCAACCCTGGGTGTTGTCTTATGTAAATTTTTTTTTAATTGTTTAAGTAATGGATTGTTTTGGAACATGATTATAAGACCTAACTATTTAAAAATAATTTTATTTAGGAAATTTTAATATATAACTTATTTATAAATTATCATAGATAAATTTTATCTAAAAATTTTTGATTTTAAATGTCAAATTATTTCATTAGGTATATTTACATTAAATCCATTATCAACATAAATAATTGAACCAGTGATTCCAATAGATAAATCCGAACATAAAAAAGCAGCAACGTTACCTATTTGTTTGCTAGTAATATAATTTTTAATGAATGAAACTGATTTATGATATTTTTGTATTTTACAAAAATTTTTAATTTGATAAGAAGATATAGTTTTAATAGGTCCGCATGAAATTCCGTTTACTCTAATATTTTTTTCACCTAATGAATAAGCCATATATCGAACATTAGATTCTAAAGAAGCTTTAGCAAGTCCCATCATATTGTAGTTAGATAAAACTCTTTGCGATCCTAAATAAGATAGCGTAATTAGAGAAGAAAATTTATTTAACATATTTTTCGATTCTCTTGCCATACTTAGAAAGCTATATGAACTAATTTGATGAGTTAAATTAAAAGATTCTTTGTTACTATTTTCAATAAAATCTTTATACATTTGTCCTTTAGGGCAATAAGCAATGGCATGAATAAATCCATCAAATTTATTCCATACTTTTTTTAAATTAAAAAATAATTCTTTAATATTTTCATCATCAGATACATCACAAAAAAAAATAGAACTTACATTCATTGTATTAATCACATTTTTAATTTTATCAATAATTTTTTTATTTTTACATACGAAACTTAATTCTGCTTTTTGTTTATATAAAGATTTTGCTATACCTAAAGCAATAGATCTTTCATTAGATATACCAGTTACTAAAATTTTTTTACCTTTTAAAAACCCCATACTGTATATCCAAAAGTAAATTTTATATATAAAATATTTTATAGTAGATAAAATCTAATTTCTACTGATATATAAAAAAACAGCAATATATCTAAATTAATTTATAAATTTTTATTACTTTTTCTAAATAATTTGACGCTTGCTTAGAAGGATGTTTTTTTACATATTGAAAAAATTTTTTTATTGTTATACTATTTATAATTTTTATTGCTGTATGTTGATTTTTAGAAAATATTTTTAATAATGCACTTGCTCCATTAACATAAGAAACAATAGTTGCATATCTCATTATTTCTTTATTTTTAATTCCAAATAAATTTCTTTTTTGTAATAAACGAATATATGAAGTTCCAATATTTATATTAATTTTAGGATTATATAGTTCTTTGATAGAAGGTTCGCCTTTTTTTCCTCTTATCCGATATATGTCTAAACCTGCTGCAGATGGTTTAATTTGCATTAATCCAATTGCATTAGAACTACTTCTAGCAAAAGGATCTCCAGAGGACTCTGCATATATAATAGATTTAATTAATTTTTCATCAACATTATATTTATTTGATGCATTTTTAATGAGAAAATTCCAATGATACATTGTTTTTTCAATTTGCTTTTTACTAAAAGAAAAATTTTTTTTTATATTTAAAGATTTATTACAACCTAATATAAGAATAATTGAAAAAATAAGAGTTTTTAACCTCATAGAAAATTCCTTAAAAAATAAATTTTTAAAAAATATTTATTTAGTTTCTTCTTCTATAATTTGAACAGATAATCCAAGGTAATTAGCTGGAGTTATATTTTTTAAACGTTGTTTTTCTATCTCTGGAATATTCAAATTAGAAATAAAATTATGTATATCAATTTGATTTATTTCTTTACCTCTAGTTAATTTCTTTAATTGTTCATAAGAATTTTTAATATTATATTTTCTCATAACAGTCTGAATAGCTTCAGATAACACTGACCAGTTTTTATTTAAATTTTTTAAAAGTTGAGAATTATGAATTTTTAACTTTTTTATACCACGTAACATAGAACAATATGCAATAACTGAATAAGATAGTGCTACTCCTAAATTTCTTAAAACTGTAGAATCACTTAAATCACGTTGCCACCTAGAAATAGGCAGTTTGTTTCTCATGTGATTCATTAAAGCATTTGATAATCCTAAATTACCTTCAGAATTTTCAAAATCAATAGGATTGATTTTATGAGGCATAACAGATGAACCTATTTCATGATCGATTGATATTTGTTTAAAATAATTAAGAGATATATATCCCCAAATATCACGATTAAAATCAATTAAGATATTATTAAAAAGAGATATACATCCAAATATTTCTGCAATATAATCATGTGGTTCAATCTGTGTTGTGCATGGATTCCAAATGAGATTTAACGATGTTATAAATTCTTGACTAATGGCATGCCAGTTAATATCTGGGTATGCTGCTACATATGCGTTATAATTTCCAGTAGTTCCATTAAATTTTGCTAATATTTCGATTTTTTTTAATTTAAAAAATTGACGTTGCATGCGATAATAAAAATTTAAAATTTCTTTACCCATAGTAGAAGGAGTTGCTGGTTGACCATGAGTCATAGATAGCAAAGCACTATTTTTATATTGAATTGCATATTTTTTCAAAAAACTTATTATTTCAGACCATAAGGGCAAAATAACTTGATTAAGCGAATCTTTTATCATTAAAGCATATGCTATATTATTAATATCTTCTGAAGTACATCCAAAATGTATAAATTCTGATATAAATGATAATCTTTTTGATTTAGAAAATTTATATTTTAAAAAATATTCTAAGGATTTAACGTCGTGATTAATTTTTTTTTCTATATTTTTAATATATATTGCATCTTTTATAGTAAAATTTTTTAAAATATTATCAATGAATAAAATATCTGTTTTTTGTATCTTTTCAGTGTTAATTATATTATCCATCTTTATTATTTTTTTTAACCACAAAATTTCTACTTTGAGACGATATTTTAAAAAACTAAATTCGCTAAATATGCATCTTAATGATTTAGTTGATTCAAAATACCTACCGTCAATAGGAGAAATAGCTGTTAATAAAGTTAAACACATATTTTTTATTCCTATTTTTCAAAATGTTTTGATAAAAATTACAATTTATTCAAATTTAATAATTTTTTTAGTTTAAATTTTAATGTATAATTATTAAGATGATGATACATAGTAATGTTTATATAATTAATATAAATTTTTATAAATTATAAAAAAATTAAATTAAAGGTAATTTATATTTAATAATTCCCCCTCCAATACAAATATCAGATAAGTAAAACACTACTGATTGTCCTGGTGTAATTGCAAGTACAGGAAGATCAAACAAAACTTTAGTATAAAGATTATCTATATATTTTATTCTACAAGAAATATCATGTTGACGATATCTTGTTTTAACTTTACAAAAAAATGGTAATTTAAATGTAATATTATTTATCCAGTTAACTTTTTCAGCTATTAAACCTATTGACATTAAATAAACATTATTAGACCCTTGCGCTACAATTAATGAGTTTGTTTTTACATTTTTATCAACTACATACCATGGCATACTATATTTTTCTTTCATTCCTCCAATTTTTAAACCTTTACGTTGACCTAAAGTATAATAAAACAAGCCATGATGTTTTCCAATAATTTCTCCATTAATTGTAATTATATTACCGTTTTTTTCTTTAAGATAACTAGAAAGAAAAATATTTATATTTTTTGGACCTATAAAGCAAATTCCAGTAGAATCTTTTTTTTCTGCAACTTTTAAACCTATTTTTTTTGCGATTATTCTAATTTGATATTTTTTATATTTACCAATAGGAAATAAAATTTTTTCTAATTGCTTAGTATTTAAAGTATATAAAAAATAACTTTGATCTTTATTTTTATCTATTCCTTTTAAAAGATAATTAATTCCATTTTTTTTTAAAATACGAGCGTAATGACCAGTGGCAATATAATCTGCTTTAAGTTGTATAATAGAATAATCAAAAAATAGTTTAAATTTGATTTCTTTATTACATAATATATCAGGATTAGGAGTTTTTCCTTTTTTGTATTGGTTTAAAAAATTCTTAAATACTTTCTCCCAATATTCTTGAGAAAAATTTATTTTATGAAGATAAATGTTTAATTTTTTACAAACATTCTCAGTATCGTATAAATCTTGTGCTGCATGACAATAACCATCTTTGTCGTCTTCCTCCCAATTTTTCATAAATAAGCCTTCGACTACATAAGACTTTTTTTTTAAAAACCATGCAGCCACAGATGAATCTACACCTCCAGACATGGCAACAATAACTTTTTTTTTTTGATTTCTCATAAAAAATGACATCTTATTTTTTTATTAAAAGAATATTAAATTGAATAATGTTCAAACCAAAATATAATTGATGTATAATTTTAAAAAATTGTTCAAAATAATATTATTTATTAAATACAATGAATAATAATTAGCATATATTATATTGAAATAAACATAAGAAATATATTAAATATTTATACTTTTAAAAAATATTAATATAAAATAAATTTTAAATTAAAATTAAATATTTTTAATGCATTTTAAATAAGTTAAATTAAAAAAATGAAAAATATAAGAAATTTCTCTATTATCGCTCATATTGATCATGGAAAATCAACTTTATCTGATCGTTTAATTCAAGAATGTGGAGGATTATCTGAAAGAGAAATGTCTGATCAAATTTTAGATTCTATGGATTTAGAAAAAGAAAGAGGGATCACCATTAAAGCACAGAGTGTTATGATTGATTATACGGATAAAACAGGAAATGTTTTTCAACTAAATTTTATTGACACACCTGGTCATGTAAATTTTTCTTATGAAGTATCTAGATCGTTAGCAGCCTGTGAAGGTGCATTATTAGTTATTGATACGACCCAAGGTATAGAAGCACAAACATTAGCTAATTGTTATACTGCTTTAGAAATGAACTTATCTATTCTCCCAGTTTTAAATAAAATTGATTTACCCAGCTCAAATACAGAACGAGTTATAAAAGATATTGAAGATATTATTGGAATCTCCGCATTTCATGCTGTTCAGTGTTCAGCTAAAACCGGAAAAGGTATTCCACATCTTATTGAAAAAATTATCAGTCAAATTCCTCATCCAAATGGAGATGAAAAAAAACCATTACAGGCAATTATAATTGATTCATGGTTTGATAATTATTTAGGTGTAGTTTCTTTAATAAGAATTAAAAATGGATTTATATCTATAAAAGACAAAATACAAGTAATGAGCACTGGTAAAAGCTATATAGTTGATCAAGTAGGTATTTTTACACCTAAAAAAATAAATAAAAAAAAATTACGATGTGGTGAAGTAGGTTGGATCATATGTGGTATTAAAAATGTTTCTGCAGCACCAGTTGGGGATACCTTAACTAATTATTATAATCCGTCAAAAAAAATGTTAGCTGGATTTAAGCAGATAAAACCACAAATTTATGCAGGTCTATTTCCTGTTACATCAGATCAATATGAAACGTTTAGAGATGCGTTAGAAAAACTAAGTTTAAACGATTCTTCTTTATTTTATGAACCAGAAAATTCAAATGCTCTTGGATTTGGTTTTAGATGTGGATTTTTAGGTTTATTGCATATGGAAATTGTACAAGCTCGATTAGAACGAGAATATTCGCTTGATTTAATTTCAACTGCTCCAACTGTTATTTATCAAATAGAATTAACTAATGGGAAAAAAATTTATTTAGACAGTCCTTCAAATTTTCCTATGACGAATATAATTAAAAAAATTAAAGAGCCAATTGCTGAATGTAATATTTTATTACCCCCTAGATTTCTTGGTTCAATAATGAAATTATGTATAAAAAAAAGAGGGGTACAAATTGATTTAGTATATTATGAAAGTCAAGTTGCTTTAAAGTATTATATACCAATGAGTGAAGTTGTTTTAAATTTTTTTGATGAATTAAAATCAATTTCTAGTGGATATGCTTCGCTAGAATATGATTTTAAACATTTTAAATCAGTTAAAATTGTTCGCATAGATATATTAATTAATTCAAAACGAGTTGATGCATTAACTACTCTTACATATTATAAACATGCACAATATCGAGCTCGCGAAATAGTTGAAAAAATGAAAATACTCATACCTAGGCATCAATTTGATATTAGTATTCAAGCAATCATAAATAACGTAATTATTGCTAGAGCTACAATTAAACAATTAAGAAAAAATGTATTAGCTAAATGTTATGGTGGTGATATTAGTAGGAAAAAGAAATTGCTAAAAAAACAAAAAGATGGAAAAAAAAGAATGAAAAAAATAGGCAATGTTAATATGCCAAAAACAGCGTTTCTTACTATTTTAAACATTAATAATTAAAAAGAGAAAAAAATGCCTAACATATTAACTTTATTTATAATATTTAGTACATTATTTACTGGTTTTTTTTGGTTTTTTACTCATATTCAATCGATTATCAATTATTTTTTTAATAAAAAAAAAGAAATATAATTTTCTCAAACAAAAAAATATTTTTTAAAAATCAAAAAAATATTTTCCAATTTATATCATCGTTATTTCCAATGCTATTTATTGTTTTTATAATACGTTCTTTTATATATGAACCATTTCAAATTCCTTCAAGTTCTATGATGCCTACACTTTTAGTAGGAGATTTTATTTTAGTAGAAAAATTTTCATATGGCATTAAAAATCCTATTTCGAATAAAACTTTAATATTTCATAAATATCCTCAACGTGGAGATATTATAGTTTTTAAGCATCCTATAGAATCTAGTACAAATTACATTAAACGTATAATAGGATTACCAGGAGATAAAATTGAGTACAATATATATAATAAAAAAATTAAAATTTGTGTTAATTACATAAACACAAACGATTGTAAACATGCATTACCCATTAATTACTCAAAAAAACATTTAACTGAATTTACTCAAAAAATATATCTATTCCAAGAAAATCATCTAAAAAAAGAAAAAATATATAATTCTGTTTACTTTAAAGTAACAGAAGAAAACATTAATAATTTTAAACATAATATATTATTATTAGATGAAATTAACAACCAAACAAATAACTATTATCAACAAGATCAAATACCAAAATTTACTTGGATAGTACCAAAAAATAAATATTTTGTAATGGGAGATAATCGTGATAATAGTTTAGATAGTCGTTATTGGGGTTTTGTACCAGAAGAAAATATTTTAGGAAAAGCTTTAAGAGTATGGATGAGTTTTGAAAAAAAAGAAAATGAATGGCCGACAGGTATACGTATTAATAGAATTGGAAAAAAAATATATTAAAAACAAATTATATAATATTAATCTAATAAATTTTAAAATGTTTTTTTTAATTCTATCAAATTTTACTGTTTTTCCTGTTATATATACAAATCAATTAAAATCTCGTTGAAATTGGTATAACATGAACCATATCGTAACAAATAAAATACAGGAAGTATTAGGATATACTTTTAATCAAAAAGAATTATTAAAACAAGCACTTACACATCGTAGTGCAAGTAGTAACCATAATGAAAGACTTGAGTTTTTAGGCGATTCTATATTAAGTTTTGTAATTGCTAATGCTTTATATCAACATTTTCCATATATTAACGAAGGAGATATGAGTCGTATGAGAGCGACTTTAGTTCGAGGAAATACTTTAGCAGAAATAGCATATGAATTTGATTTAGGAGAATACCTAAAATTAGGTCAGGGAGAACTAAAAAGCGGGGGTTTTCGACGTGAATCTATTTTAGCAAATACAGTAGAAGCTTTAATTGGAAGTATTTATTTAGATAGTAATATTAAAACAGTAGAAGAACTAATACTTAAATGGTATGAAAAACGTTTAGAAAAAATAAGCCCGGGAGATACGCAAAAAGATCCAAAAACAAGATTACAAGAATATTTGCAATCTAAACATTTATCATTACCCACATATTTTATAGTAAAGGTGTGCGGAGAAGCTCATAATCAACTATTTACTATCCATTGCGAAATCAGTATTAATTCAAAAATGTTTATTGGTAAAGGCACAAGTAGAAGAAAAGCAGAACAAAATGCAGCTAAAAAAGCATTAATTCAGTTAGGTGTAGAGTGAAAACACAAGAATATTGCGGATATATAACTATTATCGGAAGACCGAATGTTGGAAAATCAACTTTAATTAATGAAATAGTTGGAAAAAATATTTCTATTACATCAAAAAAGAAAAATACAACACAATTTAATATTATAGGTATTAAGAATAATGAAAATTATCAATCTATTTATATAGATACACCTGGAGTATACTATCATGATATAAAAAACTTAAAAATAATAAAAAATACAAATTTAATTATATTTGTTATAGATCGAAATATATGGAAAAAAGAAGATGAAATTATTTATAATAAAATTAAAATAATGAATATTCCAATAATCTATGCAATTAATAAAATGGATCAATTGTTAAATAAAAATTATATTTTATCCTATATTAAAATACTTTCAAAAAAAACTAATTCAACAGAAATTATTCCAATTTCAGTAAAGAAAAAACAAAATGTTATTACACTAGAAAAAGTCGTAAAAAAATATTTACCAAAAAATAAACATATTTTTCCTAAAAATTATATTACTACAAATTCTTTTGAATTTTCTATATCTGAAATTATTCGAAAACAATTAATATTTTTTTTAAGAAATGAATTGCCATCAATATTAAAAGTAAAAATTGAATCAATTAAATATAATACAAAAAAAATACATATTAATGCAATTATTTGTGTGGAGAACAAAAGACAAAAAAAAATTGTTATTGGCAATCAAGGCGAAATGATTAAAAAAATTAGTATGTCATCTAGGTATTATCTAGAACAAGAAAATAATAAAAAAGTACATTTATTAATATGGGTAAGAGAAAACGTATAAATTTAAAAATGTTAAAAAAATAACTTTATTTTTTAAAATTAGTTAAAATACTTAAAAGATTTTAACTAATTTTAAAAATAAAATTATTTTTTTTAATTTTAGAACATTAGAAGGAATCAAATTGATGTCTATTATAGGTATAGGAATTGATATCGTAGAAATCGAACGTATTAAAAAAATTTTTTTTAAATTTGGAAATAAGTTAGCTAAAAAGATTTTATCTATAAAAGAATGGAAAGAATATATAAAATCTCAAAATAAAATTAATTTTATTGCAAAAAAATTTGCAGCTAAGGAGGCTGCTGCTAAAGCATTAGGAACAGGTATCAGCAATAGAATAACTTTTAATCAGTTGGAATTATATAATAATTCTTTAGGAAAACCAAATTTTCGTTTTTTAGATTATGCTCTTCAAAAATTTAAAGAAAAAAAATGTAAATTTATACATGTTAGTATAACTGATCAAAAGCTATATGCACATGCTATAGTAATTTTAGAAAGCTAACTAGTTAACTCAATTACTTTCTTTTATTTTTAAAAAAATTAATTAATATTTGAGCGCACTGAAATTCCATAATATTTTTTTGTACTTTAAATTTATATTTTTTTTGCAAATCAAAAAAAATGTCTTTAAAAGGACATTTTTTATCTTTTTTATAACTAGCTCCAAATACTAATCTTTCAATACGACTATGTATAATTGCTCCAAAACACATTATACAAGGTTGCAATGTAACATATAATGTAGTATTATTTAGTCTGTAATTTTTTATTATTTTTCCAGCTTGACGTAAAGCTATAATTTCAGCATGAGCAGTAGGATCATTGTTAATAACTGAACTATTCCATCCCTGTCCAATAATTTTTTCCTTTAAAACTAATATTGCTCCTATAGGTATTTCTCCTTTTTTTTCAGCATAATGTGCATGTTTTAAAGCAATTTTCATCCAATATTCATCATTTTTAGATATCATAAAATTTTTAATTTATCATCTTAGTTTTTTAAGTATTCTTAATTTTTCTTTTTTCCATGTATTTTGTTTTTCTTCTTCTCTTTTATCCACTTTATTTTTTCCCTTAGCTAATCCAAAACTTAATTTGCACCAAGATTTTTTCCATAATAAAGAAAGTGAAATTAAGGTGTAACCTATTTGATTTTTTTTTATAGACAAATATTTGATTTCATTTTTATGTAAAAGTAATTTTCTTTTTCTTGTAGGATTATAAAATAAATGATTTGAAGCTGTTTGTAAAGGTTGAATAATAGCATTACACAGATACATTTCATCTGAAAAATTGCTAATATAACTTTCAGAAATATTAATTTTTCCTAATCTAATCGATTTAATTTCCCATCCTTTTAAAACTAAACCTGATTGAAAAACTTCTTCTATAAAGTAATTATAATGTGCTTTTTTATTTATGCAAAAAATAGGAGATTGTAAATTATACTTTTTTTTATTTAACATAGTTGGATATAATCCAAAGAAATTGATTTGATTTTTTTAATTAATATAAATTGATTTTTTAAAAAAATTATGTTAATAAATTTTTTATAAATAATATAAAAATTAAAATTTTTATGAATATGATTCAAGTCACAATCATTTATGCGTTATCAGACATACAATATATTAGAAAAGTGTATATAAAATCTAATTCAACTGTAAAAGATGCTATATTGGCTTCGAATATACTTAGTATAGTAAAAAATATACAATTTTATAAAAATAATGTCGGTATTTATAATAAATTAGTTCATTTAAACAAAAAAATAAAAAATGGAGATCGAATTGAAATTTATAGAAATTTAATAATAGATCCAAAAGAAAGAAGAAGAAATAAGTATTATTCTTTAAAAAAATTATTTAAAAATTAAAAATTTCATATAGATGAAAGAAAATAATATTTAATTTTTAGTACTATTACAATTAAAAAATTGTATTTTTAATTTTTCAAGAATTATTCATACTGTTTTTTGATACTACTACCATTGCTGGACGTAATAAACGAGTATTATACATGATATAACCAGATTGCATAACTTCAAGTATTTTATTAGGTTCAATTGTATTATCACATCTAATCGATATAGCTTGATGAATATTAGGATTAAACACAACTTTTATATCACTTATTTTAGATACTTGAAATTGAATAAACATATTTTTTATTAAAGAAAGAATTTTTTCAATATTATTTAAAATTTCAATATATATATTTTCTTTTTTTTGTTGTATTAAAGTAAAAGCGCGTTCAATGTTATCTGTAATTGAAAGAAATTCAACAATTAAATTTTCTAAAGAAAATTTTTGATATTTTTTAATTTCTTTTTTTAATCGATTTGTTACTTTTAATACCTCTTGATTTTGCTGTAAAATTAGCTCTTTTATTTTTTCTTCAGATATTTTTAATTGATTTTCTAAAGTATTAGTTAAATTATTTTCATTGTTTGTATCATTTAAAACTTCTTTTGTATTTACATCGCTTATTATTTCGTTGTTTATTTTTTTTTCATTTGTCATAAACATATCCTTTTTATACATTTTTATAAATATGCTAATTATCTTGATAAAAATTTACTAAAAATTTTAAAAATAATAAATTGAAAATATTTTATTTTTTTTTAATAAGAGGGGGGGTGTAAGATATTGACATATCCCAAGGTTGTTCGATCCAGATATTTTGATCGACATCAATAATATAATCATCTACTAATAATTTACCCATAGGTTTTGCAAAAATAGTCACAAAGTATGCTTTTGGATATAAAGATCGAATAATATTTGCAGTTCCACCTGTATCTACAAGATCGTCTACTACAATAATTTTTTCATCATTAATTTTTGTTTTTTTTATAATTTTTCTATTTTTTTGCAAACAATTATAATTATAACTTGCAATACAGATTGTATCAACATATCGAATACTTAATTCTCTTGCTAATAAAGAAGCAGGAACTAAACCACCTCTGCTAACGGCAATAATGCCATCCCATGAATTTATTTTAATCAATCGACTAGCTAACTTTCTAGTATAAATCTGAAGCATATCCCAAGTGACAATATATTTCTCACTCATAAAAAATTCCAAAACTATAAAATAGTATTTATTAGAAAAGTGGAAATAATGTGTAGTTATTTTAGGATGTTAAAATATTGAAATAAAATTATTGATTAATTTATTTGTTCATTTCTTTTTCAATAATTAAGATTAATATATGAATAATTTTAATATGCATTTCTTGTATTCGATCTGAGTAACCATAATATGGTACGCATATTTCTATATCAGATAATTTTTTAATTTTTCCTCCGTCATTTCCTGTTAAAACAATTATTTTCATTTCTTTTTTTCGAGCTGCTTTTATTGCATTAATAATATTTTTGGAATTACCTGATGTAGAAATAGCTAATAATATATCACTAGAATTTCCTACGCTTTCTATATAACGTGAAAAAACATAATCGTATCCAAAATCATTGCCTATTGCAGAAATATGACTTGTATCGGAAATAGCAATTGCTGGATATCCTGATCTTTTTTCTCTATAAAGACCTGTGAGTTCTTCTGCAAAATGCATAGAATCACAATGGGAGCCTCCATTTCCACAGGCAATTACTTTTTTTTTGTTTTTAAATGCTTCGGAAATTAAAATAGCGGACTTTTCAATATTTTTTATTTGATCTTTATTTTCTAAAAAATTTTTTAATACATTTAATGAAATATTTAATTCAAAAAAAATAATTTTTTTATACATTTTTATAACTTATGTTAAAAAGATAAAAATTTTTTTCGGTGCGGACGGGATTCGAACCCGCGACCCCCGGCGTGACAGGCCAGTATTCTAACCAACTGAACTACCGCACCTTTTATACTTCTATTATTGTACATATTTTAAAAAAATCAGTCAATGATCTTTTTATAGTTATTAATATTTAATTTCTAAAAATATTTTTTATTTTCTAGCTTTTATATAATTTATATATTTTGTATGAAGTTTTAATTCTTCTGAATTTGCTTTTAATATTTTTAAAGATTTTTTTTTATTTATTATTAATTTGCCACAAGATTCAAAATTTTTTATATTTTCAATATCATTATAAAATGACATAGATTCTTGACCACTAGTCATTAAAAGATATAATTTTCCTAGCAAAAAAGAATCTAAAAGAGCGCCATGTAAAACTCTATGAGAATTTTTTATCTTATATCGATTGCAAAGTGCATCTAATGTATTTTTTTTTCCAGGAAATAATTTTCTTGCAATTTTTAAAGTATCAATAATATAACAAAACTTTGATATGTCTATTACTTGATTTTTTAATAGAGAAAATTCTTGATTTATAAATCCTATATCAAATGATGCATTATGAATAACTAACTGTGAATTTTGAATATATTTAAAAAATTTTTTGGCTATATTTTTAAACAAGGGTTTATCTAATAAAAAATTATTGCTAATCCCATGAATTTTAAAAGCTTCTGAATCAATTGATCTATTAGGTTGAATATATACATGAAAATTATTTCCTGTAAAACGACGATTAATAATTTCAACAGCTCCAATTTCAATAATTCTATGATTAATAAAAGGTTTTTTAAAATTATTCATACCAGTAGTTTCAGTATCTAATACAATTGTTCTTTTTTTATTATTTGTCATTTTTAATTTAACTAATCTTTTGGAATATTTAATATAATGTTAAAATTAGTAAAAATGTTTACAGATGGTTCTTGTTTAGGAAATCCAGGTTCGGGTGGATATGCAACTATATTACGTTACAAAGAAACTGAAAAAATACTAACTTCAGGATTTTTTTTAACTACTAATAATAGAATGGAGCTTATAGGTGTAATATCAGGACTAGAATTTTTAAAGCAATCTTGTATAGTTGAAATTTTTACAGACAGTAAATATGTCCAGCAAGGAGTAACAAAGTGGATGCATAAGTGGAAAGAAAAAAAATGGAAAAAAAATAATAAAAAATTAATAAAAAATATAGATTTATGGTTACGTATTAATGATTTATTAAAAAAACATTGCATTACATGGTTTTGGATAAAAGCGCATGTTGGTCATCTAGAAAACGAAATATGTGATAAAATTGCACGAAAATCTGCAAATCATCCATCAATGCAAGATAAATTTTATGAAATAGTTTTTTATAATAAAGTGAAGAAAAAATTATGATTTTAACAAGTATAAAAGCACTAGAGAATAATTATATTTGGATTTTATATGATAAAAATAATTCTTGTATCATTATTGATCCAGGTGTATCAAAAATTGTAGTAAAAAAAATTATTAAAAAAAAATGGAATCCTAAAGCTATTTTACTTACTCATAATCACCAAGATCACACAGATGGAGTAAAAAAAATTTTAAAAATATATCCTAAAATTATTGTTTTTGGTCCGCGAGAAACAGAAAAATTTAATGTTCATAAAATTATTCAAGGAGGAGATAAAATACATTTATTAGAAAAAGATATTAATATTATTTCCACACCTGGTCATACATTAGGTCATATTTCATACTACTTAAAACCATATTTGTTTTGTGGGGATACTATTTTTTCAGCTGGTTGTGGTAAAGTTTTTCAAAATAATTATATAAGTATGTATAATTCTATTCAATTAATTAAATCATTTCCAGGCAATACTATTTTGTGTTGTTCTCATGAATATACTTTATCGAATTTGATTTTTTCTATGTATTTTTTACCAAACGATAAAAATATTAAACATTATTATAAAAAAGTACAGAAAAAAATATTTTTAAGAAAAAATATATTTCCATTTTATCTTAATAATGAAAAAAAAATAAATATATTTTTAAGAACAAATGAGTATTTTTTAAAAAATTCTATGGGATTTGAAAAGAATAAAGATGATTTTGAAATATTTTGCTATTTAAGAAAAAATAAAGATATTTTTGGAGCTAAGCGGGATTGAACCGCTGACCTCCTGCGTGCAAGGCAGGCGCTCTCCCAGCTGAGCTATAGCCCCATATTATATTATATGGTCTATATAGCTTGTTTTATATGGTAGGCCTGAGTGGAGTTGAACCACCGACCTCACCCTTATCAGGGGTGCGCTCTTACCATCTGAGCTACAAGCCTTTCTAAAAAGTTTTATTAGATAATTTGTGTGGGCACTTAAAAAAAAGTATATATTTTTAAGGAGGTGATCCAACCGCAGGTTCCCCTACGGTTACCTTGTTACGACTTCACCCCAGTCATGAATCACAAAGTGGTAGACGCCTTCCAAAAAATGGTTGGGATATCTGCTTCTTTTGCAACCCACTCCCATGGTGTGACGGGCGGTGTGTACAAGGCCCGGGAACGTATTCACCGTGGCATTCTGATCCACGATTACTAGCGATTCCGACTTCGTGGAGTCGAGTTGCAGACTCCAGTCCGGACTACGATTTACTTTATGAGGTTTGCTTGTCTTTGCAGATTTGCTTCTCTTTGTATAAACCATTGTAGCACGTGTGTAGCCCTGGTCGTAAGGGCCATGATGACTTGACGTCGTCCCCACCTTCCTCCGGTTTATAACCGGCAGTCTCCTCTGAGTTCCCGGCCGAACCGATGGCAACAGGGGATAAGGGTTGCGCTCGTTGCGGGACTTAACCCAACATTTCAC
This sequence comes from Buchnera aphidicola (Aphis nasturtii), assembly GCF_005083345.1. Classification (NCBI taxonomy): domain Bacteria; kingdom Pseudomonadati; phylum Pseudomonadota; class Gammaproteobacteria; order Enterobacterales; family Erwiniaceae; genus Buchnera; species Buchnera aphidicola. Next base: position 273,484 of record NZ_CP034888.1, on the reverse strand, counting down.
AACACGAGCTGACGACAGCCATGCAGCACCTGTCTCA